>NZ_POTZ01000125.1 GCF_003236365.1 Streptomyces sp. NTH33
CCCCAATCTCATGAACCCGAGCGGGGAAGTGGGCGCCCGGGGCCCCGGCGCCCACTTCCCCGCTCGGGTTCATGAGATTGGGGGAACGGGCCGGTGACCGGTCAACCGGGCACCGCCGTCCCATCACCCATCATGCAGACCACCGACAACAGCCTCATCTGGCTCCTGCAGAGCCTCCTGGAGCGCACCCCCGGCACCCGGCACGCCCTGGCCCTGTCCCGGGACGGCCTGAAGCTGTGCTGGACCGAGCACCTGACGCTCGACCAGGCCGACCAGCTCGCGGCGATATGCTCCGGCATCCAGGCCCTCGCCCAGGGCGCGTCCGTGGAGTTCGGCGACGGCACCGGCGGCGTCCGGCACTCCATGACCGAGTTCCACGGCGGCCTGCTGTTCATCGTGGAGGCCGGCGAGGGAGCGCATCTCGCGGTCGTCGCCGAGGAGAACGCCGACCCCGGCGTGGTGGGCCACCAGATGACGGAGCTGGTCGAGCAGATCGGCGAGCACCTGCGGGCCGACCCCCGGGACTCCCTCCCCGGGAGTGCCACCTCGTGACGCGCAAGCCCGTGGACACCGGTGATCCCGACCGGCTCTACACGGTCACGGGCGGGCGGAGCCGTACCGACGACTCCTTCGACCTGGTCACCCTCGTCGTCAGCGAGTGCCGGCCCACGGCGGGAATGCAGTCGGAGCATGCCCGGATCCTGGAGCTGTGCCGGCATCCGACGGCCGTGGTCGAGGTCGCCGCGGAGCTGAAACTGCCGATCACGGTGGTGCGGATCCTGCTCGGCGACCTGCTCGACATGGGCCGTATCACCGCCCGCCACCCGCGCGCGGCGAAGTCCGTCGCCTCGCTTCCCGATTCCGCCCTTCTCAAGGAGGTGCTCCATGGGCTCCGCAACCTCTGAGCTTCCCTCCCACCGCACGCCACTGGACGACGCGGCGGAGACCGGCCTGAAGATCGTCATCGTGGGCGGATTCGGTGTCGGCAAGACGACCCTGGTCCGCTCGGTGAGCGAGATCCGGCCGCTGAACACCGAGGAGGTGATGACGCAGGCCGGCGTCGGCGTCGACGAGACCAGCCAGGTGGCGACGGAGTCGACCACGACGGTGGCGTTCGACTTCGGGCGGATCAGTCTCAACGAGCGCATGGTGCTGTACCTGTTCGGCGCGCCGGGCCAGGAGCGCTTCTGGTTCCTGTGGGACAGGCTGTTCTCCGGCACGCTGGGCGCGGTGGTACTCGTGGACACGCGCCGGATGGACGACTCCTGGCACGCGATCGACCGGCTGGAGCACCACAAGACGCCGTTCGTGGTGGCCGTCAACCGGTTCGACGACGACACCACCCGGTACTCCCTGGACGAGATCCGTCAGGCGCTCGCGCTGCCCGAGCACGTGCCGATGGTCGACTGCGACGCGCGGGTCCGGCAGTCCGGCAAGGACGTGCTGATCACCCTCGTGGACCACCTCTACGAACTGGCCATGGCCCAGGAGGCGACACCGTGACCGACACCGGTCCCTCTTCCGCGCACCCGGCTCCCCCGGCTCCCCCGGGCTGCCCCGCCCACGCGGACGCGGTGCGCCTGGCGGGGCTCGGGTACCAGCAGACGCCGTCGGAGCTGTACCGCGCGCTGCGCCGGGAGCACGGCGCGGTCGCGCCGGTGCTGCTCGACGGGGACGTCCCGGCCTGGCTGGTGCTCGGCTATTCCGAGGTCACGTACGTGACCAGCCACGACGAGCTGTTCGCCCGGAACTCCCGGCGCTGGAACCAGTGGGAGAACATCCCGCCGGACTGGCCGCTGCTGGCGTACGTCGGGTACCAGCCGTCGGTGCTGTTCACCGAGGGCGACGAGCACCGGCGGCGGGCCGGGGTGATCACCCAGGCGCTGGAGGGCGTCGACCAGTTCGAGCTGGCCCGTGACTGCCAGCTGATCGCCGACCGGCTCATCGCCTCCTTCGCGGGCAGCGGGGAGGCGGAGCTGATGACCGGCTACGTGCACTCCCTGCCGATGCAGGCCGTGGTGCAGATGTGCGGGATGCCGACCTCGGGCGCGGACACCCAACAGCTGGTCGACGACCTGTGGATCTCGCTGGACGCGGCGGAGGGCGACGACCCGGTGGCGGCGTACGCGCGCGTGGGCGAGCGGCTGCGGCAGCTGGTGAAGGACAAGCGGGTCGGTCCCGGTCCGGACGTCACCTCGCGCATGCTGCTGCATCCGGCGGGGCTGACGGACGAGGAGATCGTCCAGGACCTGATCTCGGTGATCGCCGCGGCACAGCAGCCGACGGCGAACTGGATCTGCAACACGCTGCGGCTGCTGCTGACGGACGAGCGGTTCGCCGTGAACGTGTCGGGCGGCCGGCTCAGCGTGGGCGAGGCGCTCAACGAGGCGCTGTGGCTGGACACGCCGACACAGAACTTCATCGGGCGCTGGGCCGTGCGGGACACCCAGCTGGGCGGGCGGCTGATCCGGGCGGGCGACTGCCTGGTGCTGGGGCTGGCCGCGGCCAACACCGATCCGCAGATCTGGCCGGAGGGGCACGTGGGCGCGGAGAACTCCGCGCACCTGTCGTTCAGCAACGGCGAGCACCGCTGCCCCTATCCGGCCCCGCTGCTGGCGGACGTGATGGCGCGGACGGCGGTCGAGACGCTGCTGGAGCGGCTGCCGGACCTGGTGCTGGCGGTGGAGCCGGAGGAGCTGACCTGGCGCCCGTCGATCTGGATGCGGGGACTGACGTCGCTTCCGGTGCGGTTCACGCCGGTGGTGCAGTAGGCGAGGTGGTGGGCTCCGTGACGGGGTCCACCACCTCGGCCGTGGTACGGATCAGGCGGTCACGGGGGTGAACCGCACCGGCAGGGACTGCGGTCCGCGGGTGAAGACGCCCTGCTCGACCGGGTCGAAGCCGTCGGCGAGGCGGATGTCGGGCATGGCGTCGAGGAGCTGGTCGACGCCGATCTCGACCTCGGCCTTGGCGAGCAGCGCGCCGACGCAGAAGTGCCGGCCGAGCGCGAAGGCGAGGTGGTCGGCGGCGGCGGTGAAGGCGGTCGTGGTGGTGAGGTCGCCGCGGAAGATGTCGAAGCGGTCGGGGTCGCGGTAGCGCTTCTCGTCGCGGTTGGCGGCACCGATCAGGCAGGTGACGGTGGCGCCGGCGGGTATGGTGCCTCCGCTGACCGTCACTTCGGTCGCGGACTGCCGCATGATCATGTGGACGGGCGGGGTGTAGCGCAGGGTCTCGGCGAAGGCCCGCGGGATCAGGCTGCGGTCCTCGCGGACGGCGGCGAGCTGGTCGGGGTGGAGCAGCAGGTTCGCGAAGATGCCGGCGATCGCCTTGTCGGTGGTCTCACCGCCGGCGGCGAGCAGCAGGCTGCAGAACGCCTTGATGTCCTCGTCGCTCATCCGCACGCCGTCGATCTCGGCGGCGCACAGCGTGGACAGCAGGTCGTCGCCCAGGTTCTCGCGGCGTTCGCGGATGATCGGCAGCATGTACTCGGCGAACTCGACGCGGGTCCGCTCCCCCGCCTCGGCCACCTCGGGGTCGCCCGAGAGGTTGCCGAGGAAGGCGATGACGGCCGTGTACCAGCGGTGGAAGCGCGTGTGGTCGGCCTTGTCGAGGCCCAGCATGTCGGCGATCACGTTGACCGGGAAGCGGGTGGCGTAGTCGGTGACCAGGTCGGCGGAGCCGGTGTGCCGGAAGGCGTCGATCAGTTCGCGCGAGTTGCGCTCGATGACGGGCAGGAACTTCTCCTGCAGGTCGCGGCCGCGGAAGGCGGGGGCGACGAGGGCGCGGCGCACGGCGTGTTCCCGGCCGCTGAGCTGGAGGATCGTCCTGCCGTGGACGGGCTCGATCTGCCAGTCGTAGTTCTCGGTGGTGAACTCGTTGTTCTTGTCCTTGAAGACGCGCTCGACGTCCTCGTAGCGCGAGATGATGTAGCTCTTCGTGGCCTCGTGCCAGATGAGGGGCGCGGTGTCGCGCATCACTCGGTAGGCCGGGTAGGGATCCGCTGCGAACTCGGGCGAGAGGATGTCGGGCACCTGCTGCGCGGTGGACATGAGGCTCCCTCAGGTGAGTAACTGGCCTTCCGCCCAAGGTTATTGATCTTCCGTCAGACGGGACAGCCCTCCTCCGGTTCCCGGTCGCCGGGACACGCGGACGGCCACCGCCGCGGCGGAACCGGCGGCGGTGGCCGTACGTCGCGCACCGTGCGTCATGCGGACCGGCCGTGCGTCATGCGGACCGGCCGTGCGTCACCGCGCCGGGGTCAGTTCCGCTTTGCCGAACAACAGGGCGTAGCCCGGCGGGAGTTGATCCAGGATGCGGGTCAGCAGGTCCTGGTCCAGCAGGTCGGACAGGACGCTGAGGACCGAGCTGACGTCCCAGCGGGCCGTGGCCGGGGTGGAGCCGTCGATGCGGGCTGCCGCCGCGTCGACGAATTCCGGGGCCGTCAGGGGGCGGGTGACCGGGATCTGGGAGGCGATCACCCTGGCCGCCTCCTCGGGGAGGGCGCGGACCAGGTCCACGCGTTCGTCGCCGGTGACGTGGCCGCCGAGGGCGGACAGGACGATGCGGGTGACGCGTTCCGCCTCCGCTCTCGTCGTGTACTGGCCGGCTTCCTGCACCTTCTCGGTCAGTTCCCTCCATTTCCGCTGGTTCCGCTGGTTCCGCTGGTCGGCCGTTTCGCTGCGGGTGCTCATGGTGCGCGTCATGGTCTCGCCCCGTACCGTCGGCGCGATCATCCTGCGGTCCTCCTCCGCGTGGGTCGTAGGTCCGTCCGGATACGTCGTCGTACGTCGCCGTACCTCGTGTACGTCGTCATACGTCGTCGCGCCCCGTGGGCGGGGTACGGACCCACGGGACGCGTTCTCGGCAGGCCGCCTCAGCCGCTGATCTGCTTGCGGTCGCCGCCTCCGGTGATCTGGATCTTGCGTGGCTTGGCCTGCTCGGCGACCGGGATGCGCAGCGTGAGGACGCCGGCCTCGTAGGAGGCGTCGATGCGGTCCGTGTCGAGTGTCTCGCCGAGGAAGAGCTGGCGGGAGAAGGTGCCCGTGGGCCGTTCGGCGACGATCATTTCGGCGCCCTCGGGGGCCGGGGACCTGCGCTCGGCGTGGATGTTGAGGACGTTCCGCTCGACGTCGAGGTCGATGGTCTCCGGGTCGATTCCCGGGAGGTCGAAGTGGACGATGAAGTCGTCACCGGCCCGGTAGGCGTCCATCGCCATCGTGCCCGGACGGGTGGGGCCGAAGACCTGCTGTGCCAGGCGGTCGAGTTCACGGAACGGGTCGGAGCGCATGAGCATCACAGGTCACTCCTTTCACGGAATCTTGCTGTGCGATGCCCTACGACTTCTTATATATCCCGGGAGATGAAAGTTGACAAGCCTGGGCTCAGGTTTGAACGGGGAAACAGGAAGAGCCACGGCCCAGCCCTTCTCCGGGCTGAGCCGTGGCGTGTGCGGCCGGGGCGGGAGTCGTCAGCCGAACATGCCCGGCTCGTAGTCGCCCCCCGGCTGCTGGACGATGACGTTCATGCGGTTGAAGGCGTTGATCAGGGCGATCAGGGAGACCAGGGCCGCCAGCTGATCCTCGTCGTAGTGCTTGGCGGCGTTGGCCCAGGCCTCGTCCGTCACTCCGCCGGCGGCGTCGGCGATGCGGGTGCCCTGCTCGGCCAGCTCGAGGGCGGCGCGTTCGGCCTCGGTGAAGACCTTGGCCTCGCGCCAGGTCGCGACCAGGTTGAGGCGCACGGCCGTCTCGCCGGCGCGGGCGGCCTCCTTGGTGTGCATGTCGGTGCAGAAGGCGCAGCCGTTGATCTGGCTGGCGCGGATCTTCACCAGTTCCTGCGTCGACAGCGGGAGTCCCGAGTCCGACAGGGGCTTGTGCGCGGAGACGAGGTGGCGGAGGAACTTGGCCGCGACGGCGTTGTCGTGCAGGTTGAGACGGGCTTCCATCCCGGGCTCCTTCAGGTGGGTCCTGTTGCTTCCGTTCGTGCTCACACCTGTACGACGGAGCCGGGCCCACGGATGTGACGGACCTGCGGAGCCCATGCGTGTGACCTGCGTCTCATGGCCGCGGAGGGATGAGCGGGGCGCGGGTCCACCCGCGGGTCGGCCTCGGGATGTCCGGCTTCTGGAGGAGGAAGTGATGGCCAGGGTTCCCGCGGCTGTGATCGCCGCCCGTGGGCTCGTCGGCGGGTACGGCGTGGCCCGGTGGACCAGGAAGCAGCAGCTGGGCGGGGCCGTACTCGCCGTCGCGGGGGCCGTACTCGCCGTCGCGGGGGCCGCTGCCGCACGGCAGTGGCAGGAGCGGGCCGGCGGCAGGGCGGCCGCGGCGCTCACCGCCGCGTACGTCGCCGCCTTCGCCGGGTCGCACCCGCCGGTCAGGAAGGTGGGCGCCTGACGGTCCGTGCTCGGGGTCGCGGAGGCGGTCGCCCTCGCCTCCCGGGTCGCCGCCGACCGGCGCGGCCTCCCGTAGGCCCCTCCGGCGGGAGTCCGGCCAGGGGACCGGTCTGCCCCCGGCAGGCCGCGATCACCGAGAGCGCGGTGGGCCGGGGGGCCTCCCGGGGCTTCGGCCTCAGGACTCGCGGTCCTCGATCAGGCGGCTGACGCGTCCCGTGGCGGTCCGGCCGCGGCGGAGCACGGCGAACGGCCCGCCGGAAGCATTGCTTCCGGCGGGCCGTTCCCTGTGTGTCAGCGGCTCACTTGCCGTAGTACGCGCTGTAGATCGTGATCGTCGACGTGTTGCCCTTCTTGTCGGTGATCTTGGCGCGGTAGGAGATCGCCTTGCCCTTGGCCGGGTTCGTGACGGTGATCTTGCCCTTCTTGACGGTGACCTTCTTCCAGGTCTTGCCGCTGTTGTACGACACCCAGACGGACAGCGACTTGAGGTTCTTGCCCGCGGCGGCGCCCTCGACGGTGACCGGGAAGGTGGCCTTCTTGCCCGCCGAAACACGGTTGTCCATGCCGGTGGTGGCCTTGAAGCGGGCCGAGGAGGCCGGGAGCTGGGCTTCGCGGGACGGCTTCTTGGAGCGGAAGGTCCAGGTCGCGTCGACACGGGTGGAGGCGTTCGCGACCTTCGCGCTGCGCTTGACCGAGGTGGTCAGCTTGTACGCGGCGTCACCGGCCGGGACCGTGAAGCTCTCGAACCCGAACAGCGGGTCGCCGTTGGAGCCGACCTTCTTGCCGTTGCGGTAGAGGGTCGTCTTCGCCGAGGTGAACGTCGAGAAGCCGAAGTGCCCGGCGGAGTCGGCGAACAGCGGCAGCGAGCCGTAGATGTCGTTGCCCCGCCGGAACAGGCCGTCGCCCCGGCCCAGACGCGGGCCGAACACCGCCTTGTTGAAGGTCTTGGTGTAGGTCTTGCCGGCCTTGAAGGTCTGCGCCGCGCCGAGCTCGTAGAACGCCTCGGTGACCGGGGTGCCGTTGCGGTCGTGGCCTCTGTACTGCTCCACGTCCATGGTCCACTGGATGCCGTGGCTCGTCGACAGGTACAGCGTGCGCGTGCCCGGCAGCTTCTGCTCGATCGGGAAGCCGATGACGTAGTCCTCGGGGAACAGGCCCAGAGTGGTGACGCCGCCGGTCTTGCCGGAGCCGCCCGAGGCGATGGCGGTCTTGACCTTGGCGAGTTCGCGTGCCGTGAAGTGGCGTACCTTGCCGCCCTGGAACCTCTTGACCTTGGCGGTGGTCGCCACGTGGTACTCAGTGCTCGCGCCCTTGGTCCACTGGCCGTTCCAGGTCTGGCTCAGCCCGCTGACGTCTCCGCCGAGGGAGCCGGTGCGCAGGTCGGACCAGCGGCCGAGGCCGAAGCCGAAGCCGAGGTCGAAGCCCGCCGGCTCGTAGGAATAGCTGATCATCCCCATGCGCTGCTTCGCGGTCTTGTCCGGCACGGTGATGTCGGCCGCCTTGGTGGTCCGGGCGTCGATCGTCAGCGTGAGGTTCTTGGTCACGCTGAGCTTCGGCTGGACCAGCCAGTCCAGGCCGCCCTTGAAGGTCTCGAAGTCCTTCGCGATCCAGGCGTCCACGAGGTACGTGCCCTTGGGCACGCGCACGGTCGTCGTGCCGGAGGCGGCGGGATACACCTCGTAGAAGCGGCCGTCGCCGAGGCCGGCGTAGCCGATCAGCCCGGTGCCGTAGCCGGCGGTGGGCTTGCCGTCGCGGCCGATGTGCTTGACGGTGACGTTGTAGGACTCGACCTCGCGGTCCACGGCCGCGGCCGTGCGGACGCTCTGCCCGCCGCCGGTCGCCGTGACGTACGCGGAGTAGGCGCCGTCCAGGGTGCCGCCCAGCCGGGTGTCGGCGGTCAGGTCCACGGAGGCCTTGCCGCCGGCCGGGACGGTCACCTCGGTCGCGCCGAGCGTGAAGAAGCCGGCCGGGGCCGCCTGGCCCTTGGGGTTGGTGCCGGTCACGCTCAGGGTGAGCGTGACGTCCTCGGTGCCGAGGTTGCGGTAGGTCAGCGGCTTGGTGACCGGCTTGTCGTCGGTGTGCGGCCAGGCCTGGACGCCGAAGCTCACCGACACCGGGTCGGCGATCACGGTCTGCTGCATCGCCCTGTCGACCGCGATACGGCCCGCGCCCTGCTCGAACGGGGTGTACGCGCCGCCCTTCGCGGAGCCGGTCAGCGCGCCCTTGAGCTCGGCGTAACCCCAGCCGGGGTGCTGCTGCTTGAGGAGGGCGGCGGCGCCGGCGACGTGCGGGGTCGCCATGGACGTGCCGTCGATGGTCAGGTAGCCGGCCGGGCTCTCGCCGACCTCCTGGGCGATGAGGCTGCCCTTGGCCGCGGCGGCGGTGATGGAGACGCCGGGCGCGGTGACGTCGGGCTTGACGGCGCCGTCGCCGACGCGCGGGCCGGTGGAGGAGAAGCCGGCGAGCCTGTTCTTCTTGTCGACGGCGCCGACGGTCAGGGCGGCGTCGGCGCTGCCGGGCGAACCGACCGTCTCCGGGCCCTCGTTGCCGGCGGCGATCGCGAAGAGGACGTCCTTCTCGGCGGAGAGCCTGTTGACCGCCTCCTCCAGCGGGTCGATTTCGGGGGTGTCCGGGCCGCCGAGGCTGAGGTTGACGATGTCGGCGCCCTGCTGGGCGGCCCACTCCATGCCGGCGAGGATGCCGGAGTCGTCGCCGTAGCCCTCGTCGTCGAGGACCTTGCCGTTGAGGATCTTCGCGTCGGGCGCCACGCCCTTGTACTTGCCGCCCGACTTGGCGCCGGTGCCCGCCGCGATGGAGGCGACGTGGGTGCCGTGGCCGAAGGCGTCGTTGGTGTTCTTCGCGGTGGAGAAGTTCTTGGCCGCGATCACCTGGCTCTTCAGGTCGGCGTGGGTGGCGTCGACACCGGTGTCCAGGACGGCGATCTTCACGCCCTTGCCGGTGTAGCCGGCCTTCCAGGCCGTGGGGGCGCCGATCTGCGGCACGGACTTGTCGAGGCTGACCTTGCGGACGCCGTCGAGCCAGACCTGGGCGACGCCGGTGGCGGTCCTGTCCCCGTCGGTGAGCGCCTTCCACAGCTCCGGCGTGTCCTTGTCCGGGGTCTGCACCGCGTCGGCGTTCAGGGTCTTGAGGGCGCGGCGCAGGGTGCCGGCCTCGCGGACGTCGGCCCGTGCGGAGGTGGCGGCGCCCTTGTAGCCGACGATGACCTTCAGGCCGCTCTTGAGCGACCTGCGGGTGGCGGACTTGTTCAACTCGGTGATGTCGAACAGCCGTTGGTCCAGCTTGCCGGAGGCGACCAGGCGGGCCGCGTCGGCCGGCACGACGTGGGTGTGCCCGCCGGTCCTGCGGACCTGCACGGGTATGTGTTCGCGTCCCTTGGCCCGCTGCAGACCGACCACGCGCCCCTTGGCGTCCACGGTGACCCGGTCGCCGGTGATGAGGGTGATGCTGTGGCGGCCTGCGATCCGGGTGGCGTCGGACGAACTCTGCTCGGGCCCCGCCGACGCCGGGCTGGTCATACCCGCGGCGAGGGCTACGGCTGCCGCCGCGGCGACCGTGGCCGCGCACGCTCTTTTCACTTGTCTGCGCAAGTCTCCCCCTGGAGATGAGGTACCGGGCGAATCCCCGTTCACCCGACCGAGGGGAGATTCGTACAACTGCGCGTACACCCCCCGGGATAGGCAGTATGCCGGGGGGTGATCAACCGCTCAAGAGCGGGGTACGCCTACGCGCCCGCGTTCTCCTCGACGGTGACGCGGCCCCTGCGGATCGTCACCAGGCGCGGGGCCTTCTTCGCGAGGACGGAGTCATGGGTGACCATCACGAACGTCAACCCGTGCTCTTTCCACATGCGTTCGAGTACGTCCATGACCTCGTCGCGCATCGACTCGTCGAGGTTTCCGGTGGGTTCGTCGGCGAGCAGCACCTTGGGCTGCTCGACCAGGGCGCGGGCGATGGCGACGCTCCCCCCGTGCCTTGACGGCCTGGGGGCACCTCCAGCTGCTGGCCGCCGGACAGCTCGGACGGCAGATGCCCGAGCCGCTCGCCGAGTCCGACCTACTTCTGGAAATGACGGTGAGGGCCACCTTCTGCAGCGCCGCCCCGAAGGGCGGCGCCGGTCAAGCTGTTCGAGGGCTCGTCAGATCTCCGAGCCGGCCTTCCACTGGGCCCAGCTCATGTTCCAGCCGTTGAGGCCGTTGTCCGGGGCGACGGTCCGGTCGCCGGTGTTCTGCACGACCACGACGTCACCGACCATCGAGTTGTTGTAGAACCACGCGCCCGGCGTGTTGGGGTCGTCCGCGCCCTTCTTGTCCTGCAGGCCCACGCAGCCGTGGCTGGTGTTGACGTTGCCGAAGATGCCCTGGCCCCAGTAGTTGCCGTGGATGAAGGTGCCGGAGTTGCTCAGGCGCATGGCGTGCGGCACGTCCTTGATGTCGTACTCGCCCTTGCCGTCGTCGTCGGTGAAGCCGACCGTCGCGCCGTTCATCCGGGTCTCCTTGAACTTCTCGGAGATCACCATCTGGCCCTCGTACGTCTTGTTCTCGGGCGAACCGGCGGAGATCGGGATGGTCTTGACGACCTTTCCGTTGCGCGTGACCTTCATCTGCTTGGTCTTCGCGTCGACGTAGGAGACCTGGTTGCGGCCGATGGTGAAGGTGACCGTCTTCTGCTGGACGCCGTAGACGCCCTGGGCGCCCTCGACGCCGTCGAGGTCGAGCTTCAGCGTGACGGTGGAGTTCTCCTGCCAGTACTGCTCCGGACGGCAGTCCATGCGCTGGGCGTTGAACCAGTGGCAGGCGACCTCCTGACCGCTGGAGGAGGTGACGGTGATGCCCTTCTGGACGGCCGCCTTGTCGGTGATGGCCTTGTCGAAGTTGATCGAGACGGGCATGCCGACACCGACGGTGGTGCCGTTGTCCGGCGTGAAGTTGCCGATGAAGCTGTGCGCCGGGGCGACCGTGGTGAAGGAGGCGTTCTCGTGGGCGGCACGGCCCTTGGCGTCGGTGGCGCTCGCGGAGACCTTGTAGGTGGTGGCGCGCTCGAGCTGGCCGCTGGGCTTCCAGCTCTTCTGGTCCGCGGATATCTGTCCCTCGACGGCCTTGCCGTCGGTCGTCGTCATGGTGACCTTCGTCAGCGCGCCCTTGGCCACGGTGACGGCGGCGGAGTTGTTGATGGAGGCGTTGTCGGAGCCGTCCGCGGGTGTGATCTTGATCTGTGCCTCCGACGACTCCTGGGCCGCGGCCTTGTCGGCCTTGGCCTGTGAGGTGTCGCCGCCGTCGCCGGCCGCGTCGCTGCTGCCGGAGCAGGCCGTGAGCGCCAGTACACCGCCGAGCAGTGCGGACGCCGCCGTCAGGCCCTTGCGCCGCTTACTGTTCGTCATCACACACTTCTCCATCGTTCGGCGAATCCCCAAGGCCCCTTGAGCCCCCGTCGCAAGTCCTCAACGCTACGACCGTTTCGTCCCATTTCCCATGTCGTGCGGATGTGGGCCTCACCACGTCCGTCGCGGCGGGCGGGGCTCGGGCCGGTCGGTGCGTTCGGTGAGACGACGAAACCCCGGACGGCGGTTGCGGCCGGGGCCGTCGATGGTCCGGGCGGCGTCAGCCGGGGAACCCGGGGCGCTCCCTGCGGTTCAGTCCCCCGCCGCCGTCCCCTTCCTCGTCGTCCCCGCCGACATCATCCTCGTCCAGTTCCCAGTACGGCGAGTCGGGGTCGTACTCGATGTGCTCACTGGACCAGGACGCCTGCTGGAGTTCGACTCCCGGCACCTCGCTGACCAGTACGAGCGGGTCGGTCAGATACGCCAGGGCCTCCGCGGTGTCTTCCGTCACAGCCTCTTCGGTGCGCTCCCGCTCCAGGGTGCCGAGTTCCTCGTCCTCCGCGATCCGGCGGCGGGCCGCCTCCATGACGGCGGCCTCGTCCTCGACCTCGAGGACGAGTTCCACGCGAAGCCGTACAAAACGCGATGTCTCTGCAGTGCTCATGACCGGAGCGTACGACTCAAACCTCCTGTGACTTTCCTGTGACCCGCGATTTTCACTAACATCGCTCCACACGGCCAATTCGCCAGCGCCACAAGGGGATCGATATTCCGTGTCATCCGCTCGCCGTACGTTGCTGACCGCCACCGCAGCGGGCACCCTGCTGGGCGCCCTGTGGTTCGTCCCCTCCGCGAACGCCTCGGTGGACGCCCCGGCGAGAGGGGCGGGTTCGGCGGCGTCGACGGCGCAGGTCACGGAGCAGAAGCGGCCGGCGTCCACGGCGGTGGAGGGGTCCGGGACGGAGGCCGGGTCCGGGACTGAGGCCGGGTCCGAGGCCGGGTCCGAGGCCGGCTCCGAGGGGGCGTCCGCGTCCCGGGACGGGACCGAACTCGCCGCCACCGGAAGCATCGACACCACTCCCTACGTCGTCGGCGGAACGCTCTTTCTCGCGGTGGGCGCCGGTTTCGTGGTGTATTCGGTGCGGCGGGAGCGGTTCGAGTTCTGAACCGGCCGATTCTGTGGTGAATTGAGCGGCTCGAGCGACGTGTGAGGTGAAGGAGGCGGCCGGGACCTGTCGGAAAGGACGGGCCCCGGCCGCCTCTCTTTCTCAGCGCGTCACTGCAACGGGCCGGTGACGGTCTCCGCCACCGCGACGAGCCGGCCGTCGCGCACGAAGGCGTCCGCGGCGGCGAGGTCGGGAGCCAGGAACCGGTCCGGGCCGGGGCCGCCGACCCCCGCCTGCCGTGCGGCGTCGATGACCGCCCGGGTCGCTGGGGCCGGGGTCAGGCCCTCGCGCAGTTCGACGGCGCGCGTGGCGGTGTACAGCTCGATCGCGAGGACGCGGGTCAGGTTGTCGACGGCCGTGCGCAGCTTGCGCGCCGCCGACCAGCCCATGGAGACGTGGTCCTCCTGCATGGCGGAGGACGGGATGGAGTCGGCGGAGGCGGGCACGGCGAGCCGCTTCATCTCGCTGACCAGGGCGGCCTGCGTGTACTGGGCGATCATCAGGCCCGAGTCGACACCGGCGTCGTCGGCGAGGAACGGCGGCAGGCCGTGGCTGCGGTTCTTGTCGAGCAGGCGGTCGGTGCGGCGCTCGGCGATGGAGCCGAGGTCGGCGGCGGCGATGGCGAGGAAGTCCAGGACGTAGGCGACCGGGGCGCCGTGGAAGTTGCCGTTGGACTCCACGCGGCCGTCGGGCAGGACGACGGGGTTGTCGACGGCGGAGGCGAGTTCGCGCTCGGCGACGAGCCGGGCGTGCGCGAGGGTGTCCCGGCCGGCGCCGGCGACCTGCGGGGCGCAGCGCACCGAGTAGGCGTCCTGGACGCGGGGGGCGTCGTCCTGGTGGTGGCCGGTGAGGCCGGAGCCCCTGAGGACGGCCAGCATGTTGGCGGCGGAGGCGCCCTGACCGGGGTGGGGGCGGATGGCGTGCAGTTCGGGGGCGAGGACCTTGTCCGTGCCGAGGAGCGCCTCCAGGCTGAGGGCGGCGGTGATGTCGGCGGACTTGTAGAGGGTGTCGAGGTCGGCGAGGGCCATGATCAGCATGCCGAGCATGCCGTCGGTGCCGTTGAGCAGGGCCAGGCCCTCCTTCTCGCGCAGCTCGACGGGCTGGATGCCGTGCTCGGCGAGGAGGCCGGCGGCGGGGCGCACGACTCCGTCGGGGCCCTCGGCGTCGCCCTCGCCCATGAGGGTGAGGGCGCAGTGGGAGAGCGGGGCGAGGTCGCCGGAGCAGCCGAGGGAGCCGTACTCGTGCACGACCGGGGTGATGCCGGCGTTGAGGAGGCCGGCCATGGCCTGCGCGACCTCGGGGCGTACGCCGGTGCGGCCGGAGCACACGGTCTTCAGCCGCAGGAACATCAGCGCCCGTACGACCTCGCGCTCGACCCTTGGCCCCATGCCGGCGGCGTGCGAGCGGACGATGTTGCGCTGCAGCCGGGCGCGCAGCTCCTGGCTGATGTGCCGGGTCGCGAGGGCGCCGAAGCCGGTGCTGACGCCGTAGACGGGATCGGGCTTGGCCGCCAGTGCGTCCACGATCTCCCGGGCCGCGGCGAGCGCCGCCACCGCCTCGCCGGAGAGCTCGACGCGGGCGCCGCCGCGGGCCACGGCGAGAACGTCGGACGCGGTGACCCCTGACGTCCCCACCACCACAGTGTGCATATCCATATTCAGGAGCGTACGCAGTGAATGCGAAGATGTCACCAGTGGGGCGCGGGAATGACCCTTACTTTTCTCCGCCCTCAGGGCCTCCGCTCCCTCAGGGGCTCCGCTCCTTCAAGGGCTCCGCTCCTTCAGGGCCTCCGCCCCCTCAGGGCCTGCGGCCCCGGAAGCGGCGCCGCTCGGCCGGGGGCCGCGGGGCGGGCGAGAGCTCGTCGGCCAGCCGGACGACCGGGTCCTCGGGGCCCTCGCGGCCGGCGACGACCGGCCTGTCGGCGCGCAGGGCCTTCGCACGGTACTGCGCGGCGTCGGCGAGCCGGAACAGCCGGCGGGCCGAGCGCACCGGCCCGATGACGTCCTCGGTGGAGGCCACCCCGCAGGCGGCGCCTTCCCCCAGCCCCAGCTCGGCCGCGCGCCGGCACAGCTCGTCGGCGGCCTTGACCACCTCGTCGGCGGACGGGCCCACCGCGAGCAGGCAGAACTCGTCCCCGCCGAGCCGGGCCACGAGGGCGCCGGGGACCATCGCCCCGCACAGCGAGAGCACGGACCCGAACCGCTCCAGGAGCCGGTCGCCGACGGCGTGGCCGAGGGTGTCGTTGACCTGCTTGAGTCCGTTGAGGTCACAGACGACGAGGCTGACGGGGACGCCGTCCGCGCGGTGCCGTTCGATCGCCTCGTCGAGCCGTACGTCGACGGCGCGGCGGTTGGCGAGCCCGGTGAGCGCGTCGGTGAACGCCAGGCGGCGGGCCTCCTCCAGCCGCTCGGTCTGGGCGAGCCCGGCGGCGGCGACGGCTGCCAGTACGGTGGCGAAGTCGGCGTCGGACCGGTCGAAGAGGGGGGCGCCGGCCCCACGGGCGACGTAGAGCTCGCCCCACGCGCGCCCGTGCTGCACGATCGGCGCGACCACGCAGCAGCGGCGCCCGCGCCGGCGCAGGGCCGTGACGCGCTGATGGCGGTAACCGGGACGGCCGGCGGTCGGCCCCTCGTCGGTCTCCACCCAGGCGTTGGGCTCACCGCCCGAGGCCCACCGCTCGTGCAGGAACTCGGTGATCTCCGGGAACTGGTGCACGGGGTACGCCTCGGCCTCCGGGAACTCCTCCTCCTCCGGCGCCCGCTCCCCCACGTTCACCAGGACCCGCAGCCGCCCCCGCTCGCGCTCTCGGTGTGGGAGCGCGAGCGGGGGCGGCTGCGGGT
>NZ_POTZ01000126.1 GCF_003236365.1 Streptomyces sp. NTH33
CTCCAGATGGACCTCGACCAC
This sequence comes from Streptomyces sp. NTH33, assembly GCF_003236365.1. GTDB lineage: Bacteria > Actinomycetota > Actinomycetes > Streptomycetales > Streptomycetaceae > Streptomyces. The sequence continues at coordinate 22 of NZ_POTZ01000126.1, forward strand.
CCCCAGTACAGGCGATCCGCCCCCAGCGACAGGGAAGTCGACCAGGAACAGAAGAACATCATCGACTCAGCAACCGGAGCCTGCTGAACACCGGCACACACGAGCGTTCCGCATCCAGAGCACCCGAATGCGATCAACTCCGACCAGCCACACAAGGCTGACATAAGAAGACTCACTTCGAAGCCATGAAGACAACCGGTGCCACAGTGACTGGCGTGATTCCCGCACACGTGAACGACGCGCCGCCCCCCGTCTACGCCGACAGTCTGGACATACCTGTACTGTTCCGCAACGGTCCGGCACGGCGCCCCTATCCCCAGTGGCGCACTGCCCCGCACGCACCCTGGGACACAGCGGCTGCCTTCCCAGCCAGCGACGGGTGGTACGCCCCCACCACCACCTGGCGGGAAATCATCAAAGCGGCGACCGAGGTGGGCCGCGACGTCACGCCGAACCTGCAGCAGATTCCGCAGCTCGCGCGGGGTGAACTCGTCGCCCGGGTCTCTCCGCTGTATGCCTATCTCGGTCTTCACGATGTCACGCCCAAGCACCCACTTCCGCACAGCGTGGGGCGGCGCCTGACCCTCAACGCGGTCTATGAACACGGCACCGAGCGGACCGCGAAGAACGCCCTCGGCTACCGGCTGGGCATGACCATGGCCGAGTGGGCCTGCCGCTCCCTGATGGGCCTTGGGCAGACATGGCATCTGGAAGACGGTGGCCCCGACCCGGCACTCGCCGACACCTTCAAGGACCCCACCCGGCGCCTGCCGGACCTGTGGGGCCTGCACGAGGCAGAGAACGCGTACTGGCTCATCGAGGCGAAAGGCGGCAACGTCGGCAAGACGACCCTCAAGGACGGCTGGAAGCAGCTGAGCGAAGGAAGCAAGATCCTCCACGCTTACGCGCACCGCCGCATCCTGGTTGGTGCAGCGGCACAGCCCCACGGCGACCTCTTCCTCACCATCGACCACGACCAGCACCCCGGCCAACCACCTCTCGATACCGTCGGCGTCTCCCCCGCACCGACCATTCCCGGCAGCCCCGAAGACCACCTGGGCGCCAGCGACGACGCCCTGATGGGCACGGCCCGCGCACAGATGCTGGTCTACCTCGCTCTGCGCTCCTCGCCGCCCTCCCAGCTACGCACCATCGCCCTGTCTGCCGACCGCACTACCCGCCGTCGTCGGAGAGAGGGGATCACCATCCCCTTGGAACGAGACGACGCCACACGCGCCCTGCGCGCGGACGCTCGCGGTGCAGCTGGCAACCTGGACGATGAGCAATCTCTCCGTGAGGGGGCACGTCTGATGGGCCTGGACGATTTCCTCACCCGCCGTATCCCCGGCACCGAAGTGCACCTGGGCATGTCCCGCCGTCTCTTCGCTGCGTGCGCACGGCTGCACTACGAGGACCAGGTGATCGCCGAACGCACCCCCGGGCTGCGCGCCGAAGATCAGCGTCTCACCGAAGAACCAGCCGACGAGGAAGCCGAAGAGGAGCACCGTCGTAACCAGCGGCGTATCTTCCGCGAGCAGCAGGAAGAGGCTCGTCCTCGGGTCCGGAGGCTCCTCCGCCAGGCATACGAACAGGGCGCGGACCGCGAGTGGAGCGACCTTCTCCCGGACCATCAAGAGCCTCGGCTCGACCTCGGCGATCATCCGGACCTGCTCGAAGCCGCAACCCCGGAGACCTACCTTGCGCTGCGCCAGGACGACCTTCCTTACCGCCGCTGAATGCTGGCCTTTGCGGGCGCTGACCGGTCGATGCCGCGCACGGTCCTGCGCCATGCTCACTCGGACGCACAACCTCAAGTGATCATGGAGTTTGGAGCCTGTGTCGCGGCGGCTGATTGCCTGATCCGTCCCCCTCCGATGTCCGTCCCGGTAGCCTGCTACCTGCTGATCAGCAGGTAGGGAGATACATCAGTCATGTACGAGCGCGGGATGCGGGTACGGCTCCGAGATCGTTTGTGGGAGGTCGAGGCTGTCCGTGGCGCGGGCAGCGAGGCATTCCTCGATCTGCGCCGGGCCGATGAGCGCCCTGGGCCGCGCCACCTGACGGTACTTGCCGGCAAGGAGCCGACGATCAGCCTGGAATCGGCCACACAGCTGCGCTTCGAGCCCGGCAACGCCGTCCTGCTCAATGAACTTCATGACGCGCTGGCCCTCACCATGGCCCACGGCCGCGGAGACCTTCTGGCAGTCGAGCACGGCCGGATCGATGTGGAGCCCTACCAGCTGGTGCCCGCCCTGGTCGGCATGCGCCAGCCGCGCGTACGCCTGCTGGTCGCGGACGATGTCGGTCTGGGAAAGACCATCGAGGCCGGCCTCGTGCTGATGGAACTGGCCCGCCGTGGCCGCGCGGACCGCGTGCTAATCGCCTGCCCGGCAGGTCTCCAAGACCAGTGGGTCGAGGAGATGCGTTTCCGCTTCAACCTCGACTTCGCCAAGGTCGACAGCAAGAAGTGGCTGGAGGTCCGCCGAGACAATCCGACCACAGTCAGTCCGTGGACCGCCATCCCGTACGCAGTGTCATCGATCGACTACTTGAAAAACAACGTCGGGGCCATTCAGGCTGCGCCCCCATTCGATGTGGTGATCATCGACGAAGCCCATCACGTCGCCCGCGCGTATGCAGGAGAGGGGCGTTCCAGCGCCACCGACCGCAGCCGCCTGGCCCGCGCACTGGCCGACCACAGCCGGGAGCTGCTCCTGCTGTCGGCCACGCCGCACAACGGGTACCAGGAGTCTTTCGCTAGCCTGCTCCAGCTCCTGTCTCCGCACCTGGCCGCCGATGACGGGCGGCTGGATCCCGAGCTGGTCCAGCCGTACATCGTGCGCCGGCTCAAGGACGACGTCACCCGCGGCGAACCGCCTCAGCCGATCAGCCGGCGCCTGCCGCCGCAGCCCATCGAGGTCCGCCCGACGAGCCGGGAGAAGGAGATCCACCAGCGGCTGCGCGGGCACAGCAAGCGCATGCTGCACGCCCTGCGCGGCACCGACTCCTACTATGTGCAGGCGTTCGCCCTGGAGGTGCTGCGCAAGCGTGCTCTGTCCAGTCCCTACGCGCTCTTGCAGAGCCTGCGCCGCCGAGCGGAGAACCTCGGCATCCCGCCAGTCGATCGCACCGGTCGGCAGCGCATGGACGTACTGCAGCAATACCGCGGGGACACCGCACTGCCGGAAGCAGACCTGCGGGCCGCCGAGGAGCTGGCGCTGGAGGGCGTAGCTGCGCACCTCCCGGAGGACCATCTACGCGAGGAGCAGCGCCTGGTCGGCAGGCTCTTGGACATGGTCGAGGCCCTCAGCCCCGGCGATGACAGCAAGCTCACCCGGCTGCAGGGCTGGCTGGAAGGCTTCCGTGCCGGGCGGCGCGGGGAGAGGGTCATCCTCTTCACCGAGTACCGCGACACCCTGGATTACCTGGAGAAGAACCTGGGCCACGGGCCGCTGCTGCGGATCGACGGCACCATCCCACTGGCGAAGCGACGCGCGGTGCTGGAGCGGTTCGCCGCCACGCCTGGAGCAATCCTGTTGGCCACCGATGCCGCCGGAGAAGGGCTCAACCTGCAGGGCGCCTGCCACGTCGTGGTCCACTATGAACTGCCGTGGAACCCGAACCGGTTGGAACAACGCAACGGCCGCGTCGATCGCTACGGCCAGCCGCACGTCGTCGAGATCAGCTACCTCTATCTGGCCGAGACCCGCGATGAGGAAATCCTCCAGCGGCTGCGTGACAAGCTCTCCACCATCACCAAGCAGCTCGGCTCCAGCAGCGACGTCCTTGGCGTGGCCGGCCGCAGCGACGTGATCGACGGTCTCCTGGAAGACATCGACGCTGAGGAACTGGAGCAGCGCCTGGAACGGGCTGTCCAGCAGGTCCGTGACTATCTCGAGCGCAGCGGCGCCCTCGTGCTCATGCAGAGCATGAAGAACGAGAAACAGATCGAGGGCGAGACCACGGCCGCCCGCGAACAGGCCGGCTGGCTCCTACCGGATTTCGACGAGTTCCGGCAACTGGTGGCCTCCGTGGTGAGGCAGTGCGGCGGCTCCGTCACGGGCAACGGCGACATCGTGACCATCGAGCCCGGGCCTCTCCTCAAGCAGTACCCGCTCGTCCCCCAAGAGGGATTTCAAGCCACCTTCAGCCGTTCCGTCGCGCTCGAACCCGAGCACCACGGAATTGCTTTCCTCACACCGGCCCACCCCCTGGTGCGGGCGGTCCTTCAGCGCGTCCGCACCCGCCTGTACGACGAGCACGCCGCCAACCGCGTCGCCGTGCGCCCCGTGGTGGAAGGCCACGGCGGGTGGTTGTTCACCTACGTCGGCCGGATCACCTCCGACGACGGCCGTGTGCTGGAAGAGCCCCTGGTGCCCGTCTTCGTCCCTCGCAGCGCCGATGGCACACCCGCCGCGCCCAGCCAGGACCCGACCGCCGACCTGCGCCGCCTACGCCAGCGCCCCGCGCCCTCCGGCAGTCTCGACATCACCGAGAAGGCCCGTCAGGAACTGGCTCCTGGATTCGACACCGCCGCCCTGCTCGGGCAGCAAGAAGCCTCCCGCCGAATCGCCGTCCGCGCCGAAGCTCTGCGAGAACACTTGACCGCCCAATCCCAACGCCTACACGCCGACCTCGACCGCTGGCACGCCGCAGAACTGGCCGAGGCCGAGAGGCGCTTCGCCACAAGTGCCGGTGACAGCATCCAGCTCGGCCTCTTCGCCGACACGGGACACGGCGCCTTCCATACCGTCGGCGAAGCCCGGGCCGCAGTCGATGACGAGTTCAACCGGCGCCGCAAGGCCCTCAGCCGCGGCTATCAGGTCGCCGATGTCACCGCCGGTGAACCAGTCGGCTGCATCGTGTGCGTGGAGGTGCCCGCATGCTGAACATCACCGTCGCCGGCACCACTCTGTCCACGTACTATCTCTCCGATCCCGCGCTGTTCCTGCGCGAACAACGCGGCCGGGTCGGAGCCGATGATGCGGCAGAGGGCATCCGCCACGCCAAGCGTGAGCTGCGCCGCCTGGTCGCCGATATCGACGAGACCAGCACTCTCGGGGAAACCCGCAAGCGCATGCTCACCTGGCTCTCGTACTTCGGCTGGACCTTCACCGGCAGCCTCCCTGCCATAGAGGAACCCGTCATCGGCCGCGCCAGTGCCCCCGATGGCCAACCGAGCTCGGCCGACCTCGTCTCCGTGCTCATCACCCCACCCGGGCAGCACCTGGACGCCTCCCCCACCGGCCGCCGCGCGGGCAAGCTTCGGCCCCAGCGTCAGGCCGAAGTGTGCGCCCGCGAGCACCGGCTCCCCGCCGTCCTGCTCAGCAACGGCAGCGAACTGCGAGTCATCCGACGAGACCCCGGGCTCGGCGGAGAAGCAAGCTACCTCTCGGTCGACCTCGCCGGCCTGGCCGAACTCGGTGACGAGCACGAATGGCGGGTCCTGTGGGCTTTGCTGCGGCCCGAAGCCTTCACCCCCGACCCAGCTGGCGAAATCCTGTGGAAGCTTGTCGAGGACGCGAGCTCCGAGGCCGCCACCGCTGTCAGTGAGAACCTCTCCGGCGGTGTACGCACCGCCATCAGCGCCATCGCCAACGGCGCTCTCCACCACTGGCGGCAGCACCAGCAGCTCATCCCCGAACCCCGCGACCTCTTCTCCGAAGCTCTCAAGATCGCCTATCGCCTGCTGTTCGTCGCCTACGCAGAGGACCGCGGCCTCCTGCCCGTCGGCACCCCCTCCTACGACCGGGGCTACTCCCTGCGCGCCCTCCGGCGGGAGATCTTGGCCGAAGCTGGCTGGGCACCCGACGGCGGTCTTCTGTGGAACTCCCTCCAAGCGTCGTGGTCCCTGTTGCGTGACGGCGTCGACGCCGGCGAACTCCAGATCACCGGCTTCAACGGGGGCCTCTTCGATCCAGCCAAGTGCCCACTGCTCGACGACCCGGCCATGACCGTCGGCGACACCTTCGTCCGAGACGCGATCGACGCCCTTTCCTGGGCCGAGACTGAACGCTCCACCAGCAAGACAGCTGTGGGACGGCGAGCAGTCAACTACCGTGAACTCGGTGTCGAACAACTCGGCAGTATCTACGAAGGACTGCTCTCCTTCGAACCACAGATCGCCGACACCCCCAAGGTCCTCGCCCGCATCGGGCGAGGACAGTCGGCCATCGTGCAGGTACTCGACGCCGAGCGGCTGCCCAAGGGCGCTGAAACCCTGGAGTCGTACGACCCAGGCACCTTCTACCTCTTCGAGGCCAGCGGTCAGCGCAAGGGCTCCGGCTCCTACTACACCGCCCGTCCTCTGGCTCACTTCGTTGTTGGCGAGACCCTGCGCCCCCTCATCCAGGACGCTACTTCAGAAGACATCCTCAACCTGCGGATCTGCGACCCCGCCATGGGATCGGGCGCCTTCCTTGTCCCCGCCGTGCACCAGTTGACCGAGGCTTACGGTGAAGCCTTGGCCCGGGAAGGTGAACTACTCGACCACAAACTGGACGACGCCGAACGCGCCGCCTATCGCCGCCTCATCGTCGAACGCTGCATCTACGGCGTCGACCTCAACCCAATGGCGGTCGAGCTTGCCAAGGTCTCCCTATGGCTCACCACAGCGGCAGCAGGAAAGCCCCTATCCTTCCTCGACGCACACCTCCGCTGCGGTAACGCGGTCGTCGGGGCCGAGTTCGGAAGCTGGTCAGGCGTTCCCGCGCCGGCACAAGGCGGACGGTCCCAGCGTGCCGGTACCGAAGTCGGTGACCTGCAAGATTCGCTCTTCGCCATAGAGGAACCCGACCTCGCCTCCCTGGTGCGGGTACGTCGGGCCCTGGCGGCCAGCCCCTCGGAAGACCGCCTCCAGATCCGCGCCAAAGAAAAGCGGTTTGAGCGCCTCCTTGAAGGCGACGATTTCACCAGGCTGCAAGCCCTCGGTGACTGGTGGGTTGCCCCCTACTTCTACACCGAAGAGCTCAAAGGGAACAGCGGGCAGTGGCTCGCGGCACACGACGCCCTGAAGAGAGGCGAACCACTCCGTGGGCATCTCGCACATATCCCAACCGATGTGCGATCCAGGGTCCGCCCCTTCCACTGGGAGGTCGAATTCCCCGAAGTATTCTTCGGCGACAAGGGGGAACGTCGTCCGGATGCAGGGTTCGACGCCATACTGGGCAATCCACCCTGGGAGGGCATTACTTTCAAATCTGCAGAATTCTACGGTCGGTTCGATCCTTCCTACGCCCTACTCAAAAAGAAGGACGAGAAGCTAAGTCGACAACGGGAACTCGACCAGCGCCCTGAGGTTTCTACGGCCCGCGTGGAATTGGATGCCATGCTCGCTGGGGCAAAGAGCTTCATCAAGCAATCCGGCATCTATCGGATGCTCTACGCCCACGGAACTACGTTCAACTACTACCGCACTTTCTTGGAGCGGGAACTCTCGTTGCTAGCCCCCGGTGGGCGCCTGGGCGTAGTCATCGACTCCGGGATCGTCTCGGATGCCGCCACCGGCGAGCATCGCCGCGAACTGCTCGGCCACTTCTCTGTCGACAAGTTCGTACTGTGCGATAACATCAAGGGAATATTCCCCATCCACAAGAGCGAACAATTCCTCCTCCTTGTGGCCGAAAAAGGCGGAGAGACCGATCCGCTTCCCTTCACGAGCAACGTTTCCCAGCTAGACCACCTCCTCGATCTGGAGAGCCGAACTCTCCTAATCACACGGGCTACAGTCGAAGCCCTGGCACCTGAAACCTTGGCCATCCCGGACGCCCGCGATCCAGCCCTTCTCAACGTGCTCACCACCCTCTATTCCGGTCACCCCTATCTGTTGCAGAAGATGCCCGAGGGCGGCTGGGAAATCGATTGGGGCCGGGAGCTAGACCTACACGACGACCGCCAAATCCTTTCCGCCACCGGCACCGGCATGCCGCTGCGCGAAGGCAAGCACATTCACCAATACGTACACGACTTCGCGGAACCGACCTACTACCTGAAGGAAGGGATAGGCGAAGCCGCACTGGTGGCACGGGCGCGTAAGCGCGCCAAAAAGAAGGATGTTCGCTCACTATCACGGAGACAGGGCGAACGCTGTCTTCTTGAACCCGGGCCTCGCACTGGCGTCCTTGAGCTTCCTTCCGATCACTATCGTCCGTGCTTCCGAGAGACCGCACGAGGAAGTGATGAGCGCACACTGATCGCCGCCGTTTTGCCCCCTGGAACGGTGGTCACACACGCATTGCACTATTTCTACCGTTCCACCTGGGACGCCGCCGCCAATGGCTATCGGACTGTCCTCAGCGCCCAGGCGATGGTTTACGTGGTGGCCCTGCTCAACAGCCTGACACTGGACTTCGTCGTGCGCCGGAAAGCCAGCGCCCACGTAACAAAGTCAATCATGGCAACGCTCCCAATCGCCGACGTCCCCCTGGATACCGGCCCCGGCGCAAGAATCGTGGATCTTTCAGCTCGACTTACCTGTCGCACCGTCGAATTTGATGAATTGGCCGCCGTACTGGGGGTGGAGTGTGCCCCGCTATCCAAGAACGAGGAGTACGTCCTGCGGGCAGAGCTTGACGCCCGGGTAGCCCAGCTCTACGGTCTGTCAGCCTCCCAGTTGGAGCTGGTCCTGGCTGACTTCCGACAGAGTGCGGATGCAGACGGCAGTCCAGTGCGGCCCAGTGAGGAGTACAAGGCGCTCGTCCGCGAGCACTTCGCCCGCTTGACTGGCTGATCTTGACTGCTGGCGCGGGACGTGTTGTCAGCACTCGGCACTACGCTCGACTCAAGTGGCAAGCGGATCTTCTCTGTTCGGGAGAACCTCCGCTGCGGCTGAGCGATCAACAACGGGTGCAGGAAGGGCGAGAGATGAATCCGCTGGAGCTGGCTGATCGGTTGCGGAAGGACTACCGGCGGTTCACCTGGACCACCTATCCCATCGCTGACCCTGGACTGCGTTCTCGCCTGGAGCGGTTGGTGGACGACGAGGCGCTGCTGTGGCGCGGCCCGTACCTGTCTGTCCAGCCGCGCTTCCAGCTGGACGCCACGTTGGCCGGCCTCGCCACGACCATCGGATTGCCGCCGGAGGTTACGAGCGCGTTCCCGCGGGTGGAGCGGCTGTTCACGCATCAGGTAACGGCGGTGACCCGGATCCGGCAGGGCCTGAACACCCTGGTGGCCACCGGTACCGGCTCGGGTAAGACCGAGTCCTTCCTCATCCCCGTCATCGCGCATGCCTACGAGAACGCGCATCGTCCGGGGGTGAAGGCGATTGCGCTGTACCCGATGAACGCCCTGGTCAACGACCAGGAGGACCGCATCAAGGCGGCCTGCGAGGCGCTGGGGCTGACCTACGGGGTCTACACGGGCGCTACGCCGACGCATGATCGGACCCGGATGCAGGAAATGCCACCGGACATCCTGCTGACCAACTACTCCATGCTGGAGTACATCCTGACCCGCCGAGAGGACCGGGAACTCTTCCGGCACGGGGTGCTGCGCCATCTGATCCTGGACGAGATACACACCTACCAGGGCGCACTGGGCACCGAGATCGCCGGCCTGGTGCGGCGGCTTCGCGGTCATGTCGCCGATGAGGGGCTGGTGTGTGTCGGCCTGTCCGCGACCGTGAGCGCCGGAGGCGACCGCGCGGTCGATCTGCAGCGCACTGCGGAGTTCGCGAGCAGCCTGTTTGCCGCCCCGTTCGACGTGGACGGCATCATCGAAGAAACGGCCGTGCCCCAGCCGGAGCCGGATGTGAGCCTGATCGGCCCGGCGCCGGACCGCGAGCAGCTCCGCCAGGCCCTGGCCGATGGCGGGGACACCTCGCGGCTGCGGGTCGTGCTGGGCGATCCACAGGCCAGTCCGGTGCTGGACCTGCTGCGGGCGCACCTGTCGGAGCCCAGCACGGTCGATGGGCTGGTGGAGCTCCTCGCAGGTCTGCCCCAGCGGCAGGGGGCCGACCGGGATGTGCTGGAAGACGAAGTGGCCGGCTGGCTGTTGCTTGGGGCGGACACCCATACCCCGGAGGGCCCGCCCGTCCTGGAGGCCAAGGTCCACCTGTTCCTGCGGAGCCTGCCCACGCCGGTGCGCTGCGCCGGGGAAGCCGAGCATCTGTTGCTGGATGGCGCGACGACGTGCAACCACGAAGACTGTGGCGCGAAGGCCACAACGCCGTTGGGGGTATGCCTGGGCTGTGGTCAGGACTACGACCTGGAGCGGGACGACCCCGACGGTCCGGTCGCTCGCTATGTGGCCCGCCGCCTGACGGCCGATGAACCTATGCAGGTCCCCCAGACTGGTGACCGGAACTGGTATCCGGCGCGCCGGTGCACGAGCTGCGGCAAGGATGCCAACGGTGCCACGTGTCTGGGATGCGGGTCCGCGACCCGGGAGGTTGTTGTCGCGGTGCCGGAACCCGATCGGCCGCTGACGCGGTGTCCGGTGTGCGGGTATCTGCGCTCGCATGGGGCGGTGCAGGAGTTCACCGCCCGTACCGCCGCCGCAGTCACGGCCGCCGCGTTCAGCTTGCACACCGGGCTGGCGGCGCAGAGCGATGACGAGATGTTGCGACGCCTGCTGATCTTCGCCGACTCGCGGCAGGACACCGCCTTCCAGGCTGGCTACTTGCGCGATCGATCCCGGGCCGTGCAGGTGCGCCGCCTGATCGTGGAGAGCATCTCCGACCGCGTCCGTCAGAGTGAGCCGCCTGCCAGCTTCAACAGCCTCGTCGAGGACGTCTTCCGGCGCGGCCAGGAGTCTGGCCTCTACGAGGACCCGGCGGGCAAGGACGCCCGCCGCCGTGCCCTGCGCGTGTGCGAGTGGGACCTGCTCGGGGAACTCGCCAGCGACGAGCGTCGGCCGCCAACCCTGGAACGCCTCGGGCTGATCACGGTCGGCTACCCCGGCTTGGAAGCGCTGAGTGAGGACGCGCTCAAGCCGCTCACCGACACACTGGGCGCGGACACTACTGCGGCGCGCTGGCTGCTGGCCCGCATGCTTGACCTGGTGCGCACCCGCGGCGGACTCGGCCACGACTTGCTCCAGAAGCGCCTCGACGCCAAGACCGAGGCCGAGCTCGTCGAAGCCGGCGCCACCATGGGCATGGGGCACTCCATCACCGGCTATGGCGAAACCAACGTCAGGGTGCCCGGCGCCAACCCCTTGGCCATGAGCCGCAAGGGCGCAGCCGGCCGCCTGGTACGGACCGCTTTCCCGAGCGTGACCAGCTCGGACGCCATCGAGCGGGGCGTACGCAAGGCCGTTGACCTGCTGGCCGAGCACAACCTGCTGGCCGGCACCCAGGTGGGCAGCGGCCGACAGCGGGTCGTGCTGCGACAAATTCCTCCGCAGGCGATGGAGGTCAGGCCCGCCAGCGAGACAACCTACCGGTGCCGTGCCTGCCGGGCGGTGCAGCCCGGGCCCTCGCCGCAGAATAAGTGCGCCACGTTCAACTGCAAGGGCACCATGGAGCCGTGGCAGGGCGACCCGGACGACCACGAGCGGCTGCTGGCCGCCAGCGATGCTCCGCTCGTCATCAAGGCCGAGGAGCACTCCGGGCAGGTGCCCCTGGAGAACCGCGTGCAGATCGAGGAGCGGTTCAAGGAGGGCGACCTCAACCTGCTGGTGTGCACCATGACGCTGGAGCTGGGCGTGGACCTTGGCCAGCTCCTCGCCGTCATCCTGCGCAACGTGCCCCCACGTCCGAGCAACTACGCCCAGCGCGCCGGTCGAGCCGGACGGCGGGAGGAGCGGGTCGCGCTGGTCGTCACCTTCGCCGGCAGCATGCCCCACGACAGCTACTACTACGCCCGGCCGGTCGAAATGATCCGCGGCGCCATCCGCCCGCCGGCGTTCCTGCTGGACAACCAGCGCGTGCTCAAGCGCCACGCCCGAGCCATGGCGCTTGAGCTGTGCAGCCAGAACCTCCCCCAGTGGATGCGGGGCCTGGTCGCCGAGGACGCGGACGGCAACCTCCACGGCATCGACGAAGTCAAGACCGCCCTCGCCGAAGGGCGCGACCGCATCGCGGCCCAGATCCTCGCCGCCTTCCGCCTCGGCCTAAACGAGGGGGATCTTCCCTGGCTCACCGAAAACTGGGCACACGAGGTGGTCGATTCCTGGGTTGATCACCTCAACAAGCACGTCGAGCCCTACCGCATCCGCCAGAAGGGCCTGCTGGAGGAGTGGATGCAGGCCGCCAGCAAGCCGGGGAACAAGGAAGCCTCCCGGGCCCTCACCAGCATCAACGCCAGCCTGGAGGCCATGCGCAGCGGTGACCGCAACCGCGCGTACGTGCTGTCCTACCTCAGCTCTGTCGGTTTCCTGCCCTCCTACGCCTTCCCTACCGACACCACCAGCCTCGCGCTGGAACGCGAGACGGCCGAGTTGTCCCAGGACTCCGTCCAGGCGCTCAAGGACTACGCCCCCGGCCAGCTCGTCTACGCCCGCGGCGACAAGTGGCTTGTTGACCAGGTCGACTTCCGCCGCGCGAACCTGATCAACTCCGACGGCGTCGGCGCCCTTGACCACATCAACCTGTGCAACCGCTGCGACACGGTGAACGCTCCCACCAGCGCGCACTGCCTGTCCTGCGACAGTGACGACCTGAGCCCCCAGCTCAGCGTGCCGATGCGCGCCATGCGCGCCTCACGCCGTCAGCGGATCTCCGCCGACGAAGAACACCGCTCCCGCTCCCCCTTCGAAGTCACCCACCACCTCGGCGCCCCCAACACCGCCGAGACCTACCTCTTCGAACGCGACGGCCTGGTCCTGCAATGGGAGCGCGGCGCGGACCTGACCGTCCTCAACCGGGGACGCATCACCAGAAATCAAGGCACCAGCGAGCGCTTCGTCATCTGCACCGGATGTGGCTTGTGGTTCGACGCGATCCCTGGCCCCTCCCCGACCCGCGCGCAGCGAGATCGCCAGAAGTTCCACGACAAGATCTGCACCAACCAGCGGCTCGAATACAGCATCCTGCAGGTCGACCGCCGCGTCGACTGCCTGCAGGTCCTTCCCGACCTGGAGACACTCGACATCCGCCCGGACCGGCTTGAGGAGTTCCTCGCCAGCATCCGCGCCGCCCTGGACCTCGGCTGCCGCGTCATGCTCCAGGCCGGCGATGACGAGGTCGCCGGCTTCGACTGGCCCCGACCCGATCCGGAAAGCGACGAAGCCACCTTCCGACTCGCTGTGCTGTACGAAGAGGTCCCCGGCGGCGCCGGCTATCTGCGCCAGCTCGCCGCCCGCTTCGGCGAAGTGGCCGCCGCCCTCGTCCCGGTGCTGGAAGACTGCACCTGCGAGCGCTCCTGTTACGCCTGCCTGCGCTCGTACGGCAACCAGCTGGAAGAAGACCTGCTCGACCGTCACGTCGCCGCAGACTTCCTGCGCCGCTTCGCCCATGCGCCGACGGTGGACGGACGCCGAGTGCCCAGCTACACGGACGCCTTCCACGGCCGCCCGCGCTCCGCTATCGAGCGGCGCCTGGCCATCGCCTTGATGGCCCTCGCAGCACCTCGCGGCCACGCCCAGTACGACTGGGGAGACCGTGGCTCCACCGACGGAACACCCCGCCCCGTCACCGTGGCCGACTTCGCCTGGCCCGACCAGAAAGTTGCCGTCTTCTGCGACGGCTGGAAGCACCACCACACCCCGGAACGACAGGCATCAGACAAGACCAAGCGGGACGCCATGCGGGCCGACGGATGGACTGTTCTTTCCTACTGGGGCGGTCAGATCGTCCGCAACGCCGAGCAGTGCGCGGAAGAAATCCTGGAGCACCTCACCACCGAGCACTGATCAACCCAACGGCCCCGGTAGTACCGCCTCAAGGACGTTACTACCGGGGCCGCCACGGTAGGGGACCCGCATTCGTCACGTCACAGACACCGACACGGCTACCCCGCCGCGTAGCTCGCACGGAAGAGGCCCACAGCCCGCTCCAGATCCCGCTCGGAGCGCAACTGCACCTCCAGATCGCCCGTGCCATGATGGCCGAGCCCCGTCACGTCCCGGGTGAAGCCGGGCACGAGGTCGACCTCCTTCGGGTCGGCCTTGAGGTAGACGAGGAGCTTGGTCTTCTGCGGCGGGCAGACGCAGGCGAAGTTCCGCAGCCGCTGATACGCGCGGTACTGCTTGCGCTGCACCCAGCTGACGTCATCCCCGAGACCGAGCAATACCTCATCCGCCACCTCTGCCAGCTTCGCCAGTGCCCCGCCCTGCCTGCGGACAGGCAGCAGCCCGGCCCCGTGCCGGCGAACCCGCTTGGCGGTTGACGCTCGCCCGGTGACAGAAGCGACAGGCTCAAGCCCAAGGAGGTTTTTACCGAAGAATCGGTAGCGGACCAGGTCAATGCTGCGCCGGTGCTCGCCCACGGCGTGCACGTCGTAGCGGGTGAAGTCGCCAGCGATGCAGATCAGCCTCGGGCTGTTCCACAGCACCTGGGCTGCGGCCGTGGCCCCGAGCCGGTCGCGCACCAAGTGCTGGAACTCTGCGCGGTGGTCCATCAGCCAGCTGAGGTAGAAGAGGCCCTGGTTGATGACACCAGAGTCCACACCGCGCTTGTACTCGACGATGACCGGCGATCCGTTCTCATCGAGACCGAGCGAGTCGATACGTCCGCCGTGAACCGGGCCGGTGCTGTACTCGCTCGCCAAGAACCGGACGCCCAGCAGCATCTCCATGTTGGCCTCGACGAGGCCCTGCACATCCGACTCGACCTCAGCAAGACGCGGCATGACCTCAGTCACGCCGCTCTTCGTCGTGTGGAACAGCTTCAGGCCCGACACCTTCCCCTCCTCGGCTCAGAGATCGCCAACGCCGAGAGTGGGCGGAATTGTTTCCGGAGCAGCCTCCAGCTGTGTGAAGATGATGTGGGTGACGCCATGTTGCCCCATGGGGTTCACGCTGTCCCCCGGTTCACCGGAGCGTGGCGGTTCCCCCATGCGTCCCCCAGCTGCGTTAACGCTTCGTCAGAATGAAGCGAAAGCGCAGCTCAGGAGAGGGGCGAGCCGAAATAGGCCGAGCGCCTTCTAAGCGCTTGGCCGCAGGTTCGAGTCCTGCCGGGGGCGCCACCACGGCTCTCCGCCGGAATGGCGAATTTCCAGCCGGTCGGACAGGACCCGTCCGGCCTTGTGCGGCAATCGGGAAACCGCGGACAACTCACCCGTCCGGCCGAGTGAATCCACCGGTCTCTCGGGTTCCGTCCCACGCCGGTACGTGACTTGTGTCACGGGGTGGTGTCGGTCCACTGGTCGAGGAGGTCGTCGATGCTGCCGGCGGGTTCTGTCGCGTCGGTGCCGTGCAGGGGCTGTTCGGTCCAGATGATTTTGCCGGTGGGGGTGTAGCGGGTGCCCCAGCGCTGGGCGTAGCGGGCGACGAGGAAGAGGCCGCGGCCGCCTTCGTCGGTGGTGGCGGCGTGGCGCAGGTGGGGTGAAGTGCTGCCGGCGTCGAAGACTTCGCAGATCAGGTGGCGGTCGCGGAGCAGGCGGACGTGGAGGGGGGGATGGCCGTAGCGGATGGCGTTGGTGGCCAGTTCGCTGAGGATGAGTTCGGTGGCGAAGGCGGTGTCGGCCAGGTTCCAGGCCTGGAGCTGGGCGGTGGCGGCGGCGCGCAGGGG
>NZ_POTZ01000127.1 GCF_003236365.1 Streptomyces sp. NTH33
GCTTCCATCCGCCCACAGCCCGCCGCCGCACCCGCCTCGCCTTCGCATCGCGGGCGCCGACCCGAGGACGTCCATCACGGTCTTCCTGATCGCCCTGCCCCTGTCCCTCGGCATCGCCCTGTCCCTCGGCATCGCCCTGGCCACCGGCGCCCCGCTGCGGGCCGTGACGGCGACGACTCGGTGGCCCCGCCGCGGTCGAGTACGCGGTGGACGTGCTCGGGTGCACTCCCTCACCGTGTGCGGCCACTCGGAGTGCGGAACGATGCAGGCGCTACTCGCCTCCGCCTCCGGCTCCGGCCAACGTCGTCCAGCAGCTGGACCACCTGCACGCCCACGACGCGGTGGCCCGCACCCTGCGGGAAGGGAGGCTGGAACTGCACGGAAGGTACTCCCACGCGGGCGAGGCCCAGGCGTACCTGCTGACGGATGCGGACAGGGAGGAGGTGTTTCATCCGGGCAGGAACGGTGGAGGACCCGCAGGCAGCAGGCCTGCCCGCCGCTAAGCAGCGAGATGAACACCCAGGGTGACGTCCCCTTCGGGAGAGTGAACCCCCGAGGGCCACTGTCCGTGACCCGTGAGTGAGCGGGTGCCAGGATGGGGGAAGGGTTGACCGGCACCCTCGGTGCTCGGAGAATCGGGCTCGAAATGGTCTAAACCAGTTGGGACGGTATGCGATGGCAGACAACGAGCGTTCTTCACTCTCCAACCTCCTGAAGGAGGAGCGACGTTTCGCGCCGCCCGCTGACCTGGCCGCGAACGCCAACGTCACGGCAGAGGCGTATGAACGGGCCAAGGCCGACAAGCTCGGTTTCTGGGCCGAACAGGCCCGTCGGCTGACCTGGGCCGAGGAGCCGACCGAGACGCTCGACTGGTCGAACCCGCCGTTCGCCAAGTGGTTCAAGGACGGCACGCTCAACGTGGCGTACAACTGCGTGGACCGGCATGTCGAGGCCGGGCACGGCGACCGCGTCGCGATTCATTTCGAGGGCGAGCCCGGCGACAGCCGCGCCATCACCTACGCCGAGCTCAAGGACGAGGTCTCCAAGGCCGCGAACGCGCTGATCGAACTGGGCGTCCGGAAGGGCGACCGGGTGGCGATCTACATGCCGATGATCCCGGAGACTGCGGTCGCCATGCTGGCCTGCGCCAGGATCGGCGCCACGCACTCCGTGGTCTTCGGCGGCTTCTCCTCGGACGCGCTCGCCACCCGCATCAAGGACGCCGACGCCAGGGTCGTGATCACGGCCGACGGCGGGTACCGGCGTGGCAAGCCCTCCGCGCTCAAGCCGGCCGTGGACGAGGCGATCGGCCGTGTGGACAACGTCGACCACGTGGTCGTGGTCCGCCGCACCGGACAGGAGGTCGCCTGGACCGAGGGCCGGGACGTGTGGTGGCACGAGCTCGTCGGGCGGCAGCAGGCCGAGCACACCCCGGAGGCATTCGAGGCGGAGCATCCGCTGTTCATCCTCTACACCTCGGGCACGACCGGAAAGCCCAAGGGCATCCTGCACACCTCCGGCGGCTACCTCACGCAGGTGGCATACACGCACTGGGCCGTCTTCGACCTCAAGCCGGAGACCGACGTCTTCTGGTGCACCGCCGACGTCGGCTGGGTCACCGGCCACTCGTACATCGTGTACGGACCGCTGGCCAACGGCGCGACGCAGGTGATGTACGAGGGCACGCCCGACACCCCGCACCAGGGCCGCTTCTGGGAGATCGTGCAGAAGTACGGCGTGACGATCCTCTACACGGCGCCGACCGCGATCCGTACGTTCATGAAGTGGGGCGACGAGATCCCCGCGAAGTTCGACCTGTCCTCCCTGCGTGTCCTCGGCTCGGTCGGCGAGCCGATCAACCCCGAGGCGTGGATCTGGTACCGCAAGAACATCGGCGGCGACCGCACCCCGGTGGTGGACACGTGGTGGCAGACGGAGACCGGCGCGATCATGATCTCCCCGCTGCCGGGCGTGACCGAGGCCAAGCCCGGCTCGGCCCAGCGGCCGCTGCCCGGCATCGCGGCCACCGTGGTGGACGACGAGGCGCGTGAGGTGCCCGACGGCGGCGGTGGCTACCTGGTGCTCACCGAGCCGTGGCCGTCGATGCTGCGCACCATCTGGGGCGACGACCAGCGGTTCATCGACACCTACTGGTCGCGTTTCGAGGGCAAGTACTTCGCCGGTGACGGGGCCAAGAAGGACGACGACGGCGACATCTGGCTGCTCGGCCGCGTCGACGACGTGATGCTCGTCTCCGGGCACAACATCTCCACCACCGAGGTCGAGTCCGCCCTCGTCTCCCACCCGTCGGTCGCCGAGGCGGCCGTGGTCGGCGCGACGGACGAGACGACCGGGCAGGCGATCGTCGCCTTCGTGATCCTGCGTGGCACGGTCACGGAGACCGAGACCCTGGTCGGCGAGTTGCGCGACCACGTGGGTTCGACGCTCGGCCCGATCGCCAAGCCCAAGCGGATCCTGCCGGTGGCGGAGCTGCCGAAGACCCGCTCCGGGAAGATCATGCGCCGGCTGCTGCGTGACGTGGCGGAGAACCGGCAGCTCGGAGACGTCACGACGCTGACCGACTCCACCGTCATGGACCTCATCCAGGCCAAGCTCCCCGCGACGCCGAGCGAGGACTGAGCACGGACGGCTGGGCAGGGGCCGAGCACGGGCTGAGCGGGGACCGAGCGGAAACCGCGCACGGTCCGGGCGAGGACTGAGTACGGCCACGAGGGGCACTCGGCGGCACACGCGCCGGGTGCCCCTTCGCGCACCCTCCGGGGAGATGCCGCGCCCGCCCGCCGCACCTTAGGTAAGCTAAGCAAAGCAACACAACAGAAAAGCCCCTCAGGTGCGCCGGGAAGTCTGGTCGGCATGTGTTCCGTCCTGCCCACTGACCGGAGGTTTCCGTGACCGCGCCCCGCACCAAGTCCGCACGCAAGTTCCTGGGACGTCTGTCCCTGCCCGAGCGGAACTTCGTCGCGGACGCCCTGCGCACCGAGACCGTCGGCGGCATGCTGCTGCTCCTCGCCGCGGTCGCCGCCCTCCTCTGGGCGAACATCCCCACGCTGCGCGCCGGCTACGAGAGCGTCAGTCACTTCCATCTCGGACCCGCCTCCCTCGGCCTGAACCTCTCCGTGGCGCACTGGGCCGCCGACGGACTGCTCGCGATCTTCTTCTTCGTCGCCGGGGTCGAGCTCAAGCGCGAACTGGTGGCAGGCGACCTGAAGGACCCCAGAGCCGCGGCCCTGCCGGTGATCGCCGCGCTGTGCGGCATGGCGGTACCCGCGGTCGTCTACGTGGTGACCAACCTGACGGGAGGCGGTTCGCTCGGCGGCTGGGCGGTGCCGACCGCGACCGACATCGCCTTCGCGCTCGCCGTGCTCGCGGTCATCGGGACGTCCCTGCCCAGCGCCCTGCGCGCCTTCCTGCTGACGCTCGCCGTCGTGGACGACCTGTTCGCGATCCTGATCATCGCCGTCTTCTTCACCAGCCACCTGAACTTCGCCGCCCTCGCCGGAGCGGCGGCCGGCCTGGCCGTCTTCTGGCTGCTGCTGCGCAAGGGCGTGCGCGGCTGGTACGTGTACATCCCGCTCGCCCTGGTGATCTGGGCGCTGATGTACAACAGCGGCGTGCACGCCACCATCGCGGGCGTCGCGATGGGCCTGATGCTGCGCTGCACCCCCCGCGAGGGCGAGGAGACCTCCCCCGGCGAGCACATCGAGCACATCGTACGGCCCCTGTCGGCGGGTCTCGCCGTGCCGCTGTTCGCCCTGTTCAGCGCGGGCGTCTCCGTCTCGGGCGGGGCGCTGACGGACGTGTTCACCAAGCCCGAGACCCTCGGTGTCGTCCTCGGACTCGTCGTCGGCAAGATGCTCGGCATCTTCGGCGGGACCTGGCTCACCGCCCGCTTCACCAGGGCCTCGCTCAGCGAGGACCTGGCCTGGGCCGACGTGTTCGCGGTGGCCACGCTCGCCGGGATCGGCTTCACCGTGTCCCTGCTGATCGGCGAACTGGCCTTCGACGGCGACGCCGTGCTCACCGACGAGGTCAAGGCCGCCGTCCTCACCGGCTCCCTCATCGCGACTGTCCTGGCGACCGTCCTGCTGAAGATACGCAACGCCCGGTACCGCCGGCTGTACGAGGCCGAGGAGCGGGACGAGGACCTGGACGGCATCCCGGACGTCTACGAGCAGGACGACCCGGCGTACCACCTGCGTATGGCCGAGATCCTGGAGCACAAGGCCGCCGAGCACCGCCGGCTCGCCGAGCTCAAGGAGGCGGAACGGGCCGGACGGCTTGCCGAAGTACCGGGCGGGGCAGGCGAGGAGAACGACAGTCCGGCATGATCTGACGGGACGGTACAAAAGACAGGACCGTTCTCGGTCAGGCAGGAAAGGGAGACCGCGATGAGCGCACCCGACGGCAGCCCGGTCGGCGCCGAACGCAGCATCGGCCAGCTGTTCGCCTCGGCGACCACCGAATTGTCGGCGCTGGTGCACGACGAGATCGCGCTGGCCAAGGCCCAGCTGAGGCAGGACGCCAAGCGCGGTGCGGCCAGCGGCAGCCTGCTCGCCGTGGCGGGCGCGATCCTGCTGTTCTCCCTGCCCATGCTCAACTTCGCCCTGGCGTACGGCATCCGGACCTGGAGCGGCTGGAACCTCGCCCTGTGCTTCCTGCTGTCCTTCCTCGCCAACGTCCTGGTCGCCGGCGTACTGGCGCTGATCGGCCGGGTGTTCATGAAAAAGGCCCAGAAGAGCAAGGGCCCGCAGAAGGTCGCCGCGTCCATGAAGGAGACGGCCGGCGTGCTGCAGAAGGCCAAGCCGCACCCGCGTCCCGCGCCGCCCGCCCTCGAGGACCGCTCCCCCGCGGCCATCGAGGCTGTGGCACGCTCGTCCTCATGACGGAACCCGCCACCCCTTCGGCCCCATCGACGTCGGTCGTACGGATCGACGTGCCCGGCGGCAGAAAGGTGACGCACCGGGACGTCGCCGCCAACGGCGCCCGCTTCCACATCGCCGAACTCGGCGAGGGGCCGCTGGTCCTGCTGCTGCACGGCTTCCCGCAGTTCTGGTGGACCTGGCGGCACCAGTTGACCGCCCTCGCCGACGCGGGCTTCCGCGCCGTGGCGATGGACCTGCGAGGCGTGGGCGGCAGCGACCGCACGCCCCGCGGCTACGACCCGGCCAACCTCGCCCTCGACATCACCGGTGTGGTCCGCTCGCTCGGCGAGCCGGACGCCGCGCTGGTCGGCCACGACCTCGGCGGCTATCTGGCGTGGACGGCTGCCGCGATGCGCCCCAAGCTCGTACGGCGGCTCGCGGTCGTCTCGATGCCGCACCCGCGGCGCTGGCGCTCGGCGATGCTCGCGGACGTCCGGCAGACGGCGGCGAGTTCGTACATCTGGGGGTTCCAGCGGCCCTGGATCCCCGAGCGGCAGCTCACCGCGGACGACGGCGCCCTGGTGGCCCGTCTGGTACGGGACTGGTCGGGGCCGCGGCTGCCGGACGACGAGGCGGTGGAGACGTACCGCCGCGCCATGTGCATCCCCTCCACCGCCCACTGCTCGATCGAGCCGTACCGCTGGCTGGTGCGCTCCCTGGGCCGACCCGACGGCATCCAGTTCTACCGCCGGATGAAACGGCCCGTACGCGTCCCGACGCTGCATCTGCACGGCTCCCTCGACCCCGTCCAGCGCACCCGCAGCGCGGCCGGATCGGGCGAGTACGTCGAGGCGCCGTACCGCTGGCGCCTGTTCGACGGTCTCGGACACTTCCCGCACGAGGAGGATCCGGTGACCTTCTCGGCCGAACTGGTCAACTGGCTGAAGGATCCCGAGCCCGATCGGTGACCCGGCCACTGCGCCCGGTATCCGAACGGGAACACCTGTCCTGCGAACGGCCATGTGCCCGGTGCATAGGCCAATTGGGGCACCCTCGGGCGGTTATCGACCTTGAGGCGGGGGCAGAGGACGGGGTATGGGCTGGACGCACGACTACAGTGACGTAGCACGCACCCGCCGTTCGGCGAGCGGTCCGGGCTCCCCGCATCGGGATGCCCCGCAACTGGCGAGCACGGACCCCCGGGTGGGCATTCCACGCATCCTGCGCCGCCGCGCCCGCTGGGTGTCGGTGCGCCTGCGTCACCCACGCGGCTGACCCGTTACGGGTCCACCCGGCCTACAGCGCGCACTTGTCGCTGCTCACCTGCTGATTCGCGGTACGCCCCCGGGCGATGTCCTGCCGGATCTCGTCCACCGTGAGTGCGTAACCGGTGTCGGCGTCGTCGAGGGACTTGGCGAACACCACGCCGTACACCTTGCCGTCGGGCGTGAGCAGCGGGCCGCCGGAGTTGCCCTGACGGACGGTCGCGTACAGCGAGTAGACGTCACGGCGAATGGTGCCGCGGTGGTAGATGTCCGGGCCGTTGGCCGCGATGCGCCCGCGTACCCGCGCGGCGCGGACGTCGTACGGCCCGTTCTCCGGGAAGCCGGCGACGATGGCGCTGTCGCCGCTGTGCGCGTCCGTGTCCGTGAGCTTCAGGACGGGCGCCTTGAGGTCCGGCACGTCGAGCACGGCGATGTCGCGGCGCCAGTCGTACAGGACGACGGTGGCGTCGTACTTCCTGCCCTCGCCGCCTATCTGAACGGTGGGCTCGTCGACGCCGCCGACGACGTGCGCGTTGGTCATGACGCGGCGTTCCCCGAAGACGAAGCCGGTGCCCTCCAGGACCTTGCTGCAGCTGCGCGCGGTGCCCATGACCTTGACCACGGACCGCTTGGCGCGCAGGGCGACGGCGCTGTCGGCCAGGGCCGGGTCCGGGGGCCGTACGTCGGTGATGGGCTCGTCGGTGAACGGGCTGAAGACCTGCGGGAAGCCGTTCTGCGCGAGGGTCGAGGTGAAGTGCGCGAACCAGTTGTCGGCCTCGTCGGGCAGCACGTCGGAGATTCCGATGAGCACCTTGGAGGTGCGGACCTCCTTGCCGATGGTCGGTATCGTCGTGGCGCCCAGGAGCGAGCCGATCAGCCAGGCGACGAAGAGCAGGGCGGCGACGTTGACCAGGACGCCGCCGGTGGCGTCCAGGGCGCGGGCCGGGGACCAGGTGATGTAGACCCGCAGCTTGCTGCCGAGGTGCGTGGTCAGGGCCTGGCCGACCGAGGCGCAGACGATCACGACGATGACCGCGACGGCCGCCGCGGCGGTGCTGACGGGCGTGTTGTCCGTCAGGGCGTCCCAGACGACCGGCAGCGCGTACACGGCGACGAGGCCGCCGCCCAGGAAGCCGATCACCGACAGGACGCCGACGACGAATCCCTGGCGGAAGCCCACGACCGCGAACCACGCGGCGGCGATCAGCAGCAGGATGTCCAGCACGTTCACCGCGTCGAGCCTCGCCTCATCATGTTCCGATCGTCACAGGCCGGCCGGGGTCCCGGCTGCGGTGCCCACCCTGTCATGATCGCCAGTCGAGCGGGACCTGCCTGGCACGGTCCCAGGGCCGCTCCCAGCCGGCGTAGTGGAGCAGACGGTCGATGACTCCGGCGGTGAACCCCCACACCAGGGCCGATTCGACCAGGAATGCCGGGCCCCGGTGGCCGCTGGGGTGGACGGTGGTGGCCCGGTTGTCCGGGTTGGTGAGATCCGCCACGGGGACGGTGAAGACGCGGGCGGTCTCCGCCGGGTCGACGACGCCGACCGGGCTGGGCTCGCGCCACCAGCCGAGCACGGGTGTGACGACGAATCCGCTGACCGGGATGTACAGCCGGGGCAGCGCGCCGAACAGCTGGACGCCGCTCGGATCGAGCCCGGTCTCCTCCTCGGCCTCGCGCAGCGCGGCCCGCAGCGGGCCCTCGCCCTGCGGGTCGCCGTCCTCCGGGTCGAGGGCCCCGCCGGGGAAGGACGGCTGGCCGGCGTGCGAGCGCAGGGAGCTCGCACGCTCCATGAGCAGCAGTTCGGGTCCGCACTCGCCCTGCCCGAAGAGGATCAGGACGGCGGACTGGCGCCCCGCGCCGTTCTCCGGCGGCAGGAAGCGGCTCAGCTGGACGGGCCGGACCGTCTCGGCGACCCGTACGACCGGCCGCAGCCAGCCCGGCAGCCCCTCCGCGCTGAGCGCCACGGAACCGTCCTGCGTGCCGCTCACCGTCTCACTCGCCCGCGTCATCGCCGCCCCCGTCGCCGTCGTCCTGCCGTCGCTGCCGTCGTCCTGCCGTCGCTGCCGTCGTCCTGCCGCCGTCCTGCCGTGTCCAACGCCCGAGGCCACCGGGATCGTTCCGCCCGCCGCGGGTCCGCGCGGGCCCCGCCGGCGTCATCCCGCCCCCAGTGGCGGTGCCGGCCTGCCGCCCGCGTCCAGGTAGGACTGCGGGGGCTTGAGGCGCTGGCCCGGGAAGCCGCCCTTCTCGTACTTCAGCAGTTTCTTCGCCTTCTCCGGGTCCGTCTCGCCCTCCCCGTAGGCCGGGCAGAGCGGGGCGATCGGGCAGGCGCCGCACGCGGGCTTTCGGGCGTGGCAGATGCGGCGGCCGTGGAAGATCACGTGGTGCGAGAGCATCGTCCAGTCGCTCTTGGGGAAGAGCGCGCCGACGGCGGCCTCGATCTTGTCGGGGTCGGTCTCCTCGGTCCACTGCCAGCGCCGCACCAGCCGCTGGAAGTGCGTGTCCACGGTGATGCCGGGGCGGCCGAAGGCGTTGCCGAGCACCACGAAGGCGGTCTTGCGGCCGACGCCGGGCAGCTTGACGAGGTCCTCGAGCCGGCCCGGGACCTCACCGCCGAACTCCTCCGCCAGCACCTTGGACAGGCCCATGACCGACTTGGTCTTGGCCCGGAAGAAGCCGGTGGGCCGCAGGATCCCCTCGACCTCCTCGGGGTCGGCGGCGGCGAGGTCCTCCGGGGTGGGGTACCTGGCGAACAGCGCCGGTGTCGTCTGGTTGACCCTCAGGTCCGTGGTCTGGGCGGACAGGACCGTGGCGACCAGCAGCTGGAAGGGGTTCTCGAAGTCCAGTTCGGGGTGGGCGTAGGGGTACACCTCGGCGAGCTCGCGGTTGATGCGGCGGGCGCGGCGGACGAGGGCGGTGCGCGACTCGTTCCTCGGCGGCTTCGGGGCGACGGTCCTCGCGGGGGAAGCCCTCTTGACGGCGGCGGTGGCCTTCTTCGGCGCGACGGTCACCTTCTTGGGAGGCGCGGCCTTCCTCACGGGGGCGTCCTTCGCGGTGGTTTTGGCGGGAGGCTTCCCCGCACCGGCCCTGGCGGGTGCCTTCGCGGCCGCGGTCTTCTTGGCGGAGGCCGTCTTCCTCACGGGTGCCGCCTTCCCGGCGTGCGCCCTTTTCGCCGCTTTTGCCATGTTTGTTCCATCGTCGGGCTCTTGTTCGCCCAAGGCGGAATCCTGACGTGCAACCACCCGCGCAGCCCCCTCGACCTGTGTTCTCACCGGCGACTTGGACACCCGGCCAGCCTAGAGCCCGGCACCGACATCCGCTCCGGAGCCCGAGGATCGGGCCCCGATCGGACCCCTGTCGCGTACCCCAGGACATCTGTGCGGCATCCTTGTGACAGATCACACTGTTTGGAACGTCCGGCAAAATGGGGAACACGGACCCCTGGCACACGGGGGAGCAAGATCCCCTGAGCAGGTCGACAAGGAGAGAACTCGTGGACGACGTTCTGCGGCGCAATCCGCTCTTCGCGGCGCTCGACGACGAGCAGGCCGCGGAGCTCCGCGCCTCCATGACGGAGGTGACCCTCGCACGGGGCGACTCGTTGTTCCACGAGGGTGACCCGGGCGACCGTCTCTACGTGGTCACCGAAGGCAAGGTCAAGCTGCACCGCACCTCCCCGGACGGCCGCGAGAACATGCTGGCCGTGGTGGGCCCCGGCGAGCTCATCGGCGAACTGTCGCTGTTCGACCCGGGCCCGCGCACCGCGACCGCGACCGCGCTGACCGAGGTCAAGCTGCTCGCCCTCGGCCACGGCGACCTCCAGCCCTGGCTGAACGCGCGGCCCGAGGTGGCCGGCGCCCTGCTGCGCGCCGTCGCCCGGCGCCTGCGCAAGACCAACGACCAGATGTCCGACCTGGTCTTCTCCGATGTGCCGGGCCGTGTCGCCCGCGCCCTGCTGGACCTCTCCCGCCGCTTCGGCGTGCAGTCCGAGGAGGGCATCCACGTCGTCCACGACCTCACCCAGGAGGAGCTGGCCCAGCTGGTCGGCGCCTCCCGCGAGACCGTGAACAAGGCCCTGGCCGACTTCGCCCAGCGCGGCTGGCTCCGTCTGGAGGCCCGCGCGGTGATCCTGCTGGACGTGGAGCGCCTCGCGAAGCGCTCGCGCTGACGACGGCCGTACGGCGTACTCCGACGGGCCCCTCCCCGGTGGGACGGGGCCCGTTCGCGTTCGCCCGTCACTGTTCGCCCGTCACTGGATGAGCCCGTGCTCCTCCAGGTAGTCCAGCTGGGCCCGTACCGACAGCTCCGCGGCCGGCCACAGGGCGCGGTCCACGTCGGCGTACACGTGGGCGACGACCTGGGACGGGGTGCGGTGGCCGTTCTCGACGGCCGTTTCGATCTGGGCGAGCCGGTGGGCGCGGTGGGCGAGGTAGTACTCGACGGCGCCCTGGGCGTCCTCCAGGACGGGGCCGTGGCCCGGCAGGACCGTATGCACGCCGTCGTCGACCGTGAGGGACCTCAGGCGCCGCAGGGAGTCCAGGTAGTCGCCCAGGCGGCCGTCGGGGTGCGCCACGACCGTCGTGCCGCGGCCCAGGATCGTGTCGCCGGTGAGGACCGCCCGGTCGGCCGGGAGGTGGAAGCAGAAGGAGTCGGCGGTGTGCCCGGGGGTCGGTACGACTCTCAGCTCCAGGCCGCCCACCTTGATCACGTCCCCGGCGCCCAGGCCCTCGTCACCCAGCCGCAGGGCCGGATCGAGTGCACGCACGTGCGTGCGGGTCAGCTCGGCGAAGCGGGCGGCGCCCTCCGCGTGGTCGGGGTGGCCGTGCGTCAGCAGGGTCAGCGCGACGCGCTTGCCCGCCTTCTCCGCCATGTCGACCACGTTGGTCAGATGGCCCTCGTCCAGTGGCCCCGGGTCGATCACCACGGCCAGGTCGGAGTCCGGCTCCGAGACGATCCAGGTGTTGGTGCCGTCCAGGGTCATGGGGGACGCGTTGGGCGCGAGGACGTTGACGGCCCGCGCGGTGGCGGGACCGGTGAGGACGCCGCCCCGGGGCTGTCCGGGGAGCGTTGCTGCGTCCGTCATGCGAGGTGACCTTCCTGGACGTCTGCCGTACGGAAGCCGCGGCTCACGCGGGAGCCGCCCCGTTCGGGATGTGCTGGGTGAACTCGTCGTGGCCCGGCCAGGACAGGACGACCTCGTCGCCCACCAGGCGGGCCTGCGCGAGGACGGGGGCCAGGTCGCGTTCCCGCGCGGCCGTGAGCGCCTCGGCCGGGCTGCCGCAGGGGACCAGCTGGCGCAAGGTGGCGATGGTGGGCGGCATCATCAGCAGCTCGCCCTTGTCGTACGCGGCCGCCGCGTCCTCGGGGCGGATCCACACCGTACGGTCGGCCTCCGTGGAGACGTTCCGGGTGCGCTGGCCCTCGGGGAGCGCGGCCACGAAGAACCAGGTGTCGTAGCGGCGGGCCTCGAACTCCGGGGTGATCCAGCGCGTCCAGGCGCCCAGCAGGTCCGAGCGCAGCACCAGGCCCCGGCGGTCCAGGAAGTCTGCGAAGGACAGCTCACGGGCGACCAGGGCGGCACGGTCGGCCTCCCAGTCCGCGCCCGTGGTGTCGCCGACGACCGAGTCGGCGTCGGGCCCGGCGAGCAGGACGCCGGCCTCCTCGTACGTCTCCCGGACGGCCGCGCAGACGATCGCCTGGGCCGCGCTCTCGTCGACGCCGAGCCGGCCGGCCCACCACGCGCGCGTGGGGCCCGCCCAGCGGACCAGGTGGTCGTCGTCGCGGGGGTCGACACCACCACCTGGGTACGCGTACGCGCCTCCGGCGAAGGCCATGGAGGCGCGTCTGCGCAGCATGTGCACGGCGGGACCGGCGTCGGTGTCCTTCAGGAGCATCACGGTGGCCGCGCGCTTCGGTGTGACCGGGGTGAGGGTGCCGTCCGCGAGCGCGCGGATGCGTTCCGGCCAGTCCGGGGGAAACCACTGCCCATTCGCCATGGGCGGAGGCTATCCCTTGGTGGGCGAATGTTCGAGAGGGGCCCGAGGTCAGAGCCTGTTCCAGGTCCTGGCGGTCCTGGCGGTCCTGGCGGTCCTGGCGGTCCTGGCGGTCCTGGCGGTCCTGGCGGTCCTGGCGGTCCTGGCGGTCCTGGCGGTCCTGGCGTCAGAGCCTACGGCTCCAGCTCGACCTGGATCTCCACCTCCACGGGCGCGTCCAGCGGCAGCACCGCTACACCGACCGCACTGCGCGCGTGCACGCCCTTGTCGCCGAGAACCTCGGCCAGCAGCTCGCTGGCGCCGTTGACGACACCCGGCTGGCCGGTGAAGTCCGAGGCGGAGGCGACGAAGCCCACGACCTTCACCACGCGCGCGATGCGGTCCAGGTCGCCCGCGACGGACTTGACGGCGGCGAGGGCGTTCAGCGCGCAGACGCGTGCCAGGTCCTTGGCCTCCTCCGGGGTGACCTCGTGGCCGACCTTGCCGGTGACCGCCAGCTTGCCGTCCACCATCGGCAGCTGGCCGGCGGTGTAGACGTACACGCCGGAGCGCACGGCCGGCTGGTAGGCGGCCAGCGGCGGCACGACCTCCGGCAGCGTCAGGCTCAGCTCGGCCAGCTTCGTCTCGACCGCGCTCATCCCTGCTTCTCCCGCTTCAGGTAGGCCACCAGCTGCTCCGGGTTCGGTCCGGGCACGACCTGGACGAGCTCCCAGCCGTCCTCGCCCCAGGTGTCCAGAATCTGCTTCGTGGCATGGACGAGCAGCGGCACGGTTGCGTATTCCCACTTGGTCATGGGCCGACTGTAGCTCCTGTCGTACACCGGTCACGCGGCCGACCACGACAACGGTTGTCCACAGCCTCCCGCGTGCGAGGAGCGCGGACTGGTTAGGCTCGAAGGCGTGAGCAGGCTCCAGGTCGTCAGCGGCAAGGGCGGGACCGGAAAGACGACGGTCGCCGCCGCTCTCGCGCTGGCCCTGGCCACGGCGGGGAAGCGGACGCTCCTCGTCGAGGTCGAGGGCCGGCAGGGCATCGCACAACTCTTCGAAACGGAGGCGCTGCCCTATGAAGAACGGAAGATCGCGGTCGCTCCCGGGGGCGGGGAGGTGTACGCGCTCGCCATCGACCCCGAACAGGCACTGCTGGACTACCTCCAGATGTTCTACAAGCTGGGCAGCGCCGGCCGGGCCCTGAAGAAGCTCGGCGCCATCGACTTCGCCACCACCGTCGCGCCCGGCCTCAGGGACGTCCTGCTGACCGGCAAGGCGTGCGAGGCGGTACGGCGCAAGGACCGCGACGGACGGTTCGTCTACGACTACGTCGTCATGGACGCGCCGCCCACCGGGCGCATCACCCGCTTCCTCAACGTCAACGACGAGGTGGCGGGCCTGGCGAAGATCGGCCCGATACACAATCAGGCGCAGGCGGTGATGCGGGTGCTGAAGTCGGCCGAGACGGCCGTGCACCTGGTGACGCTGCTGGAGGAGATGCCCGTCCAGGAGACGGTCGACGGCATCGCCGAACTGCGCGCCGCCCGGCTGCCGGTGGGCCGGGTCGTCGTCAACATGGTGCGTCCGCAGGTGTTGGACGCGGGAGACCTGGAACTCGTACGGACCGTTCCGCGTGCCGCCCTCGCCCGGTCGCTGTCCTCCGCCGGACTCGGCGGCGCGCGGCGCGGCGGGAACGCCGAGCGGCTGGTGGAGCCTCTGCTGGAACAGGCCGAGGAGTACGCCGAGCGGTACATGCTGGAGGAGGAACAACGGTCCGTGCTGGGCGAGCTGGGTCTGCCACTGCACGAACTGCCGCTGCTCGCCGAGGGCATGGACCTGGCGGGCCTGTACGAACTGGCGACCGAGCTGCGGAAGCAGGGGATGTCATGAACCCGGACCCGGCACAGGAACAGGCGCAGGAGACGTCACACGCGCGTGAGGCGTCCCGTACGCACGACGGCCCACGCGCGCACGAGAGCGCCCGTCGCCTCGCACCCACGCGCTTGCTCGACATCGACCCGCTGCTCGACGACCCGAAGACCCGGATCGTGGTGTGCTGCGGCTCGGGCGGGGTCGGCAAGACGACCACCGCCGCCGCCCTCGGCCTGCGCGCCGCCGAACGGGGCCGCAAGGTGGTCGTCCTGACCATCGACCCGGCCCGCCGGCTCGCCCAGTCCATGGGCATCGACTCGCTCGACAACGTTCCGCGCCGGGTGAAGGGCACGGAGGACCGAGGAGGGGGATCTCGCAGCGATTCGGTCGAGGGTGGTGGCGGACGACGGGCGGGCGGCGAGCTGCACGCCA
This sequence comes from Streptomyces sp. NTH33, assembly GCF_003236365.1. GTDB lineage: Bacteria > Actinomycetota > Actinomycetes > Streptomycetales > Streptomycetaceae > Streptomyces. Next base: position 14,433 of record NZ_POTZ01000127.1, read on the forward strand.
TGATGCTCGACATGAAGCGCACCTTCGACGAGGTCGTCGAGGCGCACGCGGACCCCGAGCGGGCGGCCGCGATCCTGGCCAACCCCTTCTACCAGTCGCTCTCCGCGGGTTTCGCGGGTACGCAGGAGTACATGGCCATGGAGAAGCTGGGCCAGCTGCGGGCCAAGGACGAGTGGGACCTCATCGTCGTCGACACTCCGCCGTCCCGCTCCGCGCTGGACTTCCTGGACGCCCCCAAGCGGCTCGGCTCCTTCCTCGACGGCCGGCTGATCCGGCTGCTGACGGCCCCGGCGAAGCTGGGCGGGCGCGCGGGGATGAAGTTCCTGAACGTCGGGATGACGATGATGACCGGCACGCTCGGCAAGCTGCTGGGTGGTCAGCTGCTCAAGGACGTCCAGACGTTCGTGGCCGCGATGGACACCACCTTCGGCGGCTTCCGCACACGCGCGGACGCCACGTACAAGCTGCTGCAGGCGCCCGGGACGGCGTTCCTGGTGGTCGCGGCCCCGGAGCGCGACGCGCTGCGCGAGGCCGCGTACTTCGTGGAGCGACTGGCCGCGGAGAAGATGCCCCTCGCCGGCCTGGTGCTCAACCGGGTGCACGGCAGTGGCGCCGGCCACCTGTCGGCCGAGCGGGCGCTGGCCGCCGCGGAAAATCTTGAGGAGTCCCGCATTGTGGATCAGGGGGACGGGAAAGCACTTCGTAACTCTCCCGACACGTACGGAAGTTCAGACTCTCCCGCTTCTCGTCCCGACCCCGGTGCGACGCTCGCCGACACCGACGTGCCCACCGACGCACCCACCGACACCGACGCACCCGCATGCGTTGACGCCCCTGACCCGGACCCGTCCGTCGACCAGGTCACCGCGGGCCTGCTGAGGCTGCACGCCGAGCGCGTGCAACTGCTCTTCCGCGAGCAGCGCACGCGTGACCGCTTCACCGCCCTGCACCCCGAGGTCGCGGTGGCCGAAGTGGCCGCGCTGCCCGGCGATGTGCACGACCTCGCGGGGCTGCGGGACATCGGAGACCGGCTCGCGAACAACCACCGCGAGCTGCCCGAGCCGAGCGCCTGACGCACGCAGCCCAGCAGGACGCCTCAGTCCGGCCC
>NZ_POTZ01000128.1 GCF_003236365.1 Streptomyces sp. NTH33
CCATCACCCCCGTGCGGGCGTTACGCCGCCTCCGGCGCCGCGGTCGCCCGCGCCGCCCGCAGGGCCTCGGCCAGCCGCTCCGGCTCCCGCGTCGACAGGTACAGGTACGGCGTCGGGTCCTCCGGGTCGGTGACCTCCACCCGCAACGCCCCCGGAATGTAGGCGCGCAGCAGCAGGAAGGCCCGGGTGTCCGCCTTGTAGGTGCGCCAGGCGCGCGCCTCCTCCGCGTCCAGCACGTGAGCCTCACCCAGCGCCGCGACCGGGATCTTCGCCTCGCCCGCGACCAGCAGGCCGCCCACGACCCGGATGCGCACCGAGCCGTAGGAGCTGATCACGACCGCCGTCGCCGCCGTGCCGCCGGCCAGGCCGGCCAGCATCAGCAGGGTGCCGAAGGGGAGCAGGACCAGGGCGACCGAGACACCGATCAGCAGGCTGATCAGCCACCAGGAACGGGGCGCGGTGAGACGTTCTTCGTACGGCTGCGCGGAGAGCTGCATGCACCAAGCTTGGCACGGTGTCCGGTCGGCGCCGACGCGCGGGTAAGGTCTGCGCCTGTGAGTGGTAGTTCCGCAGCTCTTCAGCCCCCCGCCGACGCCGTGAAACCCGTCCGGCACCCCGACGCCCCCGCGCCCGGCGAGCTTCTCGGCGCGCACTACGGGGAGTGTTTCGGGTGCGGCGGTGAGCAGCCGCACGGGCTGCACCTGCAGGCGCGGGCCGGGGACGGCGTCCGCATCACCGCCGAGTTCACCGTGCAGCCCGCCCATCAGGGCGCTCCCGGCCTCGCGCACGGCGGCGTCCTCGCGACCGCCCTCGACGAGACCCTCGGCTCGCTGAACTGGCTGCTGCGCACGATCGCCGTGACCGGACGGCTGGAGACCGACTTCGTGCGGCCGGTGCCGGTCGGCACGACCCTGTACCTGGAGGCCGAGGTCACCGCGGTGGCCGGCCGGAAGATCTACTCCAGGGCCGTCGGACGTGTCGGCGGCCCCGACGGACCGGTCGCCGTGCGCGCCGACGCCCTCTTCGTCGAGGTGAAGGTGGAGCACTTCGTGGAGCACGGCCGCGAGGAGGAGATCCGGGCCGTCATGAACGACCCGGACCAGGTCCGCCGCGTCCGCGCCTTCGAGGTGAACCCGTGAGCCGGGAGCCGCTGGACGTGCTGATCCGGCGCGTCGACCCCGACGTACCGCTTCCGGCGTACGCGCATCCCGGCGACGCCGGCGCCGACCTGCGCACCACCGTGGAGTGCGAACTGGCGCCGGGGGAACGGGCCGTGCTGCCCACGGGTGTGTCTGTCGCCCTGCCCGAGGGGTACGCGGCGTTCGTGCATCCGCGCTCCGGCCTCGCGGCCCGCCTCGGTGTCGCCCTCGTGAATGCCCCGGGGACGGTTGATGCCGGGTACCGTGGGGAGATCAAGGTGATCGTGGTGAATCTCGACCCGCGCGAGTCCGTGCGGTTCGAGCGCTTCGACCGGATTGCCCAACTGGTCGTCCAGCAGGTCGAGAGGGTCCGCTTCCAGGAGGTGGCGGAGCTTCCCGGCTCGGCGCGGGCCGAGGGGGGCTTCGGGTCCACGGGTGGCCACGCCGCCGTGGACGGCGCGAGCGGCACGAACGGCACGAACGGCCGGGCCGCCGTGGGCGGCCCGGCGGGTGGGAATCGATACGCTTCGGTCGTATCCGACCGGGAAGGACAGTGACGTGTTCGGACGTCGCAAGAAGAAGGGTGCCGCCGAGGACGCGGCCGGCGAGGCCGAGCAGGTCGTCGACAACGTCGACACCGAGGCGGATGACGAGGGTGAGCGTGAGCGGGTGAGGCTCGCTCCCGCACCGCGGCCCGACGGGCCCTGGGACAGCTCCGAGGTGCGCGAACCCGCCGAGGGCCGCGTGGACCTGGGCGGACTGTTCGTACCGGGCGTCGATGGCATGGAGCTGCGGGTGGAGGTCGCGGGCGACGCGATCGTCGCGGCGACCGTCGTCCTGCACGACAGCGCCATCCAGCTGCAGGCCTTCGCCGCGCCCAAGCGCGAGGGCATCTGGGGCGAGGTGCGCGAGGAGATCGGCACCGGCATCACCCAGCAGGGCGGCATCGTGGACGAGGTCGAGGGGCCGCTGGGCTGGGAGCTGCGCGCCCAGGTCCCGGTGCAGCTGCCGGACGGCACGGGCGGCTACCAGGTCGTGCGGTTCGTCGGTGTGGACGGTCCCCGCTGGTTCCTGCGCGGGGTGATCTCCGGTCAGGGCGCGGTGCAGCCGCAGGCGGCCGGGCTGCTCGAGCAGATCTTCCGGGACACGGTCGTCGTCCGCGGCGAGGGCCCGATGGCGCCCCGCGACCCGATCGTCCTGAAGCTGCCGAACGACGCGCAGATGGTGCCCGAGAGCGTCCAGCAGGACGAGGGCCAGCAGTCCCGCTTCGCCGGCGGCCTGGGCCAGCTCCAGCGCGGCCCGGAGATCACCGAGGTCCGCTGAACAGCCACCGCACGGGCCGTACCCCTCGGGGTGCGGCCCTGTGTCATGTACGGATCCATGTCGGATGTGGACCTGTTCCGGCCGGGAACCCGTGCCGTACGTGGACCCCCGGCCGGGAACCCCCGTGAGGTCACGCCCGTTGTGATGTTGAAGGGACGGGCGCCGGTGGTGATACTGACGCCCGGTCCACGGGGGACCGCAGCGGGGAGGGCACATGAGCCAGGTCGTCACCGAGACCATGGTGCGCGTCGAGAACGTCCACAAGTCCTACGGGCAGGGAGCCGGCGCCGTGCACGCCCTGCGGGGGGTCTCCTTCGAGCTGCCGCGAGGTGAGCTCGTCGCCCTCAAGGGCCGCTCCGGCTCCGGCAAGACCACCCTGCTCAACATCGTCGGCGGGCTCGACGAGCCGGACGAAGGGCGGGTCCACGTCGACGGACGGGACCTGTCCGAACTCGGTGAGGACGGCCTGCTCGCCCTGCGCCGGGACCACGTCGGGTTCGTCTTCCAGTCCTTCGGGCTCATCCCGATCCTCACGGCCGCGGAGAACGTCGGCGTGCCGCTGCGGCTGCGCCGCGCCGACCCGCGCGAGCGGGAGGAGCGCGTCGAACTGCTGCTGTCCCTGGTCGGCCTCGCCGACCACGCCCGGCAGCGGCCCGGTGAGCTCTCCGGCGGCCAGCAGCAGCGCGTGGCCATAGCCCGGGCCCTCGCGAACGAGCCGGCGCTCCTCATAGCCGACGAGCCGACCGGCCAGCTGGACGCGGAGACCGGCCACGCCGTGATGGAGCTGCTGCGCGCCGTCGTCCGCAGCGAGGAGGTCACCGCACTGGTCGCCACCCACGACGCGACCCTGCTGGACCTCGCCGACCGGGTCCTGGAGCTGCGCGACGGGCGAATCGTCGAACCGTGACACAGCGGCGAGCAGTGGCGCAGCGACGGGACGTGGCGCACCGGCGAGCCGTGGCGCCCTGACAGATCCGTGGCGCACTGACGTCGGAGTCGCGCCAAAGGCCGTCTCCCGCCCCGTACGGCCCCCTCGGGCCCGCACCGACCGGCCATGAGGTCGACGCCGCGGACTCACGCACGTCACGCACGACGGGAAGACAATGGGGCCATGACACGCGGCAAGCTTCGGATCTACCTCGGCGCGGCGCCGGGCGTCGGCAAGACGTACGCGATGTTGTCCGAGGCGCGCCGCCGGGTGGAGCGGGGCACCGACTGCGTCGTCGCGTTCGTCGAACACTACGACCGCCCGCGCACCGAGGTGATGCTGCACGGCCTGGAGCAGGTGCCCCGCAAGGAGCTGGAGTACCGCGGGGGCACCTTCGCCGAGATGGACGTCGACGCCGTACTGCGCCGCGCCCCGGCCGTCGCCCTGGTGGACGAGCTCGCCCACACCAACATCCCCGGCTCCCGCAACGCCAAGCGCTGGCAGGACGTGGAGGAACTGCTCGCGGCCGGCATCGACGTCGTCTCCACGGTCAACATCCAGCACCTGGAGTCCCTCGGCGACGTGGTGGAGTCGATCACGGACGTGCGGCAGCGCGAGACCGTCCCGGACGAGGTGGTGCGGCGGGCGGACCAGATCGAGCTCGTCGACATGTCACCGGAGGCCCTGCGCCGCCGGATGGCGCACGGCAACATCTACAAGCCGGACAAGGTCGACGCGGCCCTGTCCAACTACTTCCGGCCCGGCAACCTCACGGCGCTGCGCGAGCTGGCCCTGCTGTGGGTGGCCGACCGGGTCGACGAGTACCTGCAGCGCTACCGCACCGAGCACCAGGTCTCCAGGATCTGGGGCTCGCGCGAGCGGATCGTGGTCGGCCTGACCGGCGGTCCCGAGGGACGCACCCTGATCCGCCGGGCCGCCCGCCTGGCCGAGAAGGGCGCCGGCGGGGAGGTCATGGCCGTCTACATCGCCCGCAGCGACGGACTGACCTCCGCCTCCCCCAAGGAGCTGGCCGTCCAGCGCACCCTCGTGGAGGAGCTGGGCGGCACCTTCCACCACGTGGTCGGCGACGACGTACCGGCCGCGCTGCTCGACTTCGCCCGCGGGGTCAACGCCACCCAGATCGTGCTGGGCTCCTCGCGCCGCAAGAGCTGGCAGTACGTCTTCGGGCCCGGCGTCGGCGCCACCGTGGCCCGCGAGTCGGGTCCCGACCTCGACGTGCACATCGTCACCCATGCGCAGGCCGCCAAGGGGCGCGGACTACCGGTGGCCCGGGGCGCACGGCTCGGGCGGGCCCGGATCGTGTGGGGCTGGACCGTCGCCGTCGCCGGCCCCGTGGTCCTCGCGCTGCTGCTGAACGCCGTGGACCTGGGCCTGGCCAACGACATGCTGCTGTTCCTCGCCCTGACGGTGGCCGCGGCCCTGCTCGGCGGACTGCTGCCGGCGCTCGCCTCGGCGGCCGTCGGTTCGCTCCTGCTGAACTACTACTACACCCCGCCCCTGCACCGGCTCACCATCGCCGACCCCAAGAACATCGTCGCCCTCGCGATCTTCTTCGGGGTCGCCGTGTCCGTGGCCTCGGTGGTGGACCTCGCGGCCCGCCGCACCCACCAGGCGGCCCGGCTGCGCGCCGAGGCGGAGATACTGTCCTTCCTCGCCGGCAGCGTGCTGCGCGGCGAGACCAGCCTGGAGGCGCTGCTGGAGCGGGTCCGCGAGACCTTCGGCATGGAGTCGGTGGCGTTGCTGGAGCGGCTCAGCGACGTGGACCCCTGGACCTGCGCCGGCCGCGTGGGCACCGGCCGGCCCCTGGAGCGCCCCGAGGACGCCGACGTGGACGTGCCCGTCGGCGACCACATGGCGCTGGCCCTGACCGGACGAGTGCTGCCCGCCTCCGACCGCCGCGTGCTCGCCGCCTTCGCCGCCCAGGCCGCCGTCGTCCTGGAGCGCCGGCGCCTGCAGGAGGAGGCCGACCGGGCCCGCGCCCTCGCGGAGGGCAACCGGATCCGCACCGCGCTGCTCGCCGCCGTCAGCCACGACCTGCGCACCCCGCTCGCCGGGATCAAGGCGGCCGTCTCCTCGCTCAGGTCCGAGGACGTCGAGTGGTCCGAGGAGGACCGCGCGGAGCTGCTCCAGGGCATCGAGGAGGGCGCCGACCGGCTCGACCACCTCGTGGGCAACCTGCTGGACATGTCCCGCCTGCAGACCGGCACCGTCACCCCGCTGATCCGCGAGATCGACCTCGACGAGGTGGTGCCGATGGCGCTGGGCGGGGTGCCCGAGGACAGCGTCGGCCTGGACATACCGGAGACCCTGCCGATGGTGGCCGTCGACCCCGGCCTGCTGGAGCGCGCGGTGGCCAACCTGGTGGAGAACGCCGTGAAGTACAGTCCACCGGACGAACCGGTCCTGGTGTCCGCCAGCGCCATGGCCGACCGGGTCGAGGTCCGGGTCGTCGACCGCGGTCCGGGCGTCCCGGACGAGGCCAAGGACCGTATCTTCGAGCCCTTCCAGCGCCACGGCGACGCCCCGCGCGGAGCCGGCGTCGGCCTCGGTCTCGCGGTGGCGCGCGGCTTCGCCGAGGCCATGGGCGGCACGCTCGACGCCGAGGACACGCCCGGCGGCGGACTGACGATGGTCCTCACCCTGCGGGCCGCGGAGGGCCTTCGCGGCTCCGTACGACTCGCCGAACCAGAAAGGCAAACCACATGACGCGGGTGCTGGTGGTCGACGACGAGCCGCAGATCGTGCGCGCTCTCGTGATCAACCTCAAGGCGCGCAAGTACGAGGTCGACGCCGCCGCCGACGGCCGCAGCGCCCTCGACCTCGCCGCCTCCCGCCACCCCGACGTGGTTGTCCTCGACCTGGGCCTGCCCGACATGGACGGCGTCGAGGTGATCAGGGGCCTGCGCGGCTGGACCCGCGTGCCGATCCTGGTGCTGTCCGCCCGCCACTCCTCCGACGAGAAGGTCCAGGCACTGGACGCGGGCGCCGACGACTACGTCACCAAGCCCTTCGGCATGGACGAGCTGCTGGCCCGCCTGCGCGCCGCCGTCCGCCGCGCCGAACCGGTCGGCGGCGGCGAGGACGACGTGCTGGTGGAGACCGAGGAGTTCACCGTCGACCTGGCCGCCAAGAAGGTCAACCGGGCCGGCAAGGACGTACGGCTCACCCCCACCGAATGGCACCTGCTGGAGGTGCTGGTGCGCAACACCGGCCGTCTGGTCAGCCAGAAGCAGCTGCTGCAGGAGGTGTGGGGGCCGTCGTACGGCACGGAGACGAACTATCTGCGCGTGTACATGGCCCAGTTGCGCCGGAAGCTGGAGGTCGACCCCTCGCACCCCAAGCACTTCGTCACCGAGCCGGGCATGGGGTACCGCTTCGAGAAGTGAGCGGTTACGTCACCGTCGGTGCCCCCCGGTACGCTTCAACACATGAGTGCTGTTCCTCGTTCCGAAAAGCCGGCGGGCCGGTTCCGGCGCATGCTCGACCGGCTCTCCTCGTCGCAGGAGGACCTGGAGTCCGAGGAACTGCGGGAGGACGCCGAGACCGCGGGCTGTACGCGGATCTGCGACTGCCACGACCGGCAGATCGTCACGGTGACTGGTACGTTGCGCACGGTCACCCTGCGCCCGCGTGCCGGAGTCCCGGCCCTGGAGGCCGAGCTGTTCGACGGCTCCGCCGCCCTGGACGTGGTGTGGCTCGGCAGGCGCTCCATCGTCGGGATAGAACCGGGGCGCAAGCTGATCGCATCGGGCCGGATCTCGATGAGCCGGGGCCGCCGGGTGCTCTTCAACCCCAAGTACGAACTGCGACCCCTCGGACGGGAGTAGCCGGTGACGTCACTCGACAAGCCGACCGAAGGCACGACGGTCGAAGACACGACGGCCGACGACGCCCGGGCGGTGACGGAGGCCGCGCTGTTCGAGGCGTTCGGCGGGGTCCGGGGCATGGTCGAGACGGTGCTGCCCGGCCTCATCTTCGTCACCATCTTCACGATCAACAAGAACCTGCACTGGTCCGCGATCGCCGCCCTGGCCGTCTCGCTGGTGCTGGTCGTGGTCCGGCTGGCGATGCGGGACACCGTCAAGCACGCCTTCAGCGGGGTCTTCGGCGTCGCCTTCGGCGTGGTCTTCGCGATGATGACCGGCAACGCCAAGGACTTCTACCTGCCGGGCATGCTCTACACGCTGGGCCTGGCACTGGCGTACATCGTCACCACGCTCGCCGGCGTGCCGCTGATCGGCCTGATGCTCGGCCCGGTCTTCAAGGAGAACCTCTCCTGGCGCACCCGCAACCCGGGCCGCAAGAAGGCGTACGCCAAGGCCAGCTGGGCCTGGGGCCTGGTCCTGCTCGCCAAGTGCGCGATCCTCTTCCCGCTGTACTGGTGGGCCGACACCACGCAGCTCGGCTGGGTCCTGGTGACGCTGAAGATCCCGCCGTTCCTGCTGGCGGTCTGGCTGACCTGGGTCTTCCTGGCGAAGGCGCCCCCGCCGATCGACGTGTTCGCGGAGATGGAGGCGGAAGAGAAGGCCGAGGAGGAGCGGAAGGCCGAGGAGGAGCGGAAGGCCGCCCTCGCGCGGGAGCGCGGGGACGCACCGGCCGGCGGCCGCCACCGCCGCCAGGCGTGAGCACCGCCCGTACGGCAGCGACGTGAGCATCGCCCGTACGGCAGCGACGTGAGCATCGCCCGTACGGCAGCGACGTGAGCATCGCCCGTACGACCGTGAGGGGCGCCCGGAGATCTCCGGGCGCCCCTCACCGCTGTCCCCCGTCGGTCCCGTCAGTCCTTCCGGCGCACCGACAGCAGGTCCTCCAGCTGCTCCTCACGCGCCTGCGCGGCCACGAACAGCAGTTCGTCGCCCACCTCCAGGGAATCCTCCTGGGACGGGGTGAGCACACGGGAGCCGCGGATGATGGTGACCAGCGCGGTGTCCTCGGGCCACTCGACATCGCCGACCTGGGTGCCGGCCAGCGCCGACTCCTCCGGCAGGGTCAGCTCCACCAGGTTGGCGTCGCCGTGGCTGAAGCGCAGCAGGCGGACCAGGTCGCCCACGCTGACCGCCTCCTCCACCAGCGCGGACATCAGACGCGGGGTCGACACGGACACGTCCACGCCCCACGCCTCGTTGAACAGCCACTCGTTCTTCGGGTTGTTCACGCGGGCCACCACCCGCGGCACGCCGTACTCCGTCTTCGCCAGCAGGGAGACGACCAGGTTCACCTTGTCGTCGCCCGTCGCGGCGATCACCACGTTGCAGCGCTGCAGCGCCGCCTCGTCCAGCGAGGTGATCTCGCAGGCGTCGGCGAGCAGCCACTCCGCCTGCGGGACGCGCTCGACCGAGATCGCGGTCGGCGCCTTGTCGATGAGAAGGACCTCGTGGCCGTTCTCCAGCAGCTCGCTCGCGATCGAGCGACCGACCGCGCCGGCACCGGCAATGGCGACCCTCATCAGTGACCGCCCTCCTCTTCGGGCCCCTCGGCGAACGCCGCCTCGACCTTCTCCACGTCGTCCGTCCGCATCATCACGTGCACGAGGTCGCCCTCCTGCAGCACCGTCTGCGAGGACGGCAGGATCGCCTCGCCGAGGCGGGTCAGGAACGCCACCCGGACGCCCGTCTCCTCCTGCAGCCGGCTGATCTTGTGACCCACCCACTCCGTGGAGGCGTGCACCTCGGCGAGCTGGACGCCGCCGGTCGGGTCCCGCCACAGCGGCTCCGCGCCCGAGGGCAGCAACCGGCGCAGCATCTGGTCGGCCGTCCAGCGGACCGTGGCCACGGTCGGGATGCCCAGGCGCTGGTACACCTCGGCGCGGCGGGGATCGTAGATGCGGGCCGCGACGTTCTGCACGCCGAACATCTCGCGGGCCACGCGCGCGGAGATGATGTTCGAGTTGTCGCCGCTGGAGACGGCGGCGAAGGCACCGGCCTCCTCGATGCCCGCCTCGCGCAGCGTGTCCTGGTCGAAGCCGATCCCGGTGACCCGGCGGCCGCCGAATCCGGGGCCCAGCCGGCGGAAGGCGGTGGGGTCCTGGTCGATGACCGCGACCGTGTGCCCCTGTTGCTCCAGGGTCTGGGCAAGAGCGGAACCCACTCTCCCGCAGCCCATGATGACGATGTGCACGACCGTCCTTCCGGTGTCAATAGCCACTGCTCGGCCACATCAGAGTCTCAGACAGAGGGACAAGCTACACACGCGCCGTGCGGGGCGGGCACCCCCCTGCCCGTGCGGGCGGTTCCCCGGCGCCCCGGCCTCTCACCCGGCCCTTCACCCGGTCCTTCACTCGGTCTCGAACGGCCGGCGCCGGGTGATGCTGCGCACGCTGCACAGGGTCAGGAGTCCGAGGCCGAGCAGCGCGGCGGCGGCGCCGATCAGCTCCGCGATCGGGGGCATGGGACCTCCGGGGTTCGGCGGGGAACGAGGTCCGGACATCTAGGCACGGCGCACTCCTCGCCTGCCCGATCCCCGGGCCCTGAACCCCGGATTTCACTCGTGAGGCAGATCCCGGGCGGGGCGCCCCCGCGTGAGCGCGTTCGAACGCGGGGGGAGGTGGGCCACCGGGAGCCGGAAGGCTTACGATCCTCTGTTGTGTCCAAACTGACCGACGTGCCCAAACGCATCCTCATCGGGCGCGCACTGCGCAGTGACCGGCTGGGCGAGACCCTTCTGCCGAAGCGGATCGCACTCCCCGTCTTCGCCTCCGACCCGCTGTCCTCCGTGGCGTACGCGCCGGGGGAGGTCCTGCTGGTCCTGTCCGTCGCGGGCGTGTCGGCGTACCACTTCAGCCCCTGGATCGCGGTCGCGGTCGCCGTGCTGATGTTCACCGTGGTCGCCTCCTACCGGCAGAACGTGCACGCCTACCCCAGCGGCGGCGGCGACTACGAGGTGGCCGGCACCAACCTGGGCCCCAAGGCGGGCCTGACAGTCGCCAGCGCGCTCCTGGTCGACTACGTCATGACCGTCGCCGTCTCCATCGCCTCCGGCATCGAGAACCTGGGCTCCGCGATCCCCTTCGTCGTCGAGAACAAGGTGCTCTGCGCGGTCGCCGTGATCGTGCTGCTGACGCTGATGAACCTGCGCGGCGTGAAGGAGTCGGGCAAGCTCTTCGCCGTCCCGACGTACGTCTTCGTCACGGGCGTCTTCATCATGATCGCCTGGGGCGCGTTCCGCGGGCTGGTGCTCGGCGACACCATGCGGGCGCCGACGGCCGGCTTCGAGGTCAGGGCCGAGCACCAGGGACTCGCCGGCTTCGCCCTCGTCTTCCTGCTGCTGCGCGCCTTCTCCTCCGGCTGTGCCGCGCTCACCGGCGTCGAGGCGATCTCCAACGGTGTGCCGGCCTTCCGCAAGCCCAAGTCGAGGAACGCGGCGACCACGCTGGCGATGATGGGCCTGCTGGCCGTGACGATGTTCTGCGGCATCATCACCCTCGCCATGTCGACCAAGGTCCGCATGGCCCAGAACCCGGCCACCGACCTGCTCCAGGGCGGCGTCCCGATCGGCCCGGACTACGTCCAGGACCCGGTGATCTCCCAGGTCGCCGAGGCGGTGTTCGGCCGGGGCAGCATCCTGTTCGTCGTGCTCGCCGCCGCCACGGCGCTGGTCCTCTTCCTCGCCGCGAACACCGCGTACAACGGCTTCCCGGTGCTTGGCTCGATCCTCGCCCAGGACCGCTACCTGCCCCGCCAGCTGCACACCCGCGGCGACCGCCTCGCCTTCTCCAACGGCATCGTGCTGCTCGCGGGCGCCGCCGCACTGCTGGTCGTCGTCTACGGCGCCGACTCCACCCGGCTGATCCAGCTGTACATCGTCGGAGTGTTCGTGTCCTTCACGCTCAGCCAGATCGGCATGGTCAGGCATTGGAACCGGCACCTGGCCACCGAGCGGGACCAGGCCAGGCGCCGCCACATGATCCGCTCCCGCGCCATCAACACCTTCGGTGCCTTCCTCACCGGCCTGGTGCTGGTCGTCGTCCTCGTCACCAAGTTCACGCACGGCGCCTGGGTGGCCGTGCTCGGCATGTGCCTCTTCTTCGTGACGATGACCGCGATCCGCAGGCACTACGACCGTGTCGCCGAGGAGATCGCCGCCCCCGAGGGCCCGAGCGACGACGTGGTCCGCCCGTCCCGCGTCCACTCCGTCGTCCTCATCTCCAAGATCCACCGCCCCACCCTGCGCGCGCTGGCCTACGCCAAGCTGATGCGCTCGGACACCCTGGAGGCGCTCACCGTCAACGTCGACCCGGTCGAGACCAGAGTGCTGCGCGAGGAGTGGGAGCGGCGCGGCGTCGACGTACCGCTGAAGGTGCTCGACTCGCCCTACCGCGAGGTCACCCGGCCGGTCATCGAGTACGTCAAGAGCCTGCGCAAGGAGTCCCCGCGGGACGCCGTCTCGGTGATCATCCCCGAGTACGTCGTCGGCCACTGGTACGAGCACCTGCTGCACAACCAGAGCGCACTGCGCCTGAAGGGCCGGCTGCTGTTCACGCCGGGCGTGATGGTGACCTCGGTGCCTTACCAGCTCGCCTCCTCCGAGGCGGCCAAGCTGCGCGCCCGCAGGCGCCAGGAGTGGAACGCACCGGGTTCGGTGCGGCGGGGCCCGGCGCACGACCGGGCGAAGGAGCCGAGGGAGTCACCGGCGGCGAAGGACTGACGGGGCCCTCACGTAGACTGGTGGGCTGTTGTCCGGCCGTCCCCCTTTTCGTCCCCCTTTCTGGATCTGGAGTCACCCCACCATGCAGGCAGAACCGAAGAACTCGCAGGTGGGGCCGGAGAAGGGCGCGCTGGTGGGACAGGAGTACGAGGTCGAGATCGGCCCCGTCGCCCACGGCGGCCACTGCATCGCCCGCACGTCCGAGGGCCAGGTGCTGTTCGTACGGCACGCGCTGCCCGGCGAGCGGGTCTTGGCGCGGGTGACGGAGGGCGAGGAGGGCGCCCGTTTCCTGCGCGCGGACGCGGTACGGATTCTCGACGCCTCCAAGGACCGTGTCGAGGCCCCCTGTCCCTACGCCGGCCCCGGCCGCTGCGGCGGCTGCGACTGGCAGCACGCCAAGCCGGGCGCCCAGCGGCGGCTGAAGGGCGAGGTGATCGCCGAGCAGCTGAAGCGGCTGGCGGGCCTCACTCCCGAGGAGGCCGGCTGGGACGGCACGGTGATGCCGGCCGAGGGCGACAAGCTGCCGGCGGGCGAGGTCCCGCAGTGGCGCACGCGCGTGCAGTACGCGGTCGACCCGGCCACGGGGAAGGCCGGCCTGCGCCGCCACCGTTCGCACGAGGTCGAGCCGATCGACCACTGCATGATCGCGGCGCAGGGCGTCAGCGAGCTGGGCATCGAGCGGCGCGACTGGACCGGCATGGAGTCGGTCGAGGCGATCGCGGCCACGGGCTCGCAGGACCGCCAGGTGATCCTCACCCCGCGTCCCGGCGCCCGCCTCCCGCTGGTCGAACTGGACCGTCCGGTCTCCGTCCTCCGGGTCGACGAGAAGACCGGCGGCGTCCACCGCGTCCACGGCCGCCCCTTCGTCCGCGAACGCGCCGACGACCGCACGTACCGGGTCGGCGCCGGCGGCTTCTGGCAGGTCCACCCGAAGGCCGCGGACACCCTGGTCAAGGCGGTCATGCAGGGCCTCCTGCCCCGCAAGGGCGACACGGCCCTCGACCTCTACTGCGGCGCCGGCCTCTTTGCCGGCGCCCTGGCCGACCGCGTCGGCGACAAGGGCGCGGTCCTCGGCATCGAGTCCGGCAAGCGCGCGGTCGAGGACGCCCGGCACAACCTCGCCGGCTTCCCCCGCGTCCGCGTCGAACAGGGCAAGGTCGAGTCCGTCCTGCCGCGCACCGGCATCACCGAGGTCGACCTGATCGTCCTCGACCCGCCCCGCGCGGGCGCGGGCCGTACGACGGTGGCCCACCTCTCCTCCCTGGGCGCCCGCCGCATCGCCTACGTCGCCTGCGACCCGGCCGCCCTGGCCCGCGACCTGGCGTACTTCCGCGAGGGCGGCTACCGGGTACGGACGCTGCGGGCGTTCGACCTGTTTCCGATGACCTCGCACGTGGAGTGCGTGGCGATTCTGGAGCCTGCGGGGAAGAACCGCTGACCTGCAGTTCAGCAGGAGCGCCGGTGGGTCTCGACCTGTTTCGCGGTATCCGGCAGGTCAAACCCTTCGGGCCTGCCTCACCTGCGGATTTGTGTTGGAGTGACTGGTGGGAGCGGTTGCGTGATGTCCGATCGTCGGGACTCTTGACGCTCATATGACGCTCGGCTCTCGTCGGTGAGGCCGACCGGAGCAAGGTGTCGCGACGCACGTGACGGCCTTGTCGGGGGGAGCCACTGACATGACTCCGCGGCGGTTACCGCGAGTGATCCCTGTTGCCGGTCGTCAGGAAAGTCGGGCTGGACGGATTCTGTATAAGTAGACTTAGACAGAATCGTGGTCGATCAGGCTGTGGGGAGTTCCGGTGGACGAAGGCATGCTTGCCAAACCCGAGGACGTGGTCGACCGTGATCGTGAGTGGGGTCTGCTTACCGAGTTCGTCACGGATCCGGATCCGGCGATGCGTCTGGGGATCGTGTCGGGGCGCAGGCGGCACGGGAAGTCGTATCTGCTGCAGGCGCTGTCGGAGCGGGTCGGGGGTCTGTACGTCACCGCGGTGCGGGAGGAAGGGCGGCTGCCGGCGATCCAGCGGTTCAGCGATGCCATCGCGGCCCACGCGGGTCTGCGGCCCGGCACGCTGCGGTTGACCGACTGGCGTGATGTCCTGTCCAACGCCCTTGACGTCACCGCGCGATCAAGGACTCCGCTGCTGGTGATCGACGAGTTGCCGTATCTCCTCCAGCACTCTCCCGAAATCCCCGGCCTGCTCCAGCAGCTCTACGACGAGCGCCAGCGGGGCACCGGGGCCGGACCTGGAGCGCGGGTGATCCTGTGTGGGTCCGCGATGAGCGTCATGCACGAACTGCTGTCGGGAACGAAGCCGTTGCGCGGCCGTGCGGTGATCGATCTGAGGCTGGGAGCCTTCGACTACCGGGCCAGCCGCGTGTTCTGGCAGATCGACGACCCGCTGACCGCCCTGCAGGTGCACGCCGTTCTCGGTGGCGCTCCCGGTTACCGGCCGGTGGCGGCACGCCCGCACCCGAACGACGGCTTCGCCTCCTGGCTGACGCGGACGCTCCTGGACCCGGGGCGGGCGGTGTACTCGCGCACGGAGACGGAGTATCTGCTGCGCGAGGATCCGCGGATCACCCAGCACACCCTGTACTACGACATCCTCACCGCGATCGCCCAGGGAGCCACCACCCCCACCAGGATCGGCGCGGCCCTGGAACGCCAGCGCAACGCCGTTACCCACCCGCTCGACGTCCTGGAGTCCACGGGCTACGTCCAGCGCGAGCAGGACATCCTGCGTCCCCGCCACCCCGTCATCACGCTGGCCGACCCCGTCATCCGCTTCAACCAGCTGATCACCCTGCCGCAGGCGGCCACCGTCGAGCAGGGCTTCGCCGAACAGGCATGGCAGGCCGCCGCGCCGACCTTCAACTCCAAGATCCTCGGCCCCCACTTCGAGGACCTCGCCCGCGCCTTCACCCGTCGGTACGCCCACACCCTGCTTCCCGGCGGCCTGCCCGGCCCGGTCGGCACCACCGAGGTGGCCGACCCGGCGGCCCGCACCAAGCACGAGGTCGACGTCATCGCCCTGGCCCTGGGCGAACGCCCGCAAGCTCCGCGCGCCAGGATCGCCCTCATCGGCGAGGCCAAGGCCACCGCTGCTCGCCGGGGTACGGGTGACCTGCAGCGCCTGGAACACATCCGCGCCCTGCTCACCGACCAGGGCTACGACACCACGGGCACCACACTGGCCCTGTTCTCCCTGCACGGCTTCTACCCGGACTTGATGGAGTCCGCGGCCGACCGTGACGATCTGCTCCTGGTCGACCTGGCGACTCTCTACGGGATCGGCTAGCCACCAGTCCTGTCACGATGTCATCGGCAGCCCCAGCGACGCGATGGGGCGTGCCCGCGCACAGTGTCGGCGGAGGCGAATGGTCTGCCGCGGCCGGTTCAGGCAGTCGTGACGACGATGCCGATGT
>NZ_POTZ01000129.1 GCF_003236365.1 Streptomyces sp. NTH33
GCCTGAGGCCGCCCGGGCCCGCCCGGGACGCCCCGCCAGAGATGCAAGGAGAGACGATGTCGTACACGAGCGTGTGGTCCGACCTGGCGCAGGTCGAGTTCCGGCAGGGGTACCTGGAGACGGGCCCGTACCGGACCCGGTTCCTGCAGTCGGGCAGCCCGGACAAGCCGCTGCTGCTGATGCTGCACGGGATCACCGGGCACGCCGAGGCGTACGTGCGGAACCTGGCCGCGCACGCGGAGCACTTCAACTGCTACGCCGTCGACTTCATCGGTCACGGCTACTCCACCAAGCCAGAGCACCCACTGGAGATCCCGCACTACCTCGACCAGGTGCAGCGGCTGCTGGACGCGCTGGGGTACGACAGCGCGTACTTCAGCGGGGAGTCGCTGGGCGGCTGGGTGACCGCGCGGTTCGCGCAGCTGCACCCCGAGCGCACCGAGCGGATCGTGCTCAACACGATGGGCGGCACGATGGCCAACCCGCAGGTGATGGAGCGGCTGCTGACGCTGTCCACGCAGGCCGCCGAGGACCCTTCCTGGGAGCGGGTCAAGGCCCGCCTGGAGTGGCTGATGGCCGACCCGTCGATGGTCACCGACGACCTGATCAGGACCCGGCAGGCGATCTTCGAGCAGCCGGACTGGAAGATGGCCTGCCGGATGAACATGGCGCTGCAGGACCTGGAGACCCGGCGGCGCAACATGCTCACCGACGACGACCTGCGCGCCATCGAGGCGGAGGCGCTGGTCGTGTGGACCACCAAGGACCCCTCGGGGCCGGTGGACGAGGGACGCCGGATCGCCGGCCTGATCCCGCGCGGCCGGCTCGCGGTGATCGAGAACGCCGGCCACTGGCCCCAGTACGAGCAGACCGAGACCTTCAACCGGATCCAGCTCGACTTCCTGCTCGGCCGCTGACCTCCGCTCCCCCGGCCGGGCCGCCACCGCGGCGGCCCGGCGGCGGTCCCCCCGCCCCGGCGTCCGGGAGCCGGGCCACCACGTCGCGTCCCCGGCGGACGCACGCGCCAAGCCTCATCCCGAGGAGACAAGGAGTGACGACATGGGACTTCGTTCGGGTGCCGCGTTCATGGAGAGCCTGCGGGACGGGCGCAGCCTGTACATCGACGGTGAGCGGGTCGACGACGTCACCGCCCACCCCGCCTTCCGGGGCGTGCTCACGACGCTCGCCGGACTCTACGACGCCCAGCTGGACCCGGAGTTCGCCGACGTGCTGACGGTGTGGGACGCCACGAGCGATGAGGCCTACAGCACCACCCTGCTCGAGGCGCACGACCACGGGGACGTACTGGCCCGACAGCGCTGCGACCGGCTCCGGACCGAGCTCACCTACGGCATGATGGGCCGGCTCCCGGACTTCATGAACGCCTACCTGCTCGACGTCAAGAGCAGCCTCGAGCACGTCGGCAAGCACGAGGAGGCGGCCCGGATGGACGCCTGTCTCGCCCGGCTGCGGCGGGAGGACCTCGCGGTCACCCACACCCTGGTGGACCCGCAGAGCGACCGCTCGACGCAGGACGCCCCGCCCGAGGCGGTGCGCATCGTGGAGCGCCGCGCGGACGGCATCGTGATCCGCGGCGCGCGTCTGCTCTCCACCCTCGCCCCGGTGGCCAACGAGGTCTTCGTCGGCCCGTACGCACCGCGCCGACCCGGCCAGGAGGACTACGCCCTGGTCTGCATGCTCCCGCTCGACGCGCCCGGCCTCAAGATCGTCTGCCGGCAGGCCTACGACCGTGGGGACGGCCTCTTCGACACCCCGCTGAGCGGCCGGTTCGACGAGGGTGACGCGATCCTCGTCTTCGACGACGTCTTCGTCCCCGAGGACCGGGTCGTCGTCGCCGGCGACCTGGACGCCTACAACAACGTGGTGCGCAACGCGGTCGGTTACGGCCCGCTCCAGGGCGCGGCGCGCAGCACCTCCAAACTGAAGTTCCTCGCCGGCCTGGCCACGGTGGCCGCCCGGACGACGGGCCGGGCGGCCTCTCCGCGCTACCAGGAGGAACTCGGCGAGATCATGGGCCTGTTGAACGTCGCCGAGGGCCTCCTCGACGGGGCCGCGCTCGACCTGAGCCGCCGGATCGGCGAGCGTCGCGACCCCGGATCGGTGCTGCGCGGTCACGGCCGTCCGGGCGAGGAGTCGCGGGTCGGCATCGCGGCGTTGACGTTCTTCTTCCCGTACGCGATCGCCAAGGCGGTCGAGGTGCTCCGGACGGTCGCGGGCAGCGGCGCGATCGTGATGACCGAGGGCGAGCTGCGGCACGAGGAGATCGGCCACCTCGTCGAGAAGTACGTCCACGGCCCGGGAATCAGTGCCGAGCGCCGTCTCCAGGTGATGCGGATGGTCTGGGACATGACCTGCAGCCCGTTCGCCGCCCGTCAGGCGCTCTACGAGCGCTACTACACCGGCGACCCGGTCGTCGGCCGGGTGCGGTTCTTCAACGCCCCGAAGACCCGCGAGGCGGAGGCCCTCGCCGAGCGCCTGCTGGGCACCGTGGTCCCGGACTGACCCGGACCCACCGGGCGGGCGAAGGACGGGGGCCCCGTCGCTCCCGGTGGCGATCCGCCACCGGGCGATCACGGCGTGGCCCTCGTACGGGGTCAACCGAGCGTCGAGAACCTCCGGCCGAGGTCCCCCGACCGTCGTCCGAGCAGCCGTTTCCGGAACAAACCCGTGAGTCAGGAACCCTTCGCCACGGGCTCCAGAATCGCCACGCACTCCACATGGTGCGTCATCGGAAAGATGTCAGAAGTGGGACTCCCTGGCGTAACCGCAGGTCAGAGGGTATTTGCGACTCCACTGAAGGGCCCGTTGAACGCTCAGAGCGTCAAACGAGCGTCACGGCCGAGGTATGCGTTGACCTCCGTTCCTGAGACCCATCCAGTGCAGTGCCGACGGGTGACGGCCAGAGGCAGCTCTGACCGTCAGGCTTTGTCAGCGGGCGGACGATCGTCAACAGAGCATCCAAGCGCTCCCAGCGGCGAGCACTGAGATCGTTTCATCCTGAAGTTGCTGGTCACGGGGCTGGTGTGACCGGTAGCGGGAGTTCTCGTACTGATCGGTGGCGTGATCGGTAGCAGGTGATCGTCTGCCACGGGGTGATTCGCCGGAACTGCGGCCATGGGCGTTTGTGCCTCCTACTGTCCACAGGGCCAAGGGAGTTCGTGGGTGGGAGGGATCGACGGGTGGCCGAGATATTGACGTGGGTGATTCAGCGGCGCATCGTGCTGGCCGACCGGGTCGAGCAGCTGCGCAAGGAGCTCGCGGAGACCGAGGCCAAGGTGGCGCGGCTGGAGGCCGCGGAGGTCGTGATCGGCCAGTTCATCGAGGCCGAACGCGCAGGTGAGGCCGACGATCCCGTCATGGACGCGGAGCTGGAGCGGGTCACTGCCACGCCCGGGGCGGGCGGGATGCGGCTGATCCCGGGCCGCGAGGAAGGCACGGACGTGGATGTGCTGCCCGACGACTACCAGGCGATCATGCGGGTGGTGGCTGGTGCCGCCGAGCCGGCCCAGGCCGGGCAGGTGAGCGAGGCGCTCGGCAGGGGCACGCTGCCCGCGCAGGTCGAGGCGGTCCGCGCGAAGCTGAAACGGCTGGCTGAACGGGGGTGGCTGCACCACACTCCCGGCGGCCGGTTCACCACCCTTGACGGCCCAAAGCAGTGACCGGTTTCGTGCGTAACGGGCAGACCCCCGGCGGGAGTTGGGATGTTCATGCCGATGAACCCCACTGCCGCCGAGGGCCCGGACCCGCTTGTCTACCAGTGCCGCCTGCCGCTGTCGAGCGCGACCCTGGACATGGTCGCGGGCCTGGTCCGCGCCCATCTGAAGAAGATCGGTTCGCGGTGGCGCAAGCTCCCGCCGGGTCGCATCGCCCTGATCGTCCTCGCCGTGCTCCGTCATGACCAGCGACTCGCGGACATGGCCGGCGCCTACCAGGTCTCCGCCTCGACCGTGCGCCGCTGGCTGCTGGAGGTGATCCACCTGCTGGCCGCCCGCGCCGAACGGCTGGACCGCGCATTGAAGAAGATCATCAAACGGGGCGGGGCTGTCGTGCTGATCGACGGCACACTGATACCCACCCGGCGCCGCACCGGCGCCGACGACCGCCCCAACTACTCCGGCAAACGCAAGATGCACGGCCTGCACGTCCTTGCCCTCACCGACGAGAAGGGCAACCTGATCTGGGTCTCGGCCGCCCGCCGCGGCCGCACCCACGACGTCACCGCTGCCCGGCACGACCACATCACCACCCGCCTGCGCGAAGCCGGCCTCGGCGCCATCGCCGACCTCGGCTTCCTCGGCCTGGACGACGACCCGGACAACCCGGTAATCATCACCGGCTACCGCGCCGCTCGCGGCCGGCGCCTGACCGCCGCGCAGAAAGAGGCGAACAGGCTCGTCGTCCGCGAACGCGCCGCGAATGAACACGGCTTTGCCGACCTGAAGAACTGGCGGATCCTCACCAAGCTCCGCCTGGCCGCTCGTCACGCCACCGCACTGCTGCGGGCCCTGCTCGTCCTCACCCGCGCCGAAGTCTCCCGGTGACAGATGATCACCTGCTACCGATCACGCCACCGACCAGTACGAGAACTCCCGCTACCGGTCACACCAGCCCCGTGACCAGCAACTTCAGGATGAAACGATCTCACTGTTTTGTGGGCCTCCGGCGGAGGCGTGAAATCGGGGTGGAGGTGGTACTCGGCGGGCTGTTGAATACCGAGTCGAGTCGCGCAAGCGCAAGTTGGCCGCCCCCTGCGCTGCGGTCGACGCCTCGCGGAAGCGGCGCGGTGTCACGGCGTCGTCGGGGTCTGCGTGGATCACCTCATGATGGCGGCCGTGGGCGGCGACAAGCTGGTTGGCCAAGCCGTGAAGGCGCGGATCCCCTCCAAGGCGGCGTCGGAGAACATCTGGGCGCGCGCCTCATCGTGCACCGGGTGCCGCGGAAGGGGGGCGGGTGACCAGCAGTCCTGCCTCCGCGATGGCGGTGCTGCCAGCGTCTCCAATCAGGACCAATGTCGTTTAGATAGGTGGTAGTTGCTAGGGTCACGGCATGCCGCAGGGGGATGGGGAGCGCCGGGGCGTACGTCCGACGGATCTGGTGTCGCTGGGAGCGTTGACGACGTTGGTGCCGCGATCGGTGCTGGACGAGGCGATCGCGGTGACCGAGGCGCATGAGGTGCGGGTCCGCAAGCTGCCCGCGCACGTGGTCGTCTACCTGCTGATGGCATTGTGCCTGTACGCGGACGACGACTACGAGGAGGTCGCCGAGAAGCTCACCGGCATGCTGTCCTACCTGCCCGGTTCGCGCTGGCAGGCCCCTACCCGCGGAGCGATCACCCAGGCGCGGCAGCGGCTCGGGCCGGAGCCGGTGAAGGAGGTGTTCGCACAGGTCGCCGTACCGGCGGCGAGCGCGGACACGCTGGGGGCGTTCCTGGGGCGGTGGCGGGTGATGGCCATCGACGGCTTCGTCCTGGATCTGCCTGACACCCCCGCGAATATCGAAGAGTTCGGCAAGGACAGCGCCGGCGGTGACGAGACCATCTTCCCGCAGGCCAGGGTCGTAGCAATCAGCGAGTGCGCCAGCCATGCACCGATTGCGGCCGACCTGGCGGGCTGCTGGGCGAGCGAGCAGACCATCGCGTTCTCCCTGTACGAGCAGCTCACGCCCGGCATGCTGCTGACCGCAGATCGCGGTTTCTACGGCTTCGACGCCTGGCGGCAGGCCAGAGCGAGCGGGGCCGAATTGCTGTGGCGCATCTCCGCCAGCCTGCGCCTGGACCACCTGAAGGATCTTCCTGATGGTTCGTGGCTCGCCCTGATCACCAAGCCTCGCCTGCGGATGTCACGCAAGGAGAAGCTGCGTGCTGCCGCCCGTGCCGGCGCCGAACTCGACCCGGCCGAGGCGATCGTGGTGCGGGTCATCGACTACACCGTGCCCGACCGCGACGGCGAGGAGATCCACTTGCTGACCTCGATCCTCGACCCCTCCGACGCCACTGCCCACCAGCTGGCGGCCTGCTACGGGCAACGGTGGGAGGCGGAAACCGGAATCGATCAGCTCAAGACCCACCTGCGCGGCCCCGGGAAGATCCTGCGCTCGCGCACCCCGGAACTCGTCTACCAGGAGATATGGGCCTACCTCCTCACCCAGTGGGCGCTCTGCACACTCATGTGCCGGGCCGCTACGAACGCCGGGATCGATCCCGACCGCGTCAAGTTCCTCGGAACCGTCCGCATCGTGCGCCGCTCGGTCACCGACCGAGCGGCCTTTTCCCCCTGAGGACCACGAGACCCTCCTGTCGCACACGCTCGAACGCGTTGCCGCCCGCCGCAACCTCAACCCCCGCCGCCGACAACGTACTTACCCACGCTCCATCAAGCGCCCCCATCCCAGCACCTATCGCGAGCGTCGGCGATCGGACCGAGGGGTGCGTCACCCAGCTCCACCGACCATCAAACTGCTTCCGTCCAGTACTCGCGCCCATCCGTGCCCTATCTAAACGGCATTGGCCAATCAGGATGCTGCGGAATACAACTACAGTCAGCGCCTCCACGTGCTGACGACAGTCGTGTAGCCAATCGGCCGCGGCCGCCAGCTCCATCCGATAGCGTACCGCCGTGATCACGGGCGAGCTCAAGAGCAAGGTGGACCGCGTCTGGGATGCGTTCTGGTCCGGTGGGATCTCGAATCCGCTGGAGGTGACGGAGCAGATCACGTACTTGCTCTTCATCAAGCGACTGGACGAGATCCAGACCCACAAGGACGAACAGGTGAACCATACTGGCAAGCCTGATCCGGACCCGCTTTTCACTGAGGACAACCGGGAACTGCGCTGGCAGAACTTCAAGGCCCGCAGTCCAGAGGTCATGTACGGCATCGTCGAGCAAGGCGTTTTCCCCTATCTCCGCGCGATGGGCGGCGGCGACTCCACTTACTCCCACCACATGCGGGATGCCCGTTTCACCATCCCGACCCCTAACCTGCTGGCCAAGGTCGTCAGCCTGGTGGACGCCATCTCGACGGAGTGGAGTGGCGCCGAGGGAGATATCTACGAGTACATGCTGACGAAGTTGGCGACGGCTGGCCAGAATGGCCAGTTCCGCACACCGCGCCACATCATCGAACTGATGGTCGAGATGACCCAGCCAAAGCCGGATGACGAGGTCTGCGACCCGGCATGCGGAACTGCTGGCTTTCTGGTCCAGACGGCGTCGTACGTGAAGCGCGAGCACTCGAAGGTACTGCTGGGAGCAAAGCAGCAAACCCACTTCAACGGCAGCATGTTCCACGGCTTCGACTTCGACTCCACAATGTTGCGCATTGGGTCGATGAACATGCTGCTGCATGGCATTGAGAACCCGGACATCCGCTACCGTGACTCGCTTGCGGAGCCAGCGGCAAGCGAGTCGGAACGCTACTCCCTGATCTTGGCAAACCCGCCGTTCGCTGGCAGCTTGGACTATCACTCCACGGCG
Organism: Streptomyces sp. NTH33; assembly: GCF_003236365.1. Classification (GTDB taxonomy): domain Bacteria; phylum Actinomycetota; class Actinomycetes; order Streptomycetales; family Streptomycetaceae; genus Streptomyces. Next base: position 7,494 of record NZ_POTZ01000129.1, read on the forward strand.
GCGGACCTGCTGAGTTTGGTGAAAACCAAGAAGACCGAACTTCTCTTCCTAACCTTGACTTTGAGGATCCTCAAGCCCGGCGGCCGCGCAGCGATCATCGTCCCGGACGGCGTCCTCTTTGGTTCGACGAAGGCGCACAAGGAGCTGCGTCGGATTCTGGTTGAGGATCACAAACTGGACGGCGTGGTGAAGCTCCCGAGTGGGGTTTTCAAGCCGTACGCGGGGGTCTCGACTTCGATCCTGCTGTTCACCCGCACGGATGCCGGAGGCACGGACAACGTCTGGTTCTACGACGTGCAGGCGGACGGCTTTAGCCTCGATGACAAGCGCACCCCGCTCCTCCCGGAGGACCGCTTGGGCGTTCGTCCTACGGCTGGGTCCCTATCAGAGGCTGACCACACCAAGAACAACCTTCCGGATACCCTCTCTCGCTGGCTCGACCGCGGCGGCCGTGAGTGCAGCCGCGCGCGTTCGGAACAGAGCTTCTGCGTCCCGAAGTCGGACATCGTCGCCCAGGGGTACGACCTGAGCCTGAACCGATATGCCGAACGGCCTCGGCATCTCACGGTTGGCGGGCGGGTAACTATGGCTGACCTCATGGGCGCTGGTCTTCTTACAGAAGGCATGCAGCTGGCCTTCGAGCGTGCAGGGGCGAGCTACTCCGCCAGAGTGACGGCTGAGGGTTGGCTCGAACTAGCTGGCGGCCAGCAGTTTCCATCCCCCAACCGGGCTGCGGCCGCAGCGGTCGGCGAAGGGACTATTGATGGCTGGGAGGCGTGGGCTCTCGAAGACGGTACAGCGCTCGACCAACTGCGCCATAAATTCCTGGACACGCCAGCCGTGGGTATCCCCAGTCCCGACGACGCCGCATTGGCCAAGAACACACCGGCCGAACCGTCCAATTCTGATGCCGCCCCCCCGTCCGTGACGGTGCAGAGAAATTACGCAACACGGCACCCAGGAATCACAGAAGACGCGCGGCAGATTCAATCGGTCAACGAACCATCCCGAGAGGAATACGAGGACGCGCCTGTGGTCGGCCTGACCGTCGGAGACCTGCCTTCCGCTCTTGGCGGTGTCGTCTTTGTGCCCCCGTCCGCGACATTCGATGAAGCCATCACCCGGATGGTGATCAACGACTACTCTCAGCTTCCTGTTCTGTCCGGACGCAATCTTCGAGGAGCCGTAACGTGGCAGTCGATTGCACGGGCGCGCCACGCCAATAACAACCCACCGTTCCCCCGAGCCATAGTCCAGGCTCGCGAAGCCTCATACAACCAAGACCTCATCGACATCCTCCCGATTCTCGCAGAATCCGAATTCATCCTTGTCCGAAACCAAAGAAATGAGATTGCAGGGATCGTGACTGCGAGCGACGTAGCAGCCGCCTACGGAGCCATGTCTACCCCGTTCTTTCTTATTGGCGAATTGGATAAACGGCTGCGCCAGGTGCTCGCCTCTTCCATCAAGTTTTCAGAAGTTCAGGGCCTGTGCGATCCGGAGGGCAACCGGAGCATCAAGGGATTCAACGACCTGTCCATCGGGGACTACCAGCGCGTCCTGGAAAATAAGGAAGCATGGGAGAAGGTTGGCTGGTCGCTGGATCGAAAGATTTTCATCGAGCGCCTCGATGAGATACGCCAAATCAGGAATGACCTCATGCATTTCAATCCCGAACCATTGCCCCACAACTCCACTCACAAGATACGACACATGATCAACGTGTTACGAGAGTACGGAAACTGAATGCCCACGGCGTCAGGGCTTCGGCGTAGTCGGATGACGCCCGGTTCGTGGCTGTCTGCCTGCTCGGTCGGGTTTTGGAAGCGGGACAGGCACGGGCTTCCAAGATCATGGAGTTCTCGACGCCCCGTGATCCGAGTGGAAGACCGTGCCTGCCGACGCATCATCCCTGATCCCGCCTGCCCTTGACCAGCTCCGCCAGCAGCCCGCGGCCTCATCCGAGGAGATCCCGGACCTGCTGGAACGCCTGGCAGAGGTCCCGGACCCGCGCGACCCACGCGGGGTACGCCACGCTCTCGCCGCCGTACTCGCCCTCACCGCGTGCGCCGTACTGGCCGGAGCGACCTCGCTGTCGGCGGTCGGTGAGTGGATCACCGATACCCCCGCGCATGTGCTCCACCGGCTCGGCGTCCGTCCCGATCCGCTCCAGCCCAGGCGGTCGCTGCCGTCGGAGACCACGGTCCGCCGCCTGCCGGCCCGCGTCGACGCCGACGCTCTGGACCAAGCAGTGGGCCGCCGGCTCGCCGACCGCCGCCCCAAGGCCACCGGGCTGCGCGCTCTGTCTGTGGACGGCAAGAGTCTGCGCGGTGCGGCCAAGGCCAAGGGCCGGAAGATCCACCTGCTCGCCGCCCTGGACCACACCACCGGCTTCGTCCTGGCCCAGCTGGACGTCGGCGAGAAAACCAACGAGATCACCTGCTTCCAACCGCTGCTGGACACGGTCGCGAACTTGGCCGGCGGCGTGGTCACCAGCGATGCACTCCACACCCAGCGCGAGCACGCCGAGTACCTCCTCGGCCGCGACGTCCACTACATCGCGATCGCCAAGGGCAACCAGAAGAAGCTCCGCAAGCAGCTGAAATCCCTGCCCTGGAAGGACATTCCGCTGCAGGGCCGCACCAGGGGCGCCGGCCACGGGCGCTCGGAGATTCGACGGATCAAGGTCGCCACGGTGAACAATCTGCCCTTCCCCGGAGCCCGCCAGGCCGTCCAGATCAAGCGCCGCCGCACCGACCGTAAGACCGGCAAGACCACCATCAAGACCGTCTACGCGGTCACCAGCCTCACCGCCGAGCAGGCAGGCCCCGCCCAACTCGCGGAACTGATCAGGAACCACTGGCAGGTCGAGACCCTGCACCACGTCCGCGACACCACCTTCGCCGAGGATGCCTCCCAGCTGCGGACCGGTAACGCACCCCGCGCCATGGCCACCTGGCGCAACCTCGCCATCGGAGCCCTACGAGCAGCCGGCGTGAAGAACATCGCCGCCGGCCTCCGCCACAACGCTCGAAACCCCCGCCGCCCCCTCGCACTCCTCGGCCTCGCTTGATCACAAACCGGACGTCACCCGACTACGCCGAAGCCCTGCCCACGGCGTCAGAGAGCTGGCCAGTCCGAACGACGAGGGCGGCTGTGACAGGCTGTCCGCCAGGTTCGCAACCGTCACCCGTCAAACCCTGCTCAACTGCAACACCTACGATTCAGGGGCTGGGCGCCAACATGCCAGACCGCGAGCCGTCGCCGGGCTGCACACGCGGCTCTTGGCGGATGTGATCGCCTCCGGCGCCCCGTCTCGGAACGCCACGGCTGGCTGGCCTATCTGTCCTCCTTGAGTTGGTACACCCGGCTGTGCGCCCCTCTGATGCCCGTAACCGTGACACTGCTGCTCGGACGGCAGGTCAGCTGCTGGAGCGGCTGCGGGATGATGCGTACAGAGACGAGGCCGGCTCCGGACTCCAGCCCTGAGACGATGACGAGGAAGAAGTCGTCATTCTCCACTGCTCGCTGGAACTCCGCGGGCGTCAGCAGCACCGTGTCCGGCTCGGCGTCCTTATATGCCTTGAGTTCGTAGAATCGCGACAGTGCGTCCACCGCGTCGGCGCCGAGGCCGCGTTGGGCCCGTAGGTCACGCAGCCAGTCGTCGTCGGTGGCGAGTGCCTTGCGTACCACGTCCAGAGCCACCTTTTCCTGCTCCGTTCCCGTGTAGGGGCGCGGTGGCGTGTGCTGGGGGCAGGCGGCAGGATTACTGCCGTCCGTGGGGTGCCGGCCACTGTGCCGGCCTGCGCTTTGGGCGCGGTACGGCGTTGGTCCACCTCGTTTCCGAGTTCCCGAAGCCGTCGTTCGCGTTCGGCCTCCGCCGCTTCCCGGTCGCGCCGCACCTGGTCGTCGGCAAGGCTCAGTTGTACGGCCGTACGGCCCTTCTCGGCCTGGTCACACGCTGCTCCCCAGGCGAGGGCCACCTCGCGGCGGCTGCCCGGAAACCGAGCGGCGATCGACCGGCCCACCCCGGATGTGCGTGTCAGAGCGGCAGTGTCACGGACGTACAACGTGCCCGAGGACCAGTCGATCCCGGCGTCCACGGGCACGTGCACCGTCTCGCCCGTGTCCGGAAGATCGAGGCAGCAGGCTAGGTGAGGGGTGATGCATACAGTCAGGTCAGCCAGCTGGTCCCACGAGCAGTCCAGGGACTGGGCAACGCTCGCGGCGTTGCGCTGCAGGTCCTCGCGGAGGTGGGTGACGGCTGACCGGACCAGCGCTGTGGCGTCCGGGTCCGCCGGGGCCGGGCCAGGGCTGTACACGGTGACATGCTCTGCGGCGAGCTCGCTCACGCGCAGGGCTCCGATCAACGGCCGGAACTGCTCCAATTCGGCTCCCGGGCACCACACCGCACGTTCCCGGCCCAGCACCTCGGCTACCACCGGGTCTTCGACGGCGTACACGGGCCGCTTGCTTCGCCAGCCCTGGCTCGTCCACAGAGGGAGGCGTCCCAGACGCTTGGCCGTCAACGCGCCGGGATGGGTACGGCCCAGAGCGGCGAGCATCTTCAGGGTCTCCAGGACGATGGACTGGGTCGTCCCGTCCGGCTCGTCCCGACCCTGCTTCCGGTCCCGCTGTGCCAGCTCCTTGATCACGGCCGTGGCGTCGTCCACAGTCGGCAGGCGCACTGCGAGCCGCTGCCAGAACTCCTCGCTGCCTGGAAACGTGGGAGCGAACACACGGAGCGGACCGAAGAGCGGCGCCCCCCGCAGGCACTGGCTCGGCCGGCGCCAGCCGGAGTCCGTGAGGACGAGGCCGCTCCCCTCGCCGAACGCCCGGAGCACCGAGCCCTGGGACATCTCCCCCGAGGCTCTCGCGCCACGGCCGAAGGCGCGCTCGGCCAGGGCTTGGTAGAGGATCAGCGCCGCGGGCACATCCCTGTCGCCGCCCTTTTCCTCCCGTCGGCGCAGGCGCTGCAGACATTCCACGAGGTCCTCAGTGCGGGCCTCCGCAGAAATGCCCAGGGCGCGCAGCACATCACTGCGTCTGCCGACCAGTTGCTGGATCTCGGGATGGAGGAATCGCTCGTCGTCCGCCCCGTACACCGCGACCGTGCCGGTGGTCCGCATACAGAGTCGGGCTGGGGCAGACGGCGCGCCGTTTCCGGCGTCCAGCCATGGTGTGTCGCGCAACTGCCACAGCCAGAAGGCTGCGGTCCTGCCCCGGTTCTGCCATGCGTAGTAGTCGTAGACGGCATCAACCTCGTCGTGGTCGGAAAAGCGGCTCCATGCCCGTCCGAGGACGTGAAACAGCGCTGCCGCCCTGCGCCTGCGGAGCTGCGGGTCCTGCTCCGCCGCTATGCCAGAGGCAACGGCACGTAGGTCGGGGCTTTCGTAGTCGCCGAGCGTGAAGGTCGCTTCCAGAACTCGCAGGGCATCTGTGCGTGCCCGAGGTCCCGAAATGACTTCCGCCGGCAGCCCCTTCGGGCTCTGCGTGAAGCGCTCCCGCGCTCCCGGGTGCCTGCGCAACCTGGGCGCGGTCTCCGCGCCCAGCAGCCTCAGGAATTTACGGGCGCCCATCCCGGCGCCGCCGCGCTGCAGGACCTCGGCATACCGGGGCCGCAGCCACACCAGCCCAGCCGTGCGACCGGCAGCGAAGGCGAAGCTCTCCTCGCGTTCCGAACTGTCCAGTCGGGCGGGTAGGTACGCCTGGGCGGGAGCGACGTCGATGTCTTCACGTCTTCCGGCCCGGTCGTAGCGATGCCCTTGCAACCGGATTGCGTGGCCCACGTCGCGCCCCAAGGTCTCACGTTCGTGGTCCGGCACGCGTGCGAACCCGTCGCGTAGTTCGATGAGCTGGTCATCTGTCAGCCGCAGTACATTCGGGCCGCCGCTCCCCGCCGCGCCGATGGCCGCGAGGCGCCGGATCACGGCCACCGCGTCCGCGTCGGTCAGCAGCGCCTCCCGCTTACGGAGCCATGTCCTCACTGACCGCGCCTCGTCGGTGTCGGCGAGGTATGCCGGATGGATTTCCCGGGAGAATCCGAGACTGGCGCCGAGGCCCCGCGGGGCGTCGGTGAACACCGCTGGTTCCGCGGGCCGGGGCACACGGTGCCGGCTCCCTGAGCTGTCCACGAGCCAGCAGCTCGACAGCAAGGAGGAGTAGATATTTGAGGCAAGTCCCGCCGCGGCGAGGCGGATGTTCGCCTGCGGCGACCGGGTTTCGTCGTTGAGGAGGCGTAGCGCGTCGTAGAGGTCCACCGTCACGGGAACCGCACTGTCGTGGTTCTCCCAGTCCGCCAGCACCTCACGCCATCGGCCGTCCTCGTCCCGCGCCACCTTGGGCAGCACGGCAGTCCGCTCGGCGACGCGGGAGACCTCCTCTTCGGTGACCACGTCCACCAGCGTCTCGTCCTCGACCGCGAGATCATCCAGGCCGAGCGGCCCCTGCCCCGGGACGTCCAGGACGAGACCGTGGGACACGCCCGCCCTGGCACGGTCAAGGAGTAGTCGCTCCAGCGCGGCGACCGGGTCACGGGAGTCGCGCATGTCGTCGGGGAGCGGCACGGCGCGCCAGGCCCGTGCCGGATCCCGCCGGAACTGCCACAGGGCGGCGGCCGTCCACAGGTCGCCCACCAGTTCATTCAGTGCGCGGTTCCACGGGGTGTCGTCGAGCGCCTGACGGCTGGCGATCGGATCGAACTGGGCGCTGATACAGAGAGACAGAGCGGTGTCCGCGACCGGAAGACCGGCGTAGATCCGCCCGGCGTCATCGGGTCCGAGAGGAAGAGCCACAGCGATTGCGGTGGTGGACCCCACCGCCTTGTGAGACCGGGTGATCCCGGAGGGGCTGGGAACGGTCGCACGGCACACCAGCCACCGGGACCCGTCGCCGGCGCGTGCCTCGCCGGTCTCCACGTCGACGCTCCGCCCGCCCACCACGGCCTCGAACGGCTCGCCGGTCTCACGGTCGAGCGCCAGCCGGTGCCGGACAGCACCCTGCTCGTCCAGGTGCGTGACACTGCCGACACTGCCGAGGAAGAGCAGCGCGCTGTCCCCCCACTCGGCAAGCCATACGTCCACCTCGTCCGCACCGAGCACGCCCGGCTCCAGAGGAACCCGTAGAACCGTCCAGGTGTCGCCCGCGAACCAGTCAGGCAACGGGAACGGCCTGGCCACAGAGATGTCAGGATCCCCGACCCGGAACCGGTAATGCCCGCAGTGAACCTCCAGATGCGGGGAGAGGGACTGGAGGGTCATCAGGCCGATCCCGAACCTGCCGGTGGATTCCGCCTGCTCTGCCTTGCTTGTCAGCCAGGGCATCGCCAGGGCCAGAACGTCCGGCAACCGTACGGGATTGCCATTGTGGGCGACGAGGAGTTCCCGTCCCCTCGTCAGAATGCGTACGTCCGTGGCGTCAAGGTCCTCGGCGTTCTGCACGATCTCCGAGAGTCCCTGGAGACGGTCGCTCGACAGATTCCCCGCGTGATCTCGGGTACGTCTCAGCGCGTGCCGTACTTGACCGTCCAGACGCGCGAACCGGCTGCCGAGTCGCTCGATCGCCGCCTCAGTCGCCGCCTCACCCTCCGGCTCCGGTACGACGGCTCCTTCTGGGATGCCCTCCATGGAGAAGAGCGCATCGGCGGACGCAATTCCCCGCTCCACCGCGGCTGTTCGACGCACCGCATCCCCCGTTGTCATCCCTCTCCCCGCTTACCTCGTACTCCCCCACGACACAGGGTAATGAGCCGAGTTCAATCAGCGCATGTCAACCCAACGACCTGCCGCCGTACGGACCGAGCCCAGAGAGCAGCCCCGGCACGCTCTCGACGGTTTAAGAGGGCTTCTCGAAACCGAGTGTGGGGCTGGGGGGTCCGTACGGGCGTGCTGTTCAGGTGATTGTGGCCGCGCGGGGGCATGAAGGCAGGGCCTCTCGGTAGCACAGAGGGTGTCTACGCCACTGC
>NZ_POTZ01000012.1 GCF_003236365.1 Streptomyces sp. NTH33
GGTCAGTGGCGGGCCGGGGTGAAGACCAGACGCCGGTCGGCCGGGGAGTAGCCGCTGAGCGTCACGGTCGGGCCGTGCGTCGGCAGCGACGGGTCGGGGAAGCCGGCCGGCACCGGCCTGCGGCCCTCGGGCCGGCGGTCCACCGTCCGGTACTCCACCGGGAACGGCGCGCCCGTCTCGATCTGCCGCTGGTAGAACTCCAGCCACCGTGTGCTGTCGAAGCTCACGACCGCGATCACCCGGCCCTGGTGGCCGTACACCCCGAGGAACCGCCGCTCGGCGAGCGACCCCTGGATGATCATGATCTCCTCGCCCATGGCCGGCACACCGACCGACTTGATGTTCACGCCGAACTGCGAGGACCAGAACGCGGGCACCCACAGGTGCGGGCGCCGGTCGGCGCTGGCGCTGATCATGTTGTGCGCGGCCACCTCGGCCTGCGCGACCGCGTTGCCCCAGTGCTCCAGCGACAGGAACTGGTAGCCGAACAACGGATGCGGGGAGCGGGCGACGTCACCGGCGACGAAGACGTCGTCGGTGACGATGCCCCGGAAGTCGAAGGCCCGGCACCCCGCGTCGCAGGCGATGCCGCGAGGCCCCGCGCCCAGCCCGGAGCCCGCCAGCCACTCGGTGTTGCGGGTCGCGCCCAGCGAGACCACCACGACGTCCGTCTCGACGACACCGCCGTCGGACAGATGGGCGGCCCGCACCCGGCCCGTCGCATCCCCTTCCAGGCCGGTGACCGTGACCCCGGTGCGCAGGTCCACCCCGTTGTCACGGTGCAGATCCGCGGCCACCGCGCCGATCACCCCGCCCAGCGCGCCCACCAGCGGCCCGTCCGCGCGCTCGGCCACGGTGACCGCGATGCCCCGGTCGCGGCAGGCGGAGGCGATCTCCGACCCGGTGAAACCGGCGCCGACGACGAACACCCGGCGCGGCGGGGCCGCCATCCGCCGGTGCAGCCGTACGGCGTCGTCCCGGGTGCGCAGCACGAAGACCCCATCCAGCAGGGCCTCCTCCTCCTTCGGCCAGGGCCGGGCGCGCACACCGGTCGCGATCAGCAGCCGGTCGTAGGGCACCTCCTCGCCGTCGGCCAGCCGCACCCGCTTGGCTGCCGTGTCCAGACCGGTCGCCGCGACCCCGAGCCGCCAGGTCGCGTCGATCTCCCGGCGCCTGGGCAGCTCGGTGTGCTGGGGAGAGGCCTTGCCGAGCAGCACCGCCTTGGACAGCGGCGGGCGGTCGTACGGCTCGTGGGGCTCGTCACCGATCATGGTGAGCGATCCGGCGAACCCCCCGGCGCGCAGCGCCTCGGCCGCCCTGAGCCCCGCCAGCGAGGCACCCACGATCACGATCCGGCCCTCGCGCCGGATCCACTCGTGGAACGCGTCACCCGGCATCGGACGCCTCCCGCAGCCCCTCCACCGTGATCGCCTGCACCGGGCAGGCCGCGACGGCGCGCGCCACCTTCTCCCGCTGCTCCGCGCCGGCCCGCGGGTTGTAGACGAGCGACTCCTCGCCGTGCATCGTGAACACGTCCGGCGCGAGGAACGCGCACTGCGCGTATCCCTGGCACTTGTTGAGGTCGACGACAAGCCTCATCGGCGATCCGCCCTCCCGGCGGCCAGGTCCTCGGAACCACCCGCTGGGGGGCACCCTCGGACGGCGGTCATCCCACGCCAGGATCGAAGCCCCGCCGCCCCGCCCGCGCGCCGGGATCCGCCGAAGGAGTGACGGGCCGCGGCGGCCTCGGCCACCCCTCTCACGCGGGAGGCGCTCCGCTCACTTGCGGTAGCCGAGGATGGTCATCATGCCCGACTCGGAGTGGTACTGGTTGTGGCAGTGGAGCATCCACAGACCCGGGTTGTCGGCGTAGAAGTCCACCACCAGCCTGCCCTGCGGCAGGATGATCGCGGTGTCCTTGCGGGCCCCGGCGTCCTCCGGGCCGGTCAGGGCGAAGGTGTGGCCGTGCAGATGCAGGGGGTGCCACATGCCGGTGTGATTGAGGAAGGCGAGCCTGACCCGCTCGCCCTGACGGACCGGATGACGTTGTTCGACCGAGTAGGGCTTGCCGTCGAAGCTCCAGTCGTACCACTTCATGTTGCCCCTCAGCGTGATCCGGATCTCGCGGTCCGGCTTGCGGTCGGCGAAGGCCACCGCGTCGTCGGGGACCAGTTGGTGGGCCAGGACCAGGCGCCCGTCCAGCTCGTCGAGGTGGACGGAAGGCGCGGGCAGGTCCTTCGACCTTCCGGTGTTCAGCACGGCCAGCGCGCGGGCGTTCTTGCCCTCGGCCAGCGCGACCAGCGGGAACACCCCGTCCTTGGCGGTGACGATGACGTCGTAGCGCTCGGCCATGCCCAGCAGCAGCGCGTCCGTCGTGCGGTGCTCGACCGGATAGCCGTCCGTGTGCGTCACCGTCATCTCGTGGCCGCCCAGGGCCACCCGGAAGGCGGTGTCGGCGCCCGCGTTGATGATCCGCAGCCGGATACGGTCGCCGGGGCGGGCACGGAAGACCGACGGCGCGTGCGGGGCACAGCCGTTGACCAGGTAGTAGGGGTAGTCGACATTGCCGCTCATGCCCTGCAGCAAGTCGCTGAGGGCGCCCCGCAGAATGCGGTCGGGGCCGCCGCCCGTGCCGTGCGGGGCCGAGTGCCCGTGGTGGCCGGAACCGCCCCTGGGGACGGGGCCCTTGACTTTCTGCAACTCCGCGAGCACGGCCTCCGGAGTGGAGCCGTCCACGCCGTCCACCCAGTCGTCCAGGACCACGACCCATTCCCTGTCGTACGACAACGGCTCCCTGGGGTCGTCGATGATCAGCGGTGCGTACAGGCCGCGGTCGGGCTGCATGCCCTCGTGCGAATGCAGCAGGTACGTGCCGGGGTGGGCCACGGCGAAACGGTAGTTGAACTCCGCTCCGGGTTTGATGGTTTCCTGGGTCAGACCCGGTACGCCGTCCATGTCGCAGCGCAGGCGCACCCCGTGCGAGTGCAGCGTCGTCCCCACGGGCAGGTGGTTGGCGAGCGTGAGGTCGAGAACGTCACCCGCGGTGACCCGGATCGCCCGGCCGGGTGCCGAGTCGCCGTACGCCCACGTCCTGACGGTCTTTCCACCCAGGTCGACCGAGGTCTCCCTGGCGGTGAACCGGAACTTGCGCACCCGCCCGGATCCGCGCTCCCTTTCAGCGGCCAGGACCTCGGGGTCGGACGGGTTCACGTACCCCTTGGGCCCCTTGGGAACGAACGGGCGAACACCGTCGAGGAGCCCGGAGCCCCGCCCGGAACCCGAGCCCGAGCTCCGCGCGGACCCCGAGTGCGGGCCGGGCTCCGGGCGGGAGCGGACCCCGGAGCAGGCGGACAGGAGTCCCGAGGCGGCAGCCGTGACCGAGGCGCTGAGCAAGGTACGCCGCGAATATACATTCATGACTGAATAACACACCGTTTTCGCTGATATATGGGACAAGCGCGGCGGCGCGTCTGCTGATCCCGGCGATCGGAATTCCGGAAGCGGGGCGGCCGGGTGCTCCGTCGTACAGGTGAACGCCTCCTGACGGGCCCCTGGCCCGCGCGGCGACATGCCGGGTCCGCGCACGTGGGCTATGCTCGGTCTTGAGCGGATCGCCGGAACTCCCGGCGCTCGGCCATGCGTTGGTCGTCTAAGGAAAGACGCCCCGCTTCCTGTGGGGAGATGCAGGTGCAAGGCCTGCCCGGCGCTCGTGGACAAGCCCCACTTCCGTCATGGGAGTGGGGCTTTCGTCTTGCGGGTCCCGTCGGCCGCCCCCGGCCCGTGTGTCATGGGAGTTCCGTCAATTCGTGGGGCCGTTGAACATCTCCGCGCTCAACTCCGTAGGGAACGGGGGATTTCCATGCCCGGACACGACGCGTAGGAGAACTTCGGTGAGACGCAACACGCGCAGACGACCCACAGGTCCGCGACGTGCCACGCTCGGGGCGATGGCGCTCATCCTGGGCGGAGGCGGGCTGATGGTGGCCAACGTGTATGCCTCCGCCACCGAAGGCGTCTTGAGCGGGCAGTCCGCCGAGAAGCCGGACTCCGGCCGGAACTGGGCGGCGGCAGGCGCCACGATCGACTGCCCGGACGTCGGTACCCGGCTCACCGCGGTGCCGGACGAGGCCAGGGCGACGGTCGACGAGCAACTCGCGGCGCTGGACCAGCAGATCGCCAAGGCGTACCAGCAGGTGCAGAGCGGGGCCCAGGACGGCCGGCTGGACGCCGGCGCCGTCGAGAGCACGATCATGAATCCGCTCAAGGAGGAGCGGACCGGCACGATCGGGCGCATCAAGGAGGCGATCGACCGTGCCGGGGGCCGTCCGGAGGGACTCGACGACCTCGCGGCCTGCACCCTGCGGGACGCCGGCAACCAGGACGGCGACGGGCGGTCCGGTCAGGACCAGGGCCAGGGCCAGGACGGTCAGGGCCAAGGTGGGCAGGGCCAGGGCGGTCAGGACCAGGATCGGCAAGGAGGCGGGCAGCAGGGCGGCAACGGCGGGCAGGCCGGCAACGGTCCCGTCGCCGCGGACTACGTGGACATCACCACCGTGCAGCCCAACGTGCAGAAGCCCCGTGAGGGGGCGGACGCCTCCCGCGGTACCTTCGCCTCCAGTTGCGGAGTCAACGAGAACGGCCTGTTCAACTCCGACAACGTGATCGTCGCCCCCGGCGTCACCAACGGCGCCCACCACTTCCACGACTACATCGGCAACCAGGCCAACAACGCCTTCGCCGGCGACCAGGACCTGGCCGACGGCGACACGACCTGCGAGGACAAGGGCGACAAGTCCACCTACTACTGGCCCGTGCTGCGTCTGCAGGACGGCACCCAGGAGCGGGACGCCGACTCGCCCGGCGGTGGAATCGAGGGCAACGCGGGCAGGATCGTGACGCCGAAGCAGGTCACGCTGTCCTTCGAGGGCAACCCGCGCGGCAAGGTGACGGCCATGCCGCGCTTCCTGCGCATCATCACCGGTGACGCCAAGGCGTTCGTCAACGGCCCCGCCAACGCCAACGCCTCCTGGTCCTGCACCGGGTTCGAGGACCGGCAGCTGAAGGACAAGTACCCGCTGTGCCCGCAGGGCAGCGACGTGGTGCGCACCTTCACGTTCCAGAGCTGCTGGGACGGCCGGAACGCCGACAGCGCCAACCACCGTACGCACGTGGCGTTCGCCGACGCCGGCGGCACCTGCCCGGACGGCTTCCGGGCCGTCCCGCAGCTGGTGCAGCGCATCGTCTACGGTGTCGACGCGCCGAGCCTGCAGGACGGCGGCAGGACCACTCCGCTGTTCGCCGTGGACTCCTTCCCCGAGCAGCTGCACAAGCCGGTCACCGACCACGGCGACTTCATCAACGTCTTCGACGAGGACCTGATGCGCCAGATGGTCGACTGCATCAACAGCGGCAGGCGGTGCGGTTCCGGGGCCGGCCAGGGTTCCGACCCCGGTGAGCAGCCGCAGCAGCCGCGGGAACCCCAGGACGGGCCGTCCCGGACCGCCGAGGCGCCGGCCGGAGGCGATGACGGCGCGGGCGCGGGCGCGGGCGCGGGCGCCGGCAAGGACGGCCGGGACGGCCGGGACGGCCGGGACGGCCGGGATCGCGAGGCGGGCGGAGAGCAGCCGGCGAAGCCCTCGGCCGGCGCACCGGCCGAGGAGCCGGCGCGCGGCGCGTCCACCGCTCCCGGCGCCGTGGAGCCCAAGTCCGACGTCTCCCGTCCGGCCGCGGAGAGCACCACGGGCGCCGCGGCCGCGAGCGGCGGCGAGGTGGGCACGCCCACCCGGACGCCGGCTCCCGGCGGCGACGACCGGGCAGCGGGCGCGCAGACCGAACCCCAGGCCGTCAGGGGTGATCTCGCCGAGACCGGAGCCCAGTTGTGGCCGGCGGCCGCCGGAGCGGTGCTCGTGATCGCGGGATTCGTCCTGCTCCGCCGGATCAGGCGCGGCGCCGCGTGAGGCACCGCAGGCTGTGAAAAAGGGGCGGTGGCAGGAGCCTGGAACCGGCCCTGCCGCCGCCCCTCCGTCATGTCACTTGCTGCGGGCCAGACCCCTTCGGGCGTTGTTGTAGACGCGCAGGAGGTGCTTGGCCACGGCACACTGCATGGCGTGCACATGACATTGGCGGCATGTCCGCATGTGCTGTTCGTAATCGGAACGCGCTTGCTGCAGAGCGTCATCCGGAGACGGCATGAGGATCCTTCGCAGGGGGGTGACAGGGGGGTGTCTGGCGGCGCGACGTTTCCTACTCGCCAGTAGGGAACGCCTGCGTCAGAGTTGATCATGTTACTGCCGGTAGTGGAAAACGGCCTCCGGCAACGCTGCGCGACGGGGCCGGGCGGCTCGCGGCGCGAAACGGGCGTCGTCCGCCGATGCCTGTGTGACGCAGCTGACACCGATTCGGGAGGCGTGGCCGGCGAGAAGAGGGGTATGCGCAGCCCGTGAACAGGGTGGTGAAGGCGGTTGGGATGGAATCCGTCCTCCTCGGCGGCGAGGAACCAGTACCGGGTACCGAAGTGATACGCATGGAGGCCGCTCTCGACGGGGACAGTGCGTGCATCGCCGAGGCCCGTTGTCTCGCGGCCGACTTTCTGGCCCGGGTACGGGCAGGGCACGGGCTGACGGTCTCCGACCGGGCCGTGGACGTGACCCAGCTGGTGGTCAGTGAGCTGGTCACCAACGCCCGCAAGTACGCCTCCGGTCCCATCCTGATGGACCTGCGGATCGCCGGCGAGGCCGTGGACGTCGCGGTCTGGGACAGCGATCCGGTGCTGCCGGTGGCGCGGGCCGCCGATCCCGGCCGGGTGGGGCAGCACGGCCTGGAGATCGTGATGGCCGTCGTGGAGCGTTTCGAGGTGCGGCGGGAACCGGTGGGCAAGCGCATCGTCGCCCGTATCGCCCTGCACGACGACGCGGAGCGGTGACGCCGGGCTCGACGGCCGGATCCTCGCTCCCCGGCGGACTTTTCACCTGAATGGCCGTCCGTGACTGCGTGCGGACGGCCTGTCCGGTGTCTCCTGGAGTGAGAGAGGCGTCCATCGAGGGAGTGGAGCCGATCATGTATGAGATGTGTGCAGGAGTCGAGAAACCCGGCGGGGCACTGGTCTGGCACGTCATGGCCAAGCACACGACCACCACCCTGTGCGGCCAGACACTCAGTCAGCACGTCGACGGCGCGAGCGCACAGCGGGCTGGGCACTGTTCCACCTGCATGGCCCTGTTCGGGAAGCTGATGACCGCGCCCCCCGCGGTCGGCTCCCCGGCCGCCACGGACCACTAGGTCCGGATCCCGGACCGCCGGCTCCCGTCGTCCGCCCGGACGACGGGAGCCGGCGGTCACGTCCGAGAACGGTCAGGGGGTCCGGCGGTCACGTCCGAGAACGGTCAGGGGGTCCGGCACTGCCGGCGGGTAAACAGTCCGACCGTTTTTTGGCAACGTGTTCCCATGTCGCATTCCGGCACCGGCCCGTGGGTAACACTGAGCGGCGGAGGGGGGACGAGCGCGACGGCAGTACGCCGGCGCGCCCATCCCGGAGTGTCACGCCGTCTTGGGGAAGGCGGCGAGCGGACCGACGGGGGGATGCATGACGCAGTCGCTTCCAGGGCAGCGGCCTGCCCGCGAGGGGGCGTTCACGGGGAGCCGGCCGCTTCCGGTCGTGGTGATCGGCGCCGGGCCGTACGGACTGTCGGTCGCCGCGCACCTGCGGGGCGCGGGGGTCCCGGTGCGGGTGTTCGGGGAGGTCATGGGCAGCTGGCGGCACGCCATGGCGACCGGGATGTTCCTGAAGTCGACGCCCGACGCCGTCGACCTGTCCGCGCCGGAGCCCGGCGGGCTGCTGGCGGACTTCCTCCGGGTGCACGGCGAGCCGGAGCTGACCGAGCTGACGCCGATCCCGTGCGAGGTGTTCGTCCGCTACGGGCAGTGGTTCCAGAAGAGGTACGTCGGTGAGGCGGAGCCGGCGCGGGTGGCGGCCGTCCATCCGGCCCCGTCCGGCCCGGGGTTCGCCGTACGGCTGGACGACGGCAGCGAACTCACCGCCGGCGCCGTGGTCGTGGCCACCGGCCTGAACGGGCTGGCCCACGTACCCGAGGAGTTGCGGCGGCTCGCGCCTTTGGGTCCGGGCGCCGGAGCCCTGGTGTCCCACACCAGCCAGCACACCGACCTGTCCCGGTACGCCGGCCGGCGCATCGCCGTGGTCGGCGGCGGCCAGTCCGCCCTGGAGAGCGCCGCGCTGCTGCACGAGGCCGGCGCCCTGGCGCAGGTGCTGGTCCGGGAGAGAAGCGTGCTGTGGGGGACGACACCGGATCCGGCCCGGTCCTGGGCGCGGCGGATCGGCAGGCCCCGTTCGCCCCTGGGCGCCGGCTGGGTCCTGGCCGCGGTCTGCCTGGCTCCCGGTGGAGTGCGGCGCCTGCCCCCGGCGGCCCGGTTGCTGCTGTTCCGGCGCGCGCTGCGGCCCTCGGGCGGGTGGTGGCTGCGGGACCGGGTCGAGGGCGTCGTACCGGTGCGCACATTGCACCGTGTCGTGCGGGCCGAGGCGGCCGGGTCCGTCGTACGGCTGACCGTCGCCGGGCCGGGCGGCCGTACGGAGGTCCTCGACGTCGACCACGTGCTGGCCGCCACCGGATACCGGCTCGACCTGGACGCCGTCCCCTTCCTGTCACCGGAGATACTCCGTGCGCTGCGGCACGTGCCCGGCTCGAGGGCGCCGCATCTGAGCCCGGGGTTCGAATCCTCGGTGCCCGGCCTGTACTTCGCCGGATCGCTCGCCGCCCCGATGTTCGGGCCGATGATGCGCTTCGTGGCCGGCACCGCGTACACCGCGGCCCGCCTCGCCCGGCACGCGGGGCGCCGCGTGGCCGCGCCCTGACCGCGTACGCCGCCCGTGCACAAGGGGGTTCCGGCCGGGGCCGGCCGGAACCCCCGGGGCCGGCGGGTCAGGCCGTGTGCAGGGTCAGGCCGTAGCGGTTGAGGATCTCGTTGACCGGCTGGAACCAGGTCTCGCCGCCGCCGGAGCAGTTGCCCCAGCCTCCGGAGGTGACGCCCTGGGCCTGGTCACCGCTGATGAAGGAGCCGCCGGAGTCGCCCGGTTCGGCGCAGACACTGGTCTTCGTCAGCTGGTGCACCGCGCCCTGGCTGTAGTTGACCGTCTCGTTCTTCGCCAGCACGGTGCCGCAGTGCCAGTGCGTCGTCGAGCCGGAGCGGCAGACCGAGGCGCCCACGGGTGCCTCCGCGGAGCCGCGTACCAGCTGGTCCGGGACGGCGCCCCAGCCGAGGACCACCGGGACCGTCCACCAGCCGCTGCCGACGCCGACCCAGGCGTAGTCGTCGCCGGGGAACGAGGAGCCCTGGAAGGTGCCGATGTAGGAGCCGTCCCAGCCGCTCACCCCCGCGCCGGGCCGCCCGCAGTGCCCGGCGGTGACGAAGCCGCCGTACACCGAGAAGCCTATGGAGCAGCGGGCGTTGCCGGTGTAGTACGGGTCGCCGCCGACCGTGCCGGCCGCGAAGGTCCGCGGCGCCGAGGAGACCGTGCGGACGGTGACCGGGCCGGTCTCACGGGCCCGGGCGAGGAAGCGCTGGACATCGTTGTCGGAGCGCTCGGCGCGGACGACGTCCACGACCACCGTGTTGGCGGCCGGGTCGACCCGCCAGGCGCTCACGCCTCCGGGCGCGGGGGAGCGGTCCAGGCGTGCCTTGGCCGCGTCGAGCTGCCGTGCGCTGTGCTCGACGGTGCGGACGGCGGCGCCGGTGGACCGCACGGCGCGCAGGGTCGAGGCGGGGGCGTCGGAGGTGACGGCCACGGTGAGCCGTCCGGTCCCGGCGTCGAACCACGAGCCGCCCCAGGCGGATCCCGCGGCCTTCCGGGCCTTCGGTTCCACGGTCGTGGCGGTGCGTTCCGCCGCCAGCCGGGCCTGAGCCCGGGGCGCGGAGAGCCCCAGGTCCCGCTGCATCGCCCGCAGCAGCCCGGGAGAGGCGGAGGGTGCGGTGGCGGAGGTGGCCGCTGTGGCCGGCAGGGTGCCCGCCGCGGCCCAGCCGCCGAGCAGTACGAGCGCGGCCACGGCGACGCGGAGAAGTCGGGTGCGTCTCACAGGAGGTGCCCTTCGTCGTTCCAGACAAGGTGGGGGTGGAACAACCGCGACCTGAGAGCGCTCTCATCCGGTTCGGGGAGCAGCTTAGCCAGGCTGGATAGTCAGGTCCATGCCAATGTGGAAATTTCTTGCCGGGTGAAACGGTGACGGTATCTGCCTAATATGATTAGGTAACTTTTGAATGGTTTCAGGGCTGCGGGGGCTCACGGAGGGAGACGGCGTGGCGCGAGCGGGGCTGACCACCGAACGCCTGGTCAGGGCCGGGGCGGAGCTGGCCGACGAGGTCGGCTTCGACCAGGTGACCGTCTCGGCACTCGCCAGACGGTTCGACGTCAAGGTCGCGAGTCTGTACTCGCACCTGAAGAGCTCCCAGGACCTCCGGACCAGGATCGCCCTGCTCGCCCTGGAGGAACTCGCCGACCGGGCCGCCGACGCGCTGGCCGGACGGGCCGGCCGGGACGCCCTGATCGCCTTCGCCGACGTCTACCGCGACTACGCCCGCGAACACCCCGGCCGCTACGCCGCGGCGCGGCTCCGGCTCGACCCCGAGACGGCGGCCGCGAGCGCCGGGGGCAGACACGCGCAGATGACCCGCGCGATCCTGCGCGGCTACGACCTGACCGAGCCGGACCGGACGCACGCCGTCCGCCTGCTGGGCAGCGTCTTCCACGGCTACGTCAGCCTCGAACTGGCCGACGGCTTCAGCTACAGCGCCCCCGACCCGCAGGAGACCTGGGCGTGGATCCTCGACCGCCTCGACACGATGCTGCGCGACTGGCCCCCGGCCTGAACCCGCAGGACCGGCGGGAGCGGCCGGACGGACCCCAGCACCCCCATCGACCGACTGAGAGCATGAACACCGAGCACGACTGGATCACCACGCCCCTCACCGCCGGCCTCCTGCGCGGCGCCCTCGACCTGGAGCACACCGCTCACGGCCTCCTGCCGCACCGGCTGCCCGCCCGGGCCCGCGCCCAGTGCGCCGACGCGCAGCTCGCCATGGCGGAGTCCCAGCCCTCCGGTGTACGGCTGGCCTTCCGCACCCGGGCCACCGCCGTCGAGCTGGACACCCTGCCCACCAAGCGCCGCTACACCGGCGCCCCGCCCCGCCCGGACGGGGTGTACGACCTGCTCGTCGACGGACGCCCGGCCGGCCGGGGCAGTGTGGCGGGCGGCAACACCCTGACCGTCGACATGGCCACCGGCGCCACCGAGCACCGGCCCGGCCCGGTGGGCACCCTCCGCTTCACCGGTCTGCCCGGCACCGTCAAGGACGTCGAGATCTGGCTCCCGCACAACGAGACCACCGACCACCGAACTCGTCGCCCTGCGCACCGACGCCCCCGTCGAGCCCGTACCGGACCGGGGCCGCAGGGTGTGGCTGCACCACGGCAGTTCGATCAGCCACGGCTCCGACGCGGCGAGCCCGGCCACCACCTGGCCCGCCCTGGCCGCCTCCCTGGCCGGCGTGGACCTGATCAACCTGGGACTGGGCGGCAGCGCCCTGCTCGACCCGTTCACCGCCCGCGCCGTGCGCGACACTCCCGCCGACCTGATCAGCCTCAAGATCGGCATCAACCTGGTCAACACCGACCTGATGCGCCTGCGCGCCTTCACGCCCGCGGTCCACGGCTTCCTGGACACCATCCGCGAGGGCCGGCCCACCACGCCTCTCCTGGTCGTCTCGCCCCTGCACTGCCCCATCCACGAGGACACACCCGGCCCCAGCGTGCCGGGCCTCACCGCCCTCGGCGCCGGGCGGCTGCGGTTCAGGGCCGCGGGCGACCCCGCGGACCGGGCGAGCGGCAGGCTGACCCTCGCCGTCGTCCGGGACGAGCTGGCCCGGATCGTCCGGCAGCGCGCGGTCGATGACCCCCACCTGCACCACCTCGACGGCCGCGACCTCTACGGCGAGGCCGACTACGCCGAGCTGCCGCTGCCGGACGAACTGCACCCGGACGCCGGGACCCACCGCCGTATCGGCGAACGCTTCGCCGCCCTGGCCTTCGCGGCCCGGGGCCCTTTCGGCGCCGGGCGGCCCCCGAGGAAGGGTTCCCGCTGATCGATCAGGCACCCAAGTCGTGACGATTCAGTGAGGTTGATGCTAGAAAGGCCGGATGGTTGACCGTTTCACCCGCCTTCGGCGCATATCGTGGCGCTCGCTGGCGGGAAAGAGCCCGCGAAGTGTCGCCGGACAGGTGTTCGTTCTGCAGGTGGCGCTGGTGGTGCTGCTGGTGGCCTCCGCCGTCTTCGCCCTGATGCTGCAGTCGCAGCGGGACACCGACGACGAGGCCAGGCGCCGTTCCCTCGCCGTCGCGCAGACCTTCGCGCACTCCCCGGGCGTCCTGACCGCGCTGCGGACGCCCGCCCCGTCGAAAGTGCTCCAGCCGCTCACCGAGGCGGGGCGCGCGTCGGCGGGGGTCGACTTCATCGTCGTCATGGACACCAAGGGCATCCGCTACACCCACCCCCTGCCCGACCGCATCGGCAAACGCTTCGTCGGCGCCATCGGGCCGTCGCTCGCCGGAAGGGTCCACACCGAAAGCGTCGACGGACCGCTCGGCCAGGAGGTCCAGGCCACCGTTCCCGTCAGGGACACCGGCGGGCGTGTGGTCGCCCTGGTCTCCGCCGGGATGAAGGTCAAGAACGTGACCAGCCAGGTGGACCGGCAGATACCGGTCATCCTGGCCGGCGGGGCGGCGGCACTCGGCCTGGCCACCGGGGTGACGGCACTGGTGAGCAGGCGGCTGCGCCGGCAGACCCGCAGCCTCGCGCCGGACGAGATGAGCCGCATGTACGACCACCACGACGCGGTGCTGCACTCCGTGCGCGAAGGCGTGCTCATCATCGGTGACGACGGACGGCTGCTGCTGGCGAACGACGAGGCCAGGCGGCTGCTGGACCTGCCGCCGGACGCCGAGGGCAGGCCGGTGACGCAACTGCCGGGGCTGGCGTCCGAAACGGTCGGACTGCTCACCTCCGGGAGGATGGCCACCGACGAGGTGCACCTCGCCGGAGCCCGCCTGCTGGCGGTCAACCAGCGGCCCACGGACCGCGACGGCGGCCCCAAGGGCACGGTGGTGACACTGCGCGACTCCACCGAACTGCAGGCCCTCTCCGGCCGGGCCGAGGTCGCCCGGGAGCGGCTCGAACTGCTCTACGACGCCGGACTGGCCATCGGCACCACCCTCGACGCGGCCCGCACCGCCGACGAGCTCGCCCAGGTCGCCGTCCCCCGCTTCGCCGACTTCGTCTCCGTGGACCTCGCCGATGCCGTCCTGCGCGGCGAGGAGCCGGCCACCACGGCGACCGGCATGCGCCGCATCGCCGTACGCGGCGTCCAGGACGACCCACCCCTGTACGAGAAGGGCCGGCTGATCGACTTCCTCCCCTCCACGCCCCAGGCGCGCGGCTACGGCACCGGACACCTGGAGCTGGTGACGGACCTGTCCTCCGAGTCGGGCTGGCGCGCGCAGGACCCGGAGCGCGCCGCGGCGATCGTCGACTACGGCATCCACTCGCTCATCTCGGCCCCGATCCAGGCCCGCGGAGTCGTGCTGGGCGTGGCCAACTTCTGGCGCTCCAAGGAGCACGGCCCGTTCGACGAGGAGGAGCTGTCCCTGGCCGAGGAACTGGTCGCCCGGGCCGCGGTCAGCATCGACAACGCCCGCCGGTACGCCCGTGAGCACGCGCTGGCGGTCACCCTCCAGCGCAGCCTGCTGCCCCGGGCCCTGCCCGAGCAGAGCGCCCTGGAGGTCGGCTACCGCTACCTGCCCGCCCAGTCGGGCGTCAGCGGCGACTGGTTCGACGTGATCCCGTTGCCGGGCGGCCGGGTGGCGCTCGTCGTCGGCGACGTGGTCGGGCACGGGCTGCACGCCGCCGCCACGATGGGCCGGCTGCGGACCGCGGTGCACAACTTCTCCACACTCGACGTGCCGCCCGACGAGCTGCTGAGCCATCTGGACGACCTGGTCGGCCGGATCGACCAGGACGAGGCCGGTACGGACGCCGCCGCGGCCGTCGTGGGAGCCACCTGCCTGTACGCGATCTACGACCCCGTGACCCGCCGCTGCACCATGGCACGCGCGGGCCACCTGGCGCCCGCCCTGGTCGCCCCCGACGGCAGCGCCACCTTCCCCGACCTGCCGCACGGGCCGCCCCTGGGCCTGGGCGGCATGCCCTTCCGGACGGCCGAGCTCGAGCTCGCCGAGGGCACCCAGCTCGTCCTCTACACCGACGGCCTCGTCGAGGACCGCAGGCGCGACCTGGACGTGGGCATGGAACTGCTGCGCGAGGCCCTCGCCGGCCACCCCGACCGGCCGCCGGAGCAGAGCTGCCGGGCCGTGCTGGACGCGCTGCTGCCGTCGCGGCCCAAGGACGACGTCGCCCTGCTCATCGCCCGGACCCGCGCGCTGCCGCCCGGCCGGGTCGCCGACTGGGACGTACCGCCCGACCCGGCCGCCGTCGCCGGGATACGCCTCGCCGCCGCCGGCAAGCTCGACGAGTGGGGCCTGTCCGAGCTCGACTTCAGCATGGAACTCGTCCTGAGCGAACTCGTCACCAACGCCATCCGCCACGGCTGCGCGCCGATCCACGTCCGCCTGATCCACGACCGCACCCTGATCTGCGAGGTCTCCGACGGCACCAGCACCTCACCGCACCTGCGCTACGCCGCCACGACCGAGGAGGGCGGCCGCGGCTTGTTCCTGGTCTCCCGGACGACCGAACGCTGGGGCACCCGCTACTCGCCCCAGGGCAAGGTCATCTGGGCGGAATTCCCCCTCCCCAAACCCGCCGCCACCCGCTGACCGGACACGGCCGGCGCGCGTACCGCGTGCCGTGCGCACATGGCGACGGCCCGGTTTCGGCCCTTGCGGGCGGGGCCGGGTCGTTGTGCCGGGGAGTGTCAGGCGGCGGGCTCGACGGCCTCCGGCTCGGTGTGCCGCGGGCGGCGCGGCAGGGTCAGTACGGCGAGGAAGCCGAGGACCGCGACCGCGGCGAAGAAGTAGAAGCCCCAGGGGTGGCCGATCCCCGCGGTGACCAGGGCGCCGGTGATGGTCGGGCCGACGATCGAGCCGATCCGGCCGATGCCGGAGGCCGAACCGAGGGCGGTGCTGCGCACCGGGGCCGGGTAGTAGTGGGTCACGTAGGCGTAGACGAGCACCATGGCGGAGAAGACGAACACGCCGGTGAAGAAGACGACGGTGTTGAGCATCAGGTTGCTGCTCATCTTGATGCTCAGGCAGGCCAGCATCAGCACCGACGCCCCGAACCAGCCGAGCGTGGTGCCCTTGATGCCGCGCCGGTCGGCGACGAAACCGCCGATGACCAGGCCGACGACGCCGCCGACGTTGAGGATGAGGAGCTGGGTGACGGCCGTGGGGACGGGGTAGCCGGCGTCGTTCATCAGCTTGGGCAGCCAGGTGTTCAGACCGTAGACCAGCAGCAGCCCCATGAAGGACGCGACCCAGATGCCGATGCCGGCGCGCAGGTAGGCCGGCTTGAGCAGCTCGGTGAGCGGGACCCGCTGGGTGTCGGTCGCCTGCTTGGCCTGGACGAAGGCCTCCGACTCCGGCAGCCGGAACCACTGGACGGCGGCGACGACGAGACCGGCGGCGCCCGCGACGTAGAACAGCAGGTGCCAGTTGCCGGTGAACTGCAGCGCCAGCAGCGAGGTGATCACGGCGCCGGTGTGGTAGCCGGTCATCGTCAGGGTGCTGGCCCGGGCGCGGCGGCTGGCCGGCATGTGCTCGGCCATCATCGTGAGCGACACCGGCATGCAGGCGCCCAGGCCGAGGCCGGCGACGAGGCGGAGGACGGCGAACATCGTCACGGAACCGGCCAGCGGGATCAGGAAGGTGAAGACGGAGAACAGCACCACCGACCCGATGAGCAGCCGCCGCCGGCCCAGCCGGTCGGCCAGCGGGCCGACGCACACGGCACCGATGGCCACGCCGACGAGCGACAGCGTCGCGATCGTCGTCGCGTCACCCGCGGTCATGCCGAGGTGCTGGGTGTCGATCAGGGTCGGGATGAGGGCGCCGAGGACGACGAGGTCGTAGCCCTCGAGCATGACGGTGATCCAGCACAGGGCCACGGTCCAGGCGCCGTGCCCGGCGGTGGCGGTCCGCGCCGGCGCGCCGGACGAGAGGGTGGATGTCATCGGGAGGTTCCCCCTGGGGACGGGAGTGGGCGGGCGGGGTCAGAACGGGTAGTCGGCGATGTCGGGGCGTACGGTGACCCACTGGGTCTCGGTGAAGGCCTCGACGTTGGCGGCGGCGCCGCCGAAACGGGAGCCGGTGCCGGAGGCCTTGACCCCGCCGAAGGGGGCGTTGGGCTCGTCGCTGACGGTCTGCTCGTTGATGTGGACCTTGCCGGAGTCGATCCGGTCGGCGAGCTTCATCGCGGTGCCGACGTCGCCGAGGATGCCGACGGACAGTCCGTACTCGCAGTCGTTGACGATCCGCGCGGCCTCCTCCAGCGTCGAGAAGCCGATCACGGGGGCGACGGGGCCGAAGATCTCCTCCCGCCAGGCCGGCATGTCGGTGGTCAGCCCGGTCAGTACGGTGGCGCGGTAGCCGGCCCCGACGATCTCGCCGCCCGCGGCCAGGGTGGCGCCCGCGGCGACGCTGTCGGTGACGATGCCGTGCACCCGCTCCAGCTGCTTGCGGTCGATGATCGGGCCGAGCGCCACGTCCTCGCGGGCGGGGTCGCCGACCGGCAGCGCCGCGGCCTTCGCGGCGAGCGCGGCGGTGTACTCCTCCAGCAGCGACTCGTGCACGATGTGCCGGCCGGTCGTCATGCAGATCTGGCCCTGGTGCAGATAGGAGCCGAACGCGCCCGCGGAGGCCGCCTTCCGCACGTCCGCACCGGGCAGCACGACCAGCGCGTTGTTCCCGCCGAGCTCCAGGTGGGCCCGCTTGAGCAGGCGGCCGGCCTGCTCGCCGATGGCCCGCCCGACCGGGGTGGAACCGGTGAAGGAGACCACCCGGACCTCGGGCGCCTCGACGACCGCCCGGCCGACCGAGCCGTCGCCCGGCAACAGGTGCAGGACGCCGGCCGGCAGTCCGGCCTCCTCCAGGACGCGCGCGATCACGACGCCACCGCTCACCGTGGTGCGCGGGTCCGGCTTGAGCAGCACGGCGTTGCCCAGGGCGAGCGCGGGCGCCACCGAGCGCAGGCCGAGGACGAGCGGGAAGTTGAAGGGCGCGATGACACTCACGACGCCGGCCGGGCGGCGGCGGGACAGGGACCAGCGGGCGTCCTCGGAGGTGAGCACCTCGCCCTGCGGGTGCGTCGGCAGACCCGCGCACTCGAAGCACTCGCCCACGGCGAGCTGCACCTCGAAGGCGGCCTTGGCCCGTACGGAACCGGCCTCGCGCACCAGCCAGTCCTGGATCTCGGAGGCGTGCTCGGCCAGCAGTTCGCCCGCCCGGCGCAGCACGGCGGCCCGCTGCTGCGGGGAGGCCGCCGCCCAGGCGCGCTGGGCCTCGGCCGCCCGGGCGGAGGCACGGGCCACGTCCCCGGCGGTGGCCAGGCCCGCCGTCGCCAGCTGCTCGCCGGTGGCTGGCTCGACGACCGGCTGCTCGGCGGACGCGGCCCGCCAGCCGTCGCTGAAGAACTTCCTGCCCCAGACCTCGCTGTCCAGGAGTGCCATCGGTTTCCCTCTCTTCTTCACAGGGGGGTCGGTCAGGACGGGGTGGTGAGCGCGGTGTCCACCTGGATGAGCCGCGGGTGGTCCGGGCGCTCGGCCAGGGCGGCACGCAGCTCCTCGACGCCGCCGACGTGCCGGGAGCGCACGCCGTAGCCCTCGGCGATGCGGGTGAAGTCCAGACCGGGGAGGTCCAGGCCGGGCGCGTCCGGCACGCCGAGCAGCCCGCTGAACCAGCGCAGCGCCCCGTATGTGCCGTTGCGCAGCAGTACGACGGTGAGCGGCACCCGGTGCTGGGCGGCCGTCCACAGGGCGGTGATCCCGTAGTTGGCCGAGCCGTCCCCGACGACGCCGACCACCGGGCGGTCGGGTTGCCCCAGGGCGACCCCGACCGCGCCGGGCAGCCCGAACCCGAGTCCGCCGGCCGCCGGGAAGTAGTACGAGCCGGGGCGGCGCAGGTCCATCTGGCGCCACCAGGAGGAGTTCGTGGAGGTCGACTCGACCACGTACGCGGTGTCCTCGGGCATCTCGTCGCGCAGCGCGGCGAAGACCTGCTCGGGGTGCAGACGCGGGCCGTCGCCGGTGGGCGGCTCGGGCACCGGCCGGAAGGCGCCGGCGGGCGCCCCGGGGGCGTCCAGTACCTTGACGAGCAGGTCGATGACCGCCCCGGGGTCGGCGACCAGCGCCTCGCCCATCGGCGCCCGGGCCGCGGCGGAGGCGTCCTCGGTCACCTGGATCAGCCGGGTGCCCTCGGGCAGGTACCGGCCGGGCAGGTACTCGTGGTAGCGGAACACGGGCGCGCCCAGCACCAGCACGAGGTCGTGGCCCTCGAACGCCTCGCAGACGGGCGCGATCCCGGCGGGCAGCACCCCGCGGAACAGCGGGTGCCGGTTGGGGAAGGGCAACCGGAACTGCGACGGGGCCGCCCACACCGGGCCGCCCAGCCGCTCGGCCAGCCGGACCGCGTCGTCGAAGAGGCCGGCCGAGTCGATGTCGCCGCCGAGCACCAGCGCGGGCCGCCGGGCGGCGGCCACCTGCTCGGCCAGCCTGCGGCCCTGCTCGGCGTCGGGCACACCGGCGCGCCCGACCCGCCGGTCGAGGACCGCCAGGGCGTTGTCGCCGGCGTCGGCCGCCCAGTCGTCGTAGGGGACGGACAGGTAGGTCGGCCGGCGCTGCAGCTCGGCCTCGAAGACGGCCTGCGCCAGGGCGCGCGGCACGTCCTCGGCGCACGCCGGCTCCGCCGCCCAGCCGACCAGCGGCTTCATCAGCGCCGGGGCGTCGACGTTGGACAGGTTGGCCTCCGGGCCGATGGCGGAGCGCACCTGCTGGCCGGCGACGACCACGAGCGGGGTGCGGGAGGCCACGGCGTTCGTCAGCGCGCCCATCGCGTTCCCGGAGCCGGAGGCCGCGTGCAGGTTGACCAGGGCGGGCCGGCCGGTCGCCTGCGCGTAACCGTCGGCCATGCCCACCACGGCGCCCTCGTGCAGGCCCAGGACGTAGCGGAAGCCGTCGGGCAGGCCGGCGAGGAAGGGCAGCTCGTTGGAGCCCGGGTTGCCGAACACGGTGGTGAGTCCCTGGCGCTCCAGGAACTCGTGGCAGAGACGACGTACGGATGGCACAGACGTTCCTTTCCGAGTGACGCACGACACGCTAGGCAAGCCCCGACATGAGCACCAATAAATCTTTTACCGTCGCGACATAGACTGTTTCGATATGAGGAACTTCGACCTCAACCTCGCCCGCGTCTTCGTACTGCTGTACGAGACCGGCAGTGTCACGGCCACCGCCGAGGCGCTCCACGTCACCCAGCCCACCGTCAGCTACAGTCTGGGCAAGCTCCGCCGGCACTTCGGGGACGAGCTGTTCCGGCGCACCGGACGCGGACTGACGCCGACCGCCGGTGCCCGCCGGCTGTACGAGCCGCTGCAGCGCGCCCTGGCGGACATCGACGGCACCGTCCGGCAGGCCGACGTCTTCGACCCCGAGACCATGCCGGGCCGCTTCACGGTGGCCCTGTCCGACCTGGGCGAGGCGACCCTGCTGCCGCGCCTGCTGGCCGCGGCCCGCAAACACGCGCCCCGGGCGTCCTTCACCGTCCGGCCGCTCGACGTCGACGAGGCCGAGGACCAGCTGCACCGCGGCGACCTCGACGCGTTCGTGGCCACCCCGGTGCTGACCTCCCACCGGACCGTGCGGATCCCGCTCTTCAACGAGCGCTACGTCGGCATGGTCGCCGCCGACCACCCGCGGGTGCGGGGCGAGACGGTCACCCTGCCGGAACTCGCGGCCGAGCACCACGCCACGGTCTTCGGTCCCAGCGGACACGTGGTGCCGCGGGCGGCGCTCGCCGCCCACGGGCTCCTGGACCGGGTGGTGGTGGAGGCCACCCGCTTCTCGATGCTGCCCTACCTGCTGGAGCAGACCGACCTGATCGCCATCGTCCCCGAGTACGTCGGCGAGGTCTTCACCTCCTTCCGCCCCCTGCGCCTGGCCCGGCTCCCGTTCGAGACCGAACCGATCGAGGTGGCCCTGTACGCCCGGCACGAGTCCTCCCGCAGCCCCTCCCAGCGGTGGCTGGTGGAGTTCATGTCCAAGGTGCTGGGAGAGCGGGTGAGCCCGGCGCAGCTGCCGCCGTACGCCGCCCGGTAGGCCGCACCGGCGGCCGTGACCGCGAACGGTGTAGGCCGATCGGGTGCAATGGGCCGGGCGTTACTCCGTCAGGGCGACGACGGCCGGGAGTTCGGCGGCGCGAGGCGGAAGGATGCTCCTGGGCCCTGCGGGACGCCGCGTGGACCTATCACGTACCCATCTCTTGAGAGAAAGCGTGTTACGGGCCGCATGACAGACGTCCATCACCCCACGCGGGAAACCGCCGCCCCCCGTCGTCCCCTGCGGCCCGGCGCCGTGGTGGTGAAGTGGGTGACGACGACCGATCACAAGACGATCGGTTCGCTCTACCTGGTCACCACGTTCCTGTTCTTCCTGTTCGGCGGCATCCTGGCGATGGTGATCCGCGCGGAGCTGGCCCGCCCGGGTCTGCAGATCGTGTCGACGGAGCAGTACAACCAGGCGTTCACGATGCACGGCACGATCATGCTGCTGATGTTCGCGACGCCGCTGTTCGCCGGCTTCACGAACTGGATCATGCCGCTCCAGATCGGCGCCCCGGACGTCGCCTTCCCCCGGCTGAACATGCTCGCCTACTGGCTGTACCTGTTCGGCTCGCTCATCGCGGTCGCCGGCTTCCTCACCCCCCAGGGCGCCGCGGACTTCGGCTGGTTCGCCTACTCCCCGCTGAACGACGCGATCCACACGCCCTACCTCGGCGGCGACCTGTGGATCATGGGTCTGGCCATGTCCGGCTTCGGCACCATCCTCGGCGCGGTCAACTTCATCACCACGGTCATCTGCATGCGCGCGCCGGGCATGACCATGTTCCGCATGCCGATCTTCACCTGGAACGTGCTGCTCACCAGCGTGCTGGTGCTCCTGGCCTTCCCCGTGCTGGCGGGGGCGCTGCTGGCGCTGGAGGCGGACCGCAAGTTCGGCGCCCACGTCTTCGACGCGCCCAACGGCGGTTCGCTGCTGTGGCAGCACCTGTTCTGGTTCTTCGGGCACCCCGAGGTGTACATCATCGCGCTGCCGTTCTTCGGCATCGTCACCGAGGTCATCCCGGTCTTCTCCCGCAAGCCGATCTTCGGCTACGTCGGCCTGATCGGCGCGACCATCGCGATCGCGGGTCTGTCGGTGACGGTGTGGGCGCACCACATGTTCGCGACCGGCGGGGTGCTGCTGCCGTTCTTCTCGTTCATGTCGTTCCTCATCGCGATTCCGACCGGGGTGAAGTTCTTCAACTGGACCGGCACCATGTGGAAGGGCTCGCTGTCCTTCGAGACGCCGATGCTGTGGTCGGTCGGCTTCCTGGTCACCTTCCTCTTCGGCGGCCTGACCGGTGTCATCCTCGCCTCGCCGCCGCTGGACTGGCACGTCACCGACGGCTACTTCGTGGTCGCGCACTTCCATTACGTCGTCTTCGGCACGGTCGTCTTCGCGATGTTCGCCGGATTCTACTTCTGGTGGCCGAAATTCACCGGAAAGCTGCTCGACGAACGCATCGGAAAGATCCACTTCTGGACGCTGTTCGTCGGCTTCCACACCACGTTCCTGGTGCAGCACTGGCTGGGCGCGGAGGGCATGCCGCGCCGGTACGCCGACTATCTCGCGGCCGACGGCTTCACGACGCTCAACGAGGTCTCCACCATCGGCGCGTTCCTGCTCGGTCTGTCGACGCTGCCGTTCGTCTACAACGTGTGGAAGACGGCCAAGTACGGCAAGAAGGTCGGCGTGGACGACCCCTGGGGCTACGGCCGCTCCCTGGAGTGGGCGACCTCTTGCCCGCCGCCCCGGCACAACTACGTCACCCTGCCCCTGATCCGCAGCGAGTCCCCGGCCTTCGACCTGCACCACCCCGAGGTCTCGGTCACGGACAAGCGGGAGAACCTGGGCCTGCCGGGATGACGGGCACGGCCGACCACCCGGACGGGAAGCCGGTCACGTCCGCCGAGGTGGTCAACCAGGTGGAGGGCTATCTGCTGTGGCAGGCCCGCGTCGCCGAGGCCGAGCGGCGGGCCCGTGCCTTCACCGAGCCGATGCAGTGGCTGACCACCGCGCAGCGCGAGGAGATCGAGGAGCACTACGTCCGGGACTGCCTGCTGCGGGCCCGGGCGGACCTGCAGCGGGTCGCCGACCGGTGCCGCGCGCTGCGCGGCGAGTACGAGGAACGCTACCGCCGGCTGCGGGCACGGTGCCTGGCGTCCGTCCTGACCGCCCTGGCCGTCCTGGCCGCGGCGGGAGTCCTGGCCCTGGCCGTCGCCCGGCCCTGAGCGGGTCTTCCGGCGGGGTCAGCGCGGCGGCTGGTCCTGGTCAGGGCCCTGCTCGCCGAGCTGCTCCCTCAGCTTCTCCTGAGCGGTGTCGACCTGGCTCCTGTACTTGTCCTGGGTCCGCTCGTCGACGTAGTCACCGCCCTTGTCGATGCCCCTGTCGACCTGCTCCTCGTGACCCTTCATCAGTCCCTTGAGCTTGTCCAGCATGCCCATCACGCACTCCTTTGCACCATCGTTCCCTCCCAGAATGACCGGCCGCTGTGCCGCCTGCATCCGCAGCGGCCCGGGGAAAGGGCCCGGAGGAACGGGTGAGGGGGAAGGTCAGCGGGCACACAGGTCCTCGGCGGGCGGAACGCCGTCGAGCAGCCGGCGACCGTCCCGCTCGGTGACGTGCCAGGCCGTGCACAGGGAGTCGTCCCGCGCGGAGCGCAGCAGGACGAAGTCGTGGCCGCCCCGGTGCCCCACCCGTGCCCGCAACGGGGGCGGGTGCTCTCCCAGCCGGCCGAGGAAGCCGGCGGCGTAGCCGTCGGAGACGGTGTCCTCGTCGAACAGCGTCTGGAGGGCGTCCGCGTCCCTGCCGGCCGCCGCCTTCTCGACCCTGCCGGCCAGAGCGGTCAGGCTCGGCGCGCCGGGCGGGTCCTCGGTCGCGATGGAGTAGCACACCACACCCAGCCAGGCACCCAGACCGGTGAGCAGCGCGACCAGCGCGAGACGTGACTTGTTCGAACGCTGTGGGCGCCCCTCCGGCACTGGTCTTCCTCCCCGACGTGCCCGTGTACGTGTTCCCAGTCTCCCACGCGCGACGGCGAGGACGGACACAGGCCGCCCCTGCCGTCGGCGGTGACGGGTCACGACCGGCTGCGGGCGTGGTCGTACAGCGCCTGGGACGTGGCGACCAGTTCCCTGCGCTCCTCCACGGAACCCACCATCGGCCGGGAGCCGTCGAGCGGCACCTGGGCGCTCTCGGGCAGGAACTTCACGGTCACCAGCCCGATGACACCGGCCGCCATCAGGTAGAACGCCGGCATCATGTCGTTGCCGGTGGCGTGCACCAGCGCGGCGGTGGCCAGCGGAGTGGTGCCGCCGAACGCGGCGACCGCGACGTTGAAGCCGATGCCCATGGCCGCGTAACGGACCGCGGTCGGGAAGAGTGCGGGCAGGGTGGCGGCGCTCGGCGCGGCGAAGCAGGCCAGCAGGGTGGACAGGATCAGCACCCCGAGGACCGGCGGCCAGGTTCCGTGCACCTTGATCAGCAGGAAGGACGGAACGGCCAGGACGATCATCGCGGCCGCCGCGACGCCGTAGACCGGACGCCGGCCGACGCGGTCGCTGAGCCGGCCGATGAAGGTGATCAGCAGCACGATCCACACCATGCCCACCAATACCAGAACATCGGCGGAGCCGCTGGGGCGGTGCAGGACCTCCGTCTGGTAGGTCGGCAGGTAGCCGGTGACCATGTAGTTGGTGACGTTGTAGAGCAGCACCAGGCCCATGCAGATGAGCAGGGCGCCCCAGTGGTTCCTGATGATGGTCCTGAACTCGCTGCCCGCCGACTTCTGGGCGAGGCTCTTCTCGTGCTCGTCCAGCTGCTGCTGGAAGGCGGGCGTCTCCTCCAGCTTGAGCCGCATGTACAGGCCGATCACGCCGAGCGGGGCGGCGATCAGGAACGGGAGCCGCCAGCCCCAGGCGATCATCTCGGCGTCGGTGAGGAGGAAGTGCAGCACGGTGACCAGGGCGGAGCCCAGGGCGTAACCGACGAAGGTGCCGAAGTCGAGCCAGCTGGAGAGGAAGCCGCGGCGGCGGTCGGGGGAGTACTCGGCGACGAACGTGGTGGCGCCTCCGTACTCGCCGCCGGTGGAGAAGCCCTGGACCATGCGGGCGACCAGCAGCAGGATCGGTGCGGCGATGCCGATCGTGGCGTAGCTGGGGATCAGGCCGATGGCGAACGTGCCGACCGCCATCATGAGCACGGTGGTGGCGAGCACCTTCTGCCGGCCCAGCCGGTCGCCCAGCGCGCCGAACACCAGGCCGCCGAGCGGGCGCACGACGAAGGCCGCGGCGAAGGTCGCGAAGGAGGAGATCACCTGAGCGCCGGGGGAGGCGCCGGGGAAGAAGACCTTTCCGATGGTGGCGGCCAGGTAGCTGTAGACGCCGAAGTCGAACCACTCCATGCAGTTGCCGAGGGCGGAGGCGCCGACCGCCCGCCTGAGCAGCGGAGGCTCGACGACATGGACGTCCTCCTTGCGCAGGGCGCGCTTGCGCCGCCGCACCCGGCGGGCCATTTCCTCGCGGGCCTGCCGCGGCAGGTTCGTCACGGGCTCCCGCGGCTCTTTCGCGCCGGCGGAGCCGGCCGGGCCGTCGGGTGTCACATCCACCACCACGTCACCTTGCTTGTTCGTCCGTATTCACGATGTATGGGAATTCCGGTAAGGGGGCCGGATTCCGGTAGGCGACGAACCGGCTGCCCTGAACGGCGCTCTTCACACCTGCAACGCCGCACTCCGCGCCCCCGGGTGTCCCGGCGGCGTTCCGGGAAGGGGCAAGAGCGACTCGCCTCCCCGGCAGGGGGGAAGATGAGATCGCGAGCGGACAGCGGACCCAGGAGCGACCCGGAGGAGCGTGGGTGTCATGCAGCACGAGCGAGCGGGCAAGCCGGCCCGGCCCGAGGACCTGATCGACGTCGCCCGGCTGGTGACGGCGTACTACGCGCTGCACCCCGATCCGGCCGAGGCGGGGCAGCGGGTGGCGTTCGGAACGTCCGGGCACCGCGGATCGTCACTGGCGACCGCGTTCAACGACGACCACATCGCCGCGACCAGCCAGGCCATCTGCGAGTACCGCGCACGCCAGGGCACCGACGGCCCCCTCTTCCTCGGCGCGGACACGCACGCCCTGTCCGAGCCGGCGCGGATCACCGCGCTGGAAGTGTTCGCGGCCAACGGCGTCACCGTGCTCATCGACACCGCAGACGGCTACACCCCGACCCCGGCGGTCTCCCACGCGATCCTGACGCACAACCGCGCCCGCCCCTCGGGCCTCGCCGACGGCGTCGTGGTCACCCCCTCGCACAACCCGCCCGGCGACGGCGGCTTCAAGTACAACCCGCCCAGCGGCGGCCCGGCCGGCTCGGACGCCACCTCCTGGATCCAGGACCGGGCCAACGAGATCATCGCGGGCGGCCTGAAGGACGTGCGCCGCATCCCGTACACGCAGGCACTGGCCGCGCCCGGCACCGGCCGTTACGACTTCCTGGACGCCTACGTCTCCGACCTGCCGAGCGTGCTCGACCTCGACGCGATCCGGGCCGCGGGCGTCCGCATCGGCGCCGACCCGCTCGGCGGAGCCTCCGTCGCCTACTGGGGCCGCATCGCCGAGCAGCACCGGCTCGACCTGACCGTGGTCAACCCGCTCACCGACCCCACCTGGCGCTTCATGACGCTGGACTGGGACGGCAGGATCCGTATGGACTGCTCCTCTCCGTACGCGATGGCCTCGCTCATCGAGCAGCGTGACCGATTCCGCATCGCCACCGGCAACGACGCCGACGCCGACCGGCACGGCATCGTCACCCCGGACGCCGGGCTGATGAACCCCAACCACTACCTCGCCACGGCCATCTCCTACCTCTACACCCACCGCACCCGGTGGCCCGCCGAGGCGGGCGTGGGCAAGACGCTGGTCTCCTCCGGCATGATCGACCGGGTCGCCGCCGACCTCGGCCGCCGGCTGGTCGAAGTGCCCGTCGGCTTCAAGTGGTTCGTGGACGGCCTGGTCGACTCCTCGCTCGGCTTCGGCGGCGAGGAGTCCGCCGGGGCGTCGTTCCTGCGCCGGGACGGCTCGGTGTGGACCACCGACAAGGACGGCATCGTCCTGGCCCTGCTCGCCTCCGAGATCACGGCCGTCACCGACCGGACGCCGTCGGAGCACTACGCCGGACTCGCCGCCCGCTTCGGCGAACCCGCCTACGCCCGCATCGACGCACCGGCCTCCCGCGAGGAGAAGGCCCGCCTGGCCGAGTTGTCCCCGGCCCAGGTCACTGCCGACACCCTCGCCGGCGAGCCGGTCACCGCCGTGCTCACCGAGGCCCCGGGTAACGGCGCCCCCATCGGCGGCATCAAGGTGACCACCGAGAACGCCTGGTTCGCGGCCCGCCCCTCGGGCACCGAGGACGTCTACAAGATCTACGCCGAGTCGTTCCGGGGACCCGACCACCTCTCCCAGGTGCAGGACGAGGCCAAGCAGGTGGTGCTGGCGGCACTCGGCGGCTGATCCGCCCGGCCGCCGCGGCCTCAGCGCACGGGGAAGCCGAAGGAGTAACCCCGCTGCTTCAGCCAGGGCAGGACCTCGCGCAGGGCGGCGACGGTCTGGGACCGGTCTCCGCCGGCGTCGTGGAACAGGACGGTCGGGCCGTTGCCGATCTGGCTCTCGACGGTGGCGACGATGGCGGCGGTGCCGGGGCGCTCGAAGTCCTTGGTGTCGACGTTCCAGCCCAGCGGCCGCATCCCCCGGGACGCGGCGAGCCGCCGGCTGTACGGGGTGAAGGCGCCGCCCGGAGCGCGGTAGTACTGCGGGCGGACGCCCCCGGACGCCTGGGTGATCATGCGCTCGGCGTCCAGGATCTGCTGCGACTGATAGCTCTCGGACCCGGTGTCCATGGCCGTGTCGTGGGAGACCGAGTGGTCGCACAGCCGGTGCCCGGCCGCCACCACCGCCCTCACCAGGTCGGGGTGCGCCCGGGCCTGTGTGCCCACCATGCAGAAGGTCGCCTTCACCCCGTTGTCCCGCAGCACCCGCAGCACCTGCGGCGTCCAGACGGGGTCGGGCCCGTCGTCGATGGTGATGTTGACACCCCGGGGGCCGCGGTCGGAGGCGTGGACGATGTCCGCCGACACCGGCGCCGCGGGGACCTGGGGACGTGCGCCGGGCGCGGCGGGGTGCGCCGACACGCCCGGACGCGCGTCCCCGCCCGCGACCGGGCCGGCCTGCGCGGTCCACACCGAGGCCGCGGCGGCCGCCGCCGTCCCCCCGACCGCCGCCGCCAGCACCCGGCCGTGCCACCCTCGTTTGCCGTGCCGCACCATGTCCCGCCCCGTTCCTCGCCGCCTCGGTGAATCCCGTGCATGCGTCAGGACGGAGAAAGGCCGGCCCCGGATCCCGCTGTTACCGACCGCGGACGATTCCGCGGGAAACCGGCGACACGCGCGGGACAATCGGAGGTGAGTGGTCCGCCTCACATGGCGTGACGAGGACCTGCCCGCCACCATGGTCCTCTCACCGGCAGGCCGAAGGGATGGAAAATGTTCCGCAAGGTGCTCGTCGCCAACCGCGGCGAAATCGCGATTCGCGCTTTCCGCGCCGGCTATGAACTGGGTGCGCGAACCGTCGCGGTGTTCCCGCAC
Organism: Streptomyces sp. NTH33; assembly: GCF_003236365.1. Taxonomy (GTDB): domain Bacteria; phylum Actinomycetota; class Actinomycetes; order Streptomycetales; family Streptomycetaceae; genus Streptomyces. Next base: position 28,019 of record NZ_POTZ01000012.1, read on the forward strand.
GAGGACCGCAATTCCCTGCACCGGCTCAAGGCCGACGAGGCCTATCAGATCGGCGAGCCGGGACACCCCGTGCGCGCCTATCTCTCCGTGGAGGAGATCGTCCGTGCCGCACGCCGGGCGGGCGCGGACGCCGTCTACCCGGGCTACGGGTTCCTGTCCGAGAACCCCGAACTCGCCCGCGCCTGCGAGGAGTCGGGCATCACCTTCGTCGGACCGGACGCCGACACGCTGGAGCTGACCGGGAACAAGGCCCGCGCGGTGGCGGCCGCCCGCGCCGCCGGCGTGCCGGTGCTCGGCTCCTCGGCGCCCTCCACGGACGTCGACGAACTGGTCCGCGCCGCCGAGGACATCGGCTTCCCCGTGTTCGTCAAGGCGGTCGCCGGCGGTGGTGGGCGCGGCATGCGGCGGGTGGAGGACCCGGCCGCGCTGCGCGAGTCCATCGAGGCCGCCTCCCGCGAGGCGGCGTCCGCGTTCGGCGACCCCACCGTCTTCCTGGAGAAGGCCGTCGTCGACCCGCGCCACATCGAGGTGCAGATCCTCGCCGACGGGCAGGGCGACGTCATCCACCTCTTCGAGCGCGACTGCTCGCTGCAGCGCCGCCACCAGAAGGTCATCGAGCTCGCCCCCGCGCCGAACCTCGACCCTGCGCTGCGGGAACGGATCTGCGCCGACGCGGTCCGCTTCGCCCGCGAGATCGGCTACCGCAACGCGGGCACCGTGGAGTTCCTGCTCGACCGGGACGGCAACCACGTCTTCATCGAGATGAACCCGCGCATCCAGGTCGAGCACACGGTGACCGAGGAGGTCACCGACGTCGACCTGGTCCAGGCCCAGCTGCGCATCGCCGCCGGCGAGACCCTGGCCGACCTCGGCCTCTCCCAGGACGCCATCACCCTGCGCGGCGCCGCCCTGCAGTGCCGTATCACCACCGAGGACCCCGCCAACGGCTTCCGCCCGGACACCGGCCGGATCAGCGCCTACCGCTCACCGGGCGGCTCGGGCATCCGCCTGGACGGCGGAACCACCCACGCCGGTACGGAGATCAGCGCGCACTTCGACTCGATGCTGGTCAAGCTCACCTGCCGCGGCCGGGACTTCAAGGCCGCGATCGGCCGGGCGCGGCGTGCCGTGGCCGAGTTCCGCATCCGCGGCGTCGCCACCAACATCCCGTTCCTGCAGGCCGTCCTCGACGACCCCGACTTCCAGGCCGGCCGCGTCACCACGTCCTTCATCGAGCAGCGCCCGTACCTGCTGACCGCCCGCACCTCCGCCGACCGCGGCACCAAGCTGCTCACCTACCTCGCCGACGTCACGGTGAACAAGCCCCACGGCGAGCGGCCCGACTCCGTCGACCCGGTCACCAAGCTGCCGTCGCTGCCCGACGGCGAGCCGCCCGCGGGCTCCCGGCAGCGGCTCGTCGAGCTCGGCCCGGAGGGCTTCGCCCGCCACCTGCGCCAGTCGCCGACCATCGGCGTCACCGACACCACCTTCCGCGACGCCCACCAGTCCCTGCTCGCCACGAGGGTGCGCACCAAGGACCTGCTGGCCGCCGCCCCGGTGGTGGCACGGACCCTGCCGCAGCTGCTGTCCCTGGAGTGCTGGGGCGGCGCCACCTACGACGTCGCCCTGCGCTTCCTCGCCGAGGACCCCTGGGAGCGGCTGGCCGCCCTGCGCGAGGCGGCGCCCAACATCTGCCTGCAGATGCTGCTGCGCGGCCGCAACACCGTGGGCTACACGCCGTACCCGACCGAGGTGACCGACGCCTTCGTCCAGGAGGCCGCCGCCACCGGCATCGACATCTTCCGCATCTTCGACGCGCTCAACGACGTCGGCCAGATGCGGCCGGCCATCGACGCCGTGCGCGGGACCGGGACGGCGATCGCCGAGGTCGCCCTGTGCTACACGGGCGACCTCTCCGACCCCGCGGAGCGCCTGTACACCCTGGACTACTACCTCCGCCTGGCCGAGCGGATCGTGGCCGCCGGAGCGCACGTCCTGGCCATCAAGGACATGGCGGGACTGCTGCGCGCCCCCGCCGCCGCCACGCTGGTGTCGGCGCTGCGCCGCGAGTTCGACCTGCCGGTGCACCTGCACACCCACGACACCGCGGGCGGCCAGCTCGCCACCTACCTCGCCGCGATCCAGGCCGGGGCCGACGCCGTGGACGGCGCGGTCGCGTCGATGGCCGGCACCACCTCCCAGCCGTCGCTGTCGGCGATCGTCGCCGCCACCGACCACTCCGACCGCCCCACCGGTCTGGACCTGCAGGCCGTCGGCGACCTGGAGCCGTACTGGGAGAGCGTCCGCAGGATCTACGCCCCGTTCGAGGCGGGCCTGGCCTCGCCCACCGGGCGCGTCTACCACCACGAGATCCCCGGCGGCCAGCTGTCCAACCTGCGCACCCAGGCGGTCGCGCTGGGCCTCGGCGACCGCTTCGAGGACATCGAGGCGATGTACGCCGCCGCCGACCGCATCCTGGGCCGCCTGGTCAAGGTCACCCCCTCGTCCAAGGTGGTCGGCGACCTCGCCCTGCACCTGGTGGGCGCCGGCGTGGCACCGGAGGACTTCGAGGCGACCCCGGACCGCTTCGACATCCCCGACTCCGTCATCGGCTTCCTGCGCGGCGAGCTGGGCACCCCGCCCGGCGGCTGGCCGGAGCCGTTCCGCACCAAGGCACTCAAGGGCCGTGCGCAGGCCAAGCCCGTGACCGAGCTGACCGCCGAGGACCGCGAGGGCCTGGAGAAGTCCCGCCGCGCGACCCTCAACCGGCTGCTGTTCCCCGGCCCGACCCGGGAGTTCGAGACCCACCGCCAGACCTACGGCGACACCAGCGTGCTGGACAGCAAGGACTTCTTCTACGGGCTGCGCCCCGCCAAGGAGTACGCCGTCGACCTCGAGCCCGGCGTCCGGCTCCTCATCGAGCTGCAGGCGATCGGCGAGGCCGACGAGCGCGGCATGCGCACCGTGATGTCCACGCTGAACGGCCAGCTCCGCCCGATCCAGGTGCGCGACGCCGCCGCGGCCTCCGACGTCCCCGTCACCGAGAAGGCCGACCGGAGCAACCCCGGCCATGTGGCGGCCCCGTTCGCCGGTGTGGTGACCCTCGCGGTCGCCGAGGGCGACGAGGTGGAGGTCGGCGCGACCGTGGCCACCATCGAGGCGATGAAGATGGAGGCCGCCATCACCGCCCCGAAGGCGGGCCGGGTGACCAGGCTGGCCATCAACCGCGTCCAGCAGGTGGAGGGCGGCGACCTGCTCGTCGAGGTGGACTGACCCGCCGGCGCGAGGCGCACCCCGGCACGGCCGGGGTGCGCCTCGTGGTCGTCACGGCCATGGAGCACGGCGGGCGGGGCGGAGGGCGGCTACGGACCGACCCCCACCGGTCGTTTCCGCGGGGACCGCGGGACGTGGGACGCGCGGACCGTGCCCGAACGCTCCAGCCACTCCCGGTACGCCGGTGCCTGGCGGGCCGCCTCCCAGTAGGCGTCCTCCAACTCGGCGTATCCGTTGTCGAGTTCGGCTTCGCTGCGGGCGGTGAGCAGGAGCCGTACGCCGATCGGATCGCCCTGCAGGGGGCGGATGGCGAGGTCGGAGCGGGGGCGTGCGGTGGGCTGGCTGACGGTGACCACCTCGCCGGTGGCGGCCAGGGAGTAGGCGGTGAGGTAGTCGCCGTGCAGCATGGCGGGCTCGATTCCCGCCCCGCGCAGAACGCGGCACACGGCGTCCCACTCGCCGTCGACCGTGGAGTCGACCATCCAGCGGTCGCCGGCGAGGTCGGCGAGCCGTACCTCGGGCCGTGCGGCCGCCGGGTGATCGACGGCGAGTGAGACGAACTGCGGTTCGCGCTCGACCAGTACGCGCAGACACAGCCCGGGCGGGATGCGCAGCGGGCTGCCCTCGACCTCGTGCACGAAGGCCATGTCCAGCCGGCCCGTGGCGACCATGTGCAGCAGGGAATTGGCGGACACGTCCATCTGGAGGGTGGGTTCGGTCCGGGGCACGCGGGTGCGCAGCCGGCGCAGCCAGCCCGGCAGGGCCCGGCTGGCGGTGGCGCCGATGCGCAGGTGGGGCCCGCCGGTGGCGCGCGCCGCCGCCGCCCTCGTCTCGGTGACGAGCGCGGCGAGTTCGGCGACGAGGGGCCTGGCGCGGCTCAGTACCGCGTGTCCCAGCGGTGTGGGACGGCAGCCCGTACGGGTGCGCAGGAAGAGCTGGCCGCCGAGGGCGTGCTCGATGCGACGCAGCTGGGTGCTCAACGAGGGCTGCGCCAGGCCGAGTTGACGAGCAGCCCGGTGCAGGCTGCCGTGGTCGGCGATGGCGCACAGCACGCGCAGGTGCCTCACCTCGAACTCCATGGGAGGGAGCGTAGGGCGGCGCCGGACGCCACACCAGACGTTCAAATCCCAACGGAACCAGCGGAACCGTACGAGTCGGTCCCCGATAGCTCCGCGCTATCCCCAATTGCCATCATCCGCTGGGTCGTTGGTATGCCCGAAACTCCTGCGTGACCGATCGTTCACCACCCCACACGAACGAGGAGCTCCCCCACATGAAGTCGTCCCGCACGAGATTTGTGGCTCTCGCGCTCGGCCTCGGCCTGGCAACGGCCGCGCTGGGCACCGCCTCGCCGGCCGGCGCCCAGGAGACCGGCTCCGCGCCGTCCGGGTCCGCCGCCTCGTACGCCCAGTACGCCGGCTCGGCGGAGAACGCCGCCGGCAACGAGGCGTTCTTCGAGGCCGTGCTGGAGTCGGTCGCCAAGAGGCAGGCCGCCCAGCCGACCTTGCAGGCGGTGACCGTCTACTACAACGCCGCCCAGGCGCCCAGCTTCCGCTCCCAGATATCGAGCGCCGCCTCCATCTGGAACAGCTCCGTGTCCAACGTCAAGCTCCAGGCGACGTCGGGCAGCGCCGACTTCTCCTTCTACGAGGGCAACGACTCGCGGGGCTCCTACGCCTCCACGAACGGCCACGGCAAGGGCTACATCTTCCTCGACTACGCGCAGAACCGGCAGTACGACTCCATCCGCGTCACCGCCCACGAGACCGGACACGTACTGGGTCTGCCGGACCACTACAGCGGCCCCTGCAGCGAGCTGATGTCGGGCGGCGGCCCCGGCACGTCCTGCACCAACCGCTACCCGAACGCGAACGAGCGCGCCCGCGTGAACCAGCTGTGGGCCAACGGCCTCGCCAAGGCCCTGGACAAGCTGAACAAGGCGGACTGACCCCACACCGCTGATCTCCGGTCCTCCCCGCCCGTCCCCCCACCGGCACGGGGCTCGGCTTCCCACGAGGCACTCCGCACCGCACACGGGCGGGGAGGACCGGCACCACGAACGACCGGTGCGACCATGGCCGCCATGCCCTCGCCTCCTTCCCCTTCCGCGGGACCCTGGCCGTGCGTCCTCACCACCCCGAGGCTGACCCTGCGCCCCGCCGAACCCGCGGACGCCCCCGAGTACACCCGTCTGTGGACCGATCCCGAGGTCCGGCGGTTTCTCGGCGGCCCCGTCGCGCAGGACCTCCTCCCGGCCTACCGGCGGCACTTCGCGGACCGGCCGTATCTGTTCACCGTGGTCACGAGGCGGGAGGCGACCGTGCTCGGCTCGGTGTCGATCGACCCGGAGTCCCGGTTCGGCGGCCGGCGGGAGGTGTCGTACTCCTTCCTGCCGGAGCACTGGGGACGGGGATGTGCCCGTGAGGCCGTGACAGCCGCGGTCGGCTGGGCGTTCGACCACGTCCCGTCGGACGATCCCTCCGTCATCGCGGTCACCCAGGAGGCCAACAGCCGTTCACGCCGTCTGCTCGAGGCGCTCGGGATGCGGCCGGCCGGCGGTTTCGTGGAGTGGGGTGCCCCGCAGTGCATGTACTCCATCGAGAGGCCGGCCTTGGTGGGAGAGCCGGGGGCGCCGGTGACCTAGCGTGGGCGGTATGTCCGAATTGCCGCATGGTGCTCATGGCCGGCCGCCCGGCCGGGCCGAGCGCTGGGCCGACTTCCGGCACTCGCCGTTCCTGCCCGCGATCGTGCTCACGCTGATTCTCGCCGCCGCGGCCGGGCTCTTCGCCGGCTCGTACACCTATGCCATGGCCAGACCGACACCGCACACCGTCCCCACCGCGGTCGTCGGCGCCTACGGCCAGGAGCAGGGCCGGCGTTTCGTCGCCGGCATGGAGGAGGCGCTGAACGCGTCCTTGAAGCTGAGCGCGTACGACAGCCGGGGAGCGGCCGAGCAGGCGGTGGACGACCAGAAGGTGTTCGCCGTGCTCGACGTCCCGCCCGCCGGGAACACGGTCACGCTGGACGTGTCCGGCGCGTCCGGAGCGAGCGTCGCCCAGGTGCTGGAGAAGGCGGCGGTGCAGGTCGGCAGGGCCACCGGCGTACCGGTCACCGTCCGCGACCTCAAACCGCTGCAGGAGGGCGACCCCCGCGGGCTGGCGATCTTCTACATCTCGCTCGCCGCCGTCATCCTCGGCTTCGTCGGCGCCATCCAACTGAGCGTGCACGCACGCGCGCTGAACCCGCTGGAGCGGATCGCCTTCACCGTCGCCTACGCCCTGCTCGGTGGTTTCGTGATCGCCGCGGTGGTGGACTGGCTGCTCGGCGCGCTGCGCCTGCCGTTCGTGGAGTCCTGGCTGATCCTGGCACTGACCATGTTCGCCTCCGGCATGGTCTTCACCATGTTCAACGCCCTGTTCGGGCGCTGGGCCATGCTGCCGACCTGGGGGCTGATGGTCCTGCTCGGCAACCCGTCCTCGGGCGGCGCGGTCTCCTGGCCGCTGCTGCCCTCCCCGCTCGGTGTCATCGGCCGCTGGCTGCCTCCCGGCGCCTCGGTGAACGCCCAGCACACCGCCGTGTACTTCGCGGGGCACCAGCACGCCTTCCCGTTCCTGGTCCTGGCGGGCTGGGCCGTCGTCTCCTGCGCGGTCTTCTGGCTCTGGCGCCACCGCCACCCCGGCGGCCGTCCGTCCGGCCCGGCCCACGCGGCTCCGTGAGCCGGGCCCGGGCGGCCCGTCGGATCAGACCGCCGCCCTGCTCCGGCGGGCCGCCATCACCGCGTGGACGACGACCCCCGCGAACAGGAACAGCACACCCTGGTACACCGCGGCGTACCCGGCGCCCGCCACGAGCCACAGCGAGAAGGCGGCCGCGACCGCCGCGACCACGGCGTCCCGTACCAGCCGCGCCCGGTCGACCCGCTCGCGCCGCCCCGAGACGAGGTGGAAGATCTGCGCGGCGGTGGCCAGCAGATACGGCACCGTCGCGGTGAACGTGGTGACCAGGACCAGGACCTCGAACACCTTGGCCGAGCCCGAGGCGTAGTTGTAGACGGTGAGCAGCGAGGCGAGGACGACGGCGACCGCGACACCGACGGTCGGAACGCCCCGCCGCCGGCGCGCGAAGGCGGCGGGGAACAGTCCGTCCCGCGCCGCGGCGTACGGCGTCTGCGCGCTCAGCAGCGTCCAGCCGTTGAGGCAGCCGGTCATCGACACCAGCGCGGCGAGCGCGACGGCCACTCCGCCCCAGGAGCCGCCGAACATGGTGTTCACGGCGTCCGAGAAGGGGGCGCTGGACCTCACCAGGCGGTCGTGCGCGACCGTGCCGAAGACGGACAGCGTGCCCAGCAGATAGACGAGCGCCGCGCCCGCGGTGCCGATGACGGTGGCGCGGCCCACGGTGCGCCGCGGGTTCCTCACCTCGCCCGCGCTGACGGCGGCGGACTCCACCCCGAGGTAGGAGAAGAGCAGGATCGCGGCCGAGGCGGACACCGCGCCGATCGCGCTGCCGCCGCCCGCGTGGAACGGGCCGAGGTTGCGGGTGTCGAAGAAGAACAGCCCGCCGACCGCCACGAGCAGCAGCGGCACGAACTTCAGCACGGTGGAGACGAGCTGTACGGCGCCCACGTACCGGGTGCCCGCGAAGTTGGCGAGCGCGGGCAGCCACTGCAGGGTGAGCGCGGCCAGGCACGCCGTCCAGCGGTGGCCGTTCACCGGGATCAGCACGTCGAGGTAGCCCACGGCGGCGACGGCGAGTGCGGCGTTCGACACCCAGGTGGTGATCCAGTACGCCCAGGCGGCGAGGAAGCCGGCGAAGTCGCCGAAGGCCTCGCGGGTGTAGACGTAGGGTCCGCCGGTGCGCGGATTCCGCTCGGCGAGGCGGCCGAAGACCAGCGCCAGGGCGATGGCGCCGACGGTCAGCACTCCGAAGGCGACCAGGCTGACGGTGCCGTACGGGGCGACGGAGGCCGGAAGCAGGAAGATCCCGCCGCCGATGATGTTGCCCATGACCAGGGCGGTGGCGACGGGCAGCCCGAAGCGGCGGGCGTGCCGGCCGGCGGGGTCTTCGGCGGGGG
>NZ_POTZ01000130.1 GCF_003236365.1 Streptomyces sp. NTH33
CTCACCGACTCCGACTCCCGCATGGCCCCGGGCGGCCCCGGCTACCGCCGGATGAACCTGGCCCTCTTCCTCGCCGGCGTCGCGACCTTCGCGCTGCTGTACTCCACGCAGGCCCTGCTGCCGCTGATCTCCGGCGAGTTCCGGGTGGCGGCGGGCGAGGCGAGCTGGACGGTGGCGGCGGCGACCGGCGGTCTGGCGCTCTTCGTCCTTCCGATGAGCGCCCTGTCGGAACGTTTCGGCAGGCGGATGGTCATGACGGCCTCGCTGGCGGTCGCGGTGGCCGTGGGGCTGGTGGTGCCCTTCGCGCCGTCGCTGGGCGTGCTGGTGGTGCTGCGGGCGCTGCAGGGTGCCGCGCTGGCGGGTCTGCCGGCGTCGGCGCAGGCCTATTTGGCGGAGGAGGTTCGGCCCAGGGCGCTGGTCACGGCGATCGGCCTGTTCGTGGCGGGCAACAGCGTGGGCGGCATGAGCGGCCGGATCATCACCGGCTGGGTGGCCCAGGAGTGGGGCTGGCGGGTCGCCGTCGGGATGATCGGTGTGATCGCGGTGGGGTGCGCGGTGGCCTTCCGCCTGCTGCTGCCGGCACCGCGGCACTTCACGGCGGGCTCGCTGCGCCCGCACGCGGTGGCCCGTACGGTCCGCGACCACCTCGCCGATCCGCTGCTGCGCCGCCTGTACGCGATCGGCGCGCTGTTCATGACCGTGTTCGGCGGCGTCTACACGGTGATCGGCTACCGCCTGACCGAGGCCCCTTTCTCCCTCCCCCAGGGCATCGTCGGTTCGATCTTCCTGGTGTACCTGGTGGGTACGGTGTCGGCGTCGACGGCGGGCCGGCTGGTGGGCCGGCTGGGCCGCAGGGGCGCCCTGTACCTGGCGGGCGCCACGACGGCGGCGGGTCTGCTGCTGTCCTTGTCGGCGTCGGTCGTGCCGGTGCTGCTGGGCCTGGTCCTGATCACGGCGGGCTTCTTCGCCGGGCACGCGGTCGCCTCCTCGGCGGTCAGCAGGACGGCCACCCACGGCCGCGCCCAGGCCTCGGCGCTCTACCAGTCCGCCTACTACATCGGCTCCAGCGCGGGCAGCACGGTGGGTGCGATGGCCTTCCACTCCGAGGGCTGGGCGGGAACGGTCGGCGTGGGGCTGCTGGCGGTCCTGGGCGTCGTGGCGATCACGGTGCTCGGTTCGCGGGCGGCGCGCGTGGCGGCACGGCGGGAACCGGTACCGGCATGAGCACCCTCTGACCTGCTGGTTCTTCCTGACCGGGAGGCGTTGTCAGTGCCTCGCGGTAGCTTCCGGGGTGCTGGGCGTGACGACGCGCACCGGACGGGACGGCCACAGGGGTGAGTGGACGATGGGAAACGGTACGGCGACGACGGCGGACCTCGCCGAGCAGCTGGAGAAGCACCGGGTCGAGCTGACCGGTTACTGCTACCGGATGCTCGGCTCGTCCTTCGAGGCGGAGGACGCGGTCCAGGACACCCTGGTGCGCGCCTGGCGGAGTCACGACAGGTTCGAGGGGCGCTCCAGCCTGCGCTCCTGGCTCTACCGCATCGCGACGAACGTCTGCCTGGACATGCTGACGGCGGGCAACAAGCGCGCCCGGCCGATGGACCTGACCGAGTCCACGCCGCTGGCCCGTGCGGCGCTGTCCCCGCGCCCGGACCACACATGGCTGGAGCCGATGCCGGACGCCCGGATGCTGCCGGTGGTCGAGGACCCGGCGGAGGCGGCGGTCGCCAAGGAGTCGGTGCGGCTGGCCTTCATGGCCGCCCTGCAGCAGCTGCCGCCCAAGCAGCGGGCGGTGCTGATCCTGCGCGAGGTGCTGGCCTGGAGGGCGAGCGAGGTCGCCGAGCTGCTGGGCACGTCGGTCGCCTCGGTCAACAGCGCGCTGCAGCGGGCGCGTGCCACGCTCGCCGAGCGGCGCGACCGGGGCGCCGACGCGGCCGTGTCGGACCCGCTGGACGAGGAGCAGCAACGGCTCCTGGAGCGCTATGTGAAGGCGTTCGAGGGGTACGACATGACGGCGCTGACCGCGCTGCTGCACGAGGACGCGGTGATGACGATGCCGCCGTTCGACCTGTGGCTGACGGGTTCCGCGGACATCACGGGCTTCATGACCACGCTGGGCGCCGCCTGCGCGGGCTCCCGGCTGCTGCCGGTGTCGGCCAACGGGCTGCCGGGCTTCGCCCAGTACAAGCCGGACCCGGACGAGGGCGGCTTCACCCCGTGGGCGGTGCAGGTCCTGGAGGTGTCAGGAGGCCGGATCACCGGGTTCCACTGCTTCCTCGACACCCGGCGCTGGTTCCCGCTGTTCGACCTGCCGCCCCGTCTCTGACTCGAAGCGGAGGCCGACCAGGTCGAGCAGGGCGCCCAGCCCCGGGCCGGGGTCGCGCAGCCGTATGCGGCCCCCGGCCCGCCGGGCGGCGAGCTGCAGCCGCGCCAGCAGGTCGACGGCGCCGAGCCCCGGCGGCCCCAGCCCGCCGACATCGCACACCACGACCCCGGCCCGGGTCCCCTCCAGCAGCGCCCGCACGTCCTCGCACAACCCCGCCACCTCCTCCCGGGTGACGGGGCCGGCGAGCACGAGCACGGCGGGTGTCCTGGCGTCCATGGTCGGTAGACCGCCCGGCCGGCCGTGACTCATCGCCGGACGGGGCGGCACCGCGGGCATCGAAGATCACATTGACCGGTTCGGTTCCCTCCCCGGAGGGTGGCCGCATGCCCCACGGAACCGCACCGCCCTGGATACGCGACGGCCTCCCACTTGCCAAGGGGGCCGTGTGCAGGGGGTGTTGAGCGGGTTCGCCGTCATCGCGGTCGTGATCGGCGTCGGCTACGTGATCGGCCGCCGCGGCTCACTCGGCGCCCAAGGCCGCGAGGTGCTGACCAGGCTGGCCTTCCACGTGGCCTCCCCGGCCCTGCTGTTCAGCACGCTCGCGCGGGCCGACCTGTCGGTGATCTTCTCCAGCCGGCTGCTGGTGACGGCGATGAGCACGGCCGCGGCGGCGGGCGTCTTCGTGGCCTTCGGCGCGGTCCGCCGCTGGGGCGTGGGCCGCACCACGATCGGCGCCCTGTGCTCCAGCTACGTCAACTCCGGCAACCTCGGCATCCCGATCGCCGTGTACGTCCTGGGCGACGCGTCCCTGGTGGCCCCGGTCCTGCTGTTCCAGCAGATCGTGGTCACGCCGATCGCGCTGACGGTCCTGGACCTGTCCGGCGCGGGCGAGAAGGGCCCGCTGTGGCAGCGCCTGCTCACGCCCCTGCGCAACCCGATCGCGGTGGGCTCCCTGTCCGGGGTCCTGGTCTCGGCGACCGGCATACGGGTGCCCGGCCCGGTCATGGACCCGGTCGCCCTGATCGGCAACATGTCGGTCCCGGCCGTCCTGCTGGCCTACGGCATCTCCCTGCGCGGCAGCACGGCCCCCGGCCGGGGCCGCGACCGCCACCTGGTGCTGCTCGCCGTCGCCCTGAAGTCGGCGGGCCAGCCACTGGCGGCGTGGGCACTGGCGTCCGCCGTCTTCGGCCTGCGCGGAGCGCCTCTGCTGGACGTGGTGGTCACCTCGGCCCTGCCCGCCGCGCAGAACCTGTTCACGTACGCGAGCCGCTACCGGGTGGGTGAGTCCCTGGCCCGCGAGGCCATCCTGCTCTCGACGGTCCTGTCGGTGCCGGTGCTGGTGGTGATCGCGGCACTGCTGGGGTGACGGGACGTCAGTCGGCCGGGAACTCGGCGGTGTCGATGACGAGGTCGAAGGGGGCGGGGAGCTTGAGGGGCTCGCCGAACTTGGCGCTGCTCAGTGGACGGTAGACGTCGCCCTTCGGTTCTCCGTAGAACGTCGCGGTGGGACCGTCGGGGGCCCAGCGGTCGACGAGGAGGTAGAGCGGGATGCCCGCGGTGGCGTAGGCGGCGGGCTTGCTGATGCGGTCGTGTCGGGCGTTGGACTTGGAAGTCACCTCGACCACGAGCTCGGCCAGGGCGGCAGGGATGTGGGTGTCCGCCTCCGTGTGCTCTCGCACCGGGGCCACCACAAGGTCCGGAATGAGCATGCCCAGCCGCGAGGGCACGGCGATCGCCAGCGTCTGGAAGATTTCCCAGTCTTCGGGGATCACGGAGTAAAGGCGACGCTGGATACGGGCCGCGATCACGTTGTGGCGGTACGCGGGAGCAGGTGACACGGTGATGATCCCCTCGATGATCTCCACCTTGCTGCCCTCGGGCCATTCCATCTCCTCCCAGAACCGGACGAGGTCGTCCCAGCCCTGCTCGGGATCATGGCTGACGGTGAGTGCGCTCATGGCGGTCTCCTATCGGTGCGTCACCGATCCCAGCATGCCGAACGGGACCGGTGGTGGTCCACCGATCCCGTTCACCCGAAAGAGGAAAGTGCAGGTCAGGCGATACGTTCCAGCACCACCGGCGAGGCGGTGAAGTCCGTGCCGACCGGCGCGATGTCGTACGCGCCCTCGACCGCCTGGAGGGCGTACTCGAAGCGCTCGGGGGTGTCGGTGTGCAGGGTCAGCAGGGGCCGGCCCTCGGTCACCGTGTCGCCGGGCTTGGCGTGGAGCTCCACGCCCGCCGCCGCCTGGACCGGGTCCTCCTTGCGGGCGCGGCCGGCGCCGAGGCGCCAGGCGGCGACGCCGATGTCGTAGGCGTCGAGGCGGGTCAGGACGCCGGAGGACGGGGCCTTGATGACGTGCTGTTCCCGGGAGGTGGGCAGGGGGGCGTCCGGGTCGCCGCCCTGGGCGGCGATCATGCGGCGCCAGACGTCCATCGCCGAGCCGTCGGCCAGGGCCTTGGCCGGGTCGGCGTCCTTCAGGCCGGCCGCGTCCAGCATCTCGCGGGCGAGGGCGAGGGTCAGTTCGACCACGTCCGCCGGGCCGCCGCCGGCCAGGACCTCGACCGACTCGCGGACCTCCAGCGCGTTGCCCGCCGTCAGGCCGAGCGGGGTCGACATGTCCGTCACGAGCGCGACCGTCCGCACGCCGTGGTCGGTGCCCAGGCCGACCATCGTGGACGCCAGCTCGCGGGCGTCCTCCAGGGTCTTCATGAAGGCGCCGGTGCCGACCTTCACGTCCAGGACCAGCGAGCCGGTGCCCTCCGCGATCTTCTTGGACATGATGGAGGAGGCGATCAGCGGGATCGCCTCGACCGTGCCGGTCACGTCGCGCAGGGCGTACAGCTTCTTGTCCGCGGGCGCCAGTCCGTCGCCCGCCGCGCAGACCACCGCGCCGACGCCGTCCAGCACGGACAGCATCTCCTCGTTGGACAGCAGCGCCCGCCAGCCGGGGATGGACTCCAGCTTGTCCAGGGTGCCGCCGGTGTGGCCGAGGCCGCGGCCGGACAGCTGCGGGACGGCGGCGCCGCACGCGGCGACCAGCGGGGCCAGCGGCAGCGTGATCTTGTCGCCGACGCCGCCCGTGGAGTGCTTGTCCGCGGTCGGGCGGGACAGGGAGGAGAAGTCCATGCGCTCGCCGGAGGCGATCATCGCGGCGGTCCAGCGGGCGATCTCGCTCCGGTTCATGCCGTTGAGCAGGATGGCCATCGCGAGCGCGGACATCTGCTCGTCGGCGACCTCCCCGCGGGTGTACGCGTCGATCACCCAGTCGATCTGCTCGTCGCTGAGCTCACCGCGGTCCCGCTTGGTGCGGATGACGGAGATGGCGTCCATGGCCATGGGCTCGGTTTCCTTCCGGGGTGCGAAGGGGGGCGGCCCCCTGGTCCTGTTCAGGCTCGGGGGGCCGCCCGGGACTTACTTGGTGAGGTGCTCCGGGCCGAAGGCCTGCGGCAGCATCTTCGACAGCGGCAGGATCCCCGCCGGCGTCTCCAGCAGCAGGTCGGGCCCGCCGAACTCGTACAGCAGCTGCCGGCAGCGCCCGCACGGCACCAGGACGTCGCCGTTGCCGTCCACGCAGGTGAAGTGGGTCAGCCGCCCGCCGCCGCTGTTGTGCAGCTGGGAGACCAGTCCACACTCGGCGCACAGGCCGAGCCCGTAGGAGGCGTTCTCGACGTTGCAGCCGGTGACGGTCCGGCCGTCGTCGACCAGGGCGGCGACGCCGACCGGGTAGTTCGAGTAGGGGACGTAGGCGCGCGACATCGCCGCGCGCGCCTCCTCCCTCAGCGCCGCCCAGTCGACCGCCGCGGCGTCTGCGGCGTCCGGGGTGTCCGGGGTCACTTGCCCTGTCCCTTCCGGTACGACTGACCGTTCGCCTTCGGCATCCGCAGGTGCTGTGCCGACAGGGACAGCACCAGCAGGGTGACGATGTACGGCGTCGCGGTCACGACCTGCTTGGGCACCTCGTTGGTGCCGAGGTACCAGGCGAACATCAGCGCCGAGATCACGGCGGTGACGACGGCGGGCACGAACCTCTTCTTCCACACCAGGTATGCCACACCGAACACCAGCAGGATCGCCAGCAGCAGGATCAGCGCGTGCACGTTGGTGGTGCCGCCGCGCAGGTTCAGGCTGTCGGTGTAACCGAACAGGCCGGCGCCGAGGGCGAGGCCGCCCGGCATCCAGTTGCCGAAGATCATCGCGGCGAGGCCGATGTAGCCGCGGCCGGCGGTCTGGCCGTCGAGGTAGACGTTCGAGGCCACGAGGGACAGGAAGGCGCCGCCCAGGCCCGCGAAGCCGCCGGAGATGATCACGGCCAGGTACTTGTACTTGTAGACGTTGACGCCGAGCGACTCGGCGGCCACCGGGTTCTCGCCGCAGGAGCGCAGCCGCAGCCCGAAGGCGGTGCGCCACAGCACCCACCAGGTGAGGGGGACGAGGGCGAGCGCGATGACGGTCAGCGGCGACAGGTCGGTGATCAGTCCGCCGAGCAGGCCGGCGACGTCGGAGACCAGGAACCAGTGCTTGGTGTTGAGCGTGTGCAGCCAGTCGGACAGGCCGGGGACGGAGAAGCTGCCCAGCGAATCGACCGGCGGGGACTGCTTGGAGGAGCCCTGCGGGGCGTGCTCGAAGGTGAACTTCGACAGGTAGCGGCAGGTGCCGAGGGCCAGGATGTTGATGGCCACACCGGAGACGATGTGGTTGACGTTGAACGTCACCGTGGCGATGGCGTGCAGCACCGCGCCGAGCGCGCCGCCGATGATGCCGAAGACGATGCCGGCCCACGGGCCCCACTGGTAGCCGGCCCAGGCGCCGAACCAGGTGCCGAGGATCATCATGCCCTCGAGGCCGATGTTGATCACGCCGGCCCGCTCGGCCCACAGGCCGCCGAGGCCCGCGAGGCCGATGGGGACGGCCAGGCGCAGCGCGGTGGACATCTGGCCGGTCGAGGTGATGCCGTCCGCGCCGGTGATCAGGCGGACGACCGAGGTCAGGACCAGTACGCCCGCGATGATCAGCAGGAGTACGGGGAGGGAGACACGGCGGCCGCCCCTGCCGGGCTGCTTGACCTGCGGCTTGGCGATGGTCGCGGTGGTCATCGGGCCGCCACCTCCTTCTTCTCGGAGTTGTTCTGGGCGGCGGCCGCGGCGAGCTCCAGGCCGACCTGCTTCTGCTGGCGGCGCAGACCCCACTGGCGTACGGCCTCGTAGGAGATGACGACCGCGAAGACGATCAGGCCCTGCATGATCGTGGCGATCTCCTTCTCGTACGCGACCGGGACGGCGTAGTCGAGGGCGGGAGAGGCCTTGTCGAGGAAGGCGATCAGGAGGGCGGCGAAGGCGATGCCGACCGGGTTGTTGCGGCCGAGCAGGGCGATGGTGATGCCGGTGAAGCCGAGGCCGGTCGGGAAGCTCAGGCTGTAGGTGTGGGCGTCGCCGAGCAGCAGCGGCAGGCCGGACAGGCCCGCGACCGCGCCGGAGATCAGCATGGCGGTGAGCACCATCTTCTTGGCGTCGACGCCGGAGGCCGCGGCGGCGGTCTCCGACCCGCCGGTGGCGCGCAGGTCGAAGCCGAAGCGGGTGCGGTTGAGGACGATCCAGTAGACGACGCCCATGGCGACGGCGAGGAAGACCAGGCCGTAGATCCTGCCGACCTCCGGGCCGAGGTCGACGCCCGTGATCCAGCCGGACTCCTTCATGACGCCGGTCGTCATGTTGTTGCCGACCTGCACACCCCACATGTCCTTCAGGGTGAGGTAGCCGATGAGGCTGGTGGCGATGGCGTTGAGCATGATCGTGGCGACGACCTCGCTCACGCCCCGGGTGACCTTCAGCAGGCCGGCGATGCCGGCCCAGAAGGCTCCGGTGAGCATGCCGACGAGCAGCAGCATCGGTATCTGCAGGAAGGACGGCAGGGCGACGTGGGCGCCGACGACGGCGGTCATCATCGCGGCGAGCCGGTACTGGCCGTCGACGCCGATGTTGAACAGGTTCATGCGGAAGCCGACGGCCACCGCGAGCGCCGCCAGGTAGTACATCGACGCCTGGTTGATGATCAGTACCTGGACGTCGGAGAACGACGCCTGCTCCAGCATCAGGGCGTACGGCTCGATCGGGCTCTTGCCCGAGGCGATCAGCACGACCGAGGTCAGCAGGATCGCCGCGACGAGCGCGATGACCGGGCCGGCCACCGCGAGGAGCACCCGCTCCTTGTCGAACTTCTTCATCGGGCCTCGTCCTCCGGACCGGCGTCTGCGTCGTTTTCTGGGGCGGTCTCTGCGTGTTCCAGGTGGCCGGACGCGGCACCCGTCATGGCCGAGCCCAGTTGCTCGGGGGTGATGGTGGCCGGGTCGGCGTCGGCGACCAGCCGCCCGTTGTAGATCACCCGCAGGGTGTCGGACAGGCCGATCAGCTCGTCGAGGTCGGCGGAGATCAGCAGCACGGCCAGGCCCTCGCGGCGGGCCTCGCGGATGTGGTCCCAGATCGCGGCCTGGGCGCCGACGTCCACACCGCGGGTGGGGTGGGCGGCGATGAGGAACTTGGGGCTGTGGCTCATCTCGCGGCCGACGATCAGCTTCTGCTGGTTGCCGCCGGACAGGGAGGCGGCGGTGACGTCGATGCCGGGGGTGCGGACGTCGTACTCCTGGACGATCCGGCGGGTGTCCTCCTGGGCGCCCTTGGGGTCGAGCCAGAAGCCCTTGGCGTTGGGGCGTTCGGTGACGTGGCCGAGGATGCGGTTCTCCCACAGCGGGGCTTCCAGCAGGAGGCCGTGGCGGTGGCGGTCCTCGGGGATGTAGCCGATGCCGGACTCGCGGCGGCGGCGGGTGGGCCAGAGGGTGATGTCCTCGTCCCCGAGGGTGATCGTGCCGGAGTCGGCGGACTTGAGGCCGATGAGCGCCTCGATCAGCTCGGTCTGGCCGTTGCCCTCGACGCCCGCGAGGCCGAGGACCTCGCCGGCGTGGAGGGTGAAGCTGATGTCGTCGAGGACGGCACGGCCGCCCTCGGCCTGAAGGCGCAGCTTGTCGACGGTGAGCACCGGCCGGTCGGTGACCGTGGACTCGGCGGTCTCCGGGGTGGGCAGTTCGCTGCCGACCATCATCTCGGCGAGCTGGCGCGAGGTGGTCTCGGCAGGGACGGCCGTGCCCACGGTGGTGCCGCGGCGTATGACGGTGATGTCGTCGGCGACCGACAGGACCTCGCCCAGCTTGTGGGAGATGAAGATGACGGACAGGCCCTCGGCCTTCAGCTCGCGCAGGTTGTCGAAGAGCGCGTCGACCTCCTGCGGGACGAGTACGGCGGTGGGCTCGTCGAGGATGAGGATGCGGGCGCCGCGGTAGAGGACCTTGAGGATCTCCACGCGCTGGCGGTCGGCGACGCCGAGGTCCTCGACCAGGGCGTCCGGGCGGACACCGAGGCCGTAGCGGTCGGAGATCTCCTTGATCTTCCTGCGGGCGCCCGCGCCGATGCCGTGGAGCTTCTCACTGCCGAGGACGACGTTCTCGAGCACGGTGAGGTTGTCGGCCAGCATGAAGTGCTGGTGGACCATGCCGATGCCGCGGGCGATGGCGTCGGCGGGGCTGCCGAAGCCCACCTGCTCGCCGTCGACCGCGATGGTGCCCTCGTCCGGCTTCTGCATGCCGTAGAGGATCTTCATCAGGGTGGACTTGCCGGCGCCGTTCTCGCCGACGAGGGCGTGCACGGTGCCCTTGCGGACCACCAGGTGGATGTCGTGGTTGGCGACGACTCCGGGGAACCGTTTGGTGATGCCCGTGAGTTCCACCGCGACGGTCGACCGAGCGGTGGGCGGAGGGCTGCTGGACGCGTCGATGGCGCACTCTCCTTGGGGAAAGGGGCCGCTCTACGCGCGTAGCGCCCCTACTTTAAATAGTGCCCGGATCTGATCGATCTTGATTCACTCCCGATCCGTTCCGAGCATTCTGCCGCGAACGGGGTGCGGGTCCTCTTGCGTACCGCACCCCGTTCCGCAACCGTGACACCGCCGTCGCGGCGCCCTTTCCGGCCGTTCCCACAGCGGGCCCACGGCCCGCCTCACGGCCGTCCGGTCAGGAGTTCTTGACCTTGATCGAGCCGTCCTTGATGCCTTCCTCGGCCTTCTTGAGCGCGGCCTGCAGGTCGGCGTTGTCCTTGAAGACCGGGTTGGAGTCGGCGAGGCTCACACCGCCGTTGGCGAGGGAGCCGCGGATCTCGCCGGACAGCGGCTTGCCGTCCTTGACCGACTTGGCGAGCTCGTAGACCGCGCCCGAGACGTTCTTCAGGGCCGAGGTGAGGATGTGGTCCTTGTACTTGGCCAGGGAGCTCTGCTGGTACTGGTCGGAGTCGACGCCGATCGCCCACACCTTGTGCTCGGCGGCGGCCTTGATGACACCCTGACCGGACAGGCCGGCCGCGTGGTAGACGACGTCGGCACCGGCGTCGATCTGGCCCTTCGCGGCGTTCTCGCCCTTGTCGGGGCTGGAGAAGCCGCCCTCCTCCGCGGTCTGCGTCAGGTACTGCTTCTCGATCTTGATCTTCGGGTTGACCGACTGGGCACCCTGGACGAAGCCCGCCTCGAACTTGCGGATCAGCGGGATGTCCACACCGCCGATGAAGCCGATGTGGTTCTTCTTGGTGCTCTTGGCCGCCGCGACACCCGCCAGGTAGGAGGCCTCCTCCTCGTGGAAGACCATGTCGGCGACGTTGTCGGCCTTGACCTGGTCGTCGTCGATGATGCCGAAGGTGGTCTTCGGGAACTTGGCGGCGACCTCCTCGATGGCCGGCCCGTAGACGAAGCCGACACCGATCACCGGGTTGTAGCCCTGCTTGGCCAGGGTCTCCAGGCGCTGCACCTTGTCGGCGTTGGACTCGCCGTCCTGCGGCTCCACGTCCAGGCCGCCGATGCCCAGCTCCTTCTCAGCCTTCTGCAGACCGGCGTACGCTGCGTCGTTGAAGGACTGGTCGCCCCTGCCGCCGATGTCGTAGGCCAGGCCGATGCCCTTGTTCTTGCCGTCGGAGGACGAGTTGGACGAACTGGTCGAGCTGCTGCCACAGGCGGAAACGCTGACGGCGAGGGCCGCGGTCGCAATGCCTGCAACCGCGATACGGGACAACCGGCGCATGGAACGAGACTCCTTTGTGCAAGCGCCCATACCAGGCGCTGGTTCCGCCGCAGCGTAACGCGCGTAGACCAGACGGAAAACCCCTTCTGTCCGCTCTGTTATCGACCTGTGGCCACATATACCGGCCGTCCTCACCGACAGCAGTGCGCCCCTTGCGCAAGGCAAGGGGCGCACGGGGTGGTGCGGGTCACCGTTCCGGACGGCCGTCACTGCGTGCTGACGGTGACCTTGCCGTCGATGATGTCCTGCTTGGCCTTGTCGACGGCGGCGACGACGTCCTTCATCGCCTGGTACTTGGGGTTGGAGTCGGCGAAGCCGACGCCGCCCGACTTCAGGTCGCCGCGCACCTCGCCGCTCAGCGGCTTGCCCTCGACCACGGACTTGGTGAGCTCGTAGACCGCACCGCCGACGTTCTTCAGGGCCGAACCGAGGATCCAGTCCTTGTACTTGGCCAGGGAGTCCTGGTTGTACTGGTCGGAGTCGACGCCGATCGCCCACACCTTGTGCTCGGCGGCGGCCTTGATGACGCCCAGGCCGGACAGGCCGGCCGCGTGGTAGACGACGTCGGCACCGGCGTCGATCTGGCCCTTCGCGGCGTTCTCGCCCTTGTCGGGGCTGGAGAAGCCGCCCTCCTGGGCGGTCTGCGTCAGGTACTGCTTCTCGATCTTGATCTTCGGGTTGACCGACTGGGCACCCTGGACGAAGCCCGCCTCGAACTTGCGGATCAGCGGGATGTCCACACCGCCGATGAAGCCGATGTGGTTCTTCTTGGTGGTCTTGGCCGCCGCGACACCCGCCAGGTAGGAGGCCTGCTCCTCGTGGAAGACCATGTCGGCGACGTTGCCGGCCTTGGCCTGGTCGTCGTCGATGACGCCGAAGGTGGTCTTCGGGAACTTGGCCGCGACCTCCCCGACCGCGGGGCCGTAGACGAAGCCGACCCCGATGACCGGGTTGTAACCGGCCTTGGCCATCTGCTCGAGGCGCTGCACCTTGTCGGCGTTGGACTCGCCGTCCTGCGGCTCCACGTCCAGGCCGCCGACCTTGAACTCCTTGTCGGCCTGCTGGAAGCCGGCGTACGCGGCGTCGTTGAAGGACTGGTCGCCCCTGCCGCCGATGTCGTACGCGAGGCCGATGCCCTTGCCCGTGTACTTCCCGGAGGAGGAGCTGCCGGACGAGGAGGAGCTGCCGGTCGACTCGTTGCTGGTCTTGCCGCACCCGGCGGCCGCGAGCGCGACGACCGCTACGGCCACCGCGGCTTGGGAGAACCTGGTCCTCGATGAGTTCAGACGCACAGCAAGCACCCCTTCTTGCCCACGGCGCCGTCGCCGGCCCGCAGCCCCATGAGCCGCCTGTGGTGGCGATTCCGGCGCACAGTAACGCGCGTAGAAGCAGAGGGGAACGGGGTTTTTCACCGCCGTTACCGAACCGTGCCGACAGCGGGCGACGGCGACGCGGCCCGACGACGGGCGGGCGACGCGATCGGACGAAGGGACACCGGGCGGGCGACGCGATCGGACGAAGGGACACCGGGCGGGGTGCCCCTTCGCCCGTGGCCGCTCAGCGCGTCGGGTGCAGCAGGGCGGCGGCGGTGAACAGCTCCACACCCACCCTGATGGCGGACTCGTCGGCGTCGAAGTCCCCCTGGTGCAGGTCGCGCACGGTGCGCTCGCCCGGGGTGCGCACCCCGAGGCGGGCCATCGCGCCGGGCACCTGCTCCAGGTACCAGGAGAAGTCCTCGCCGCCGAGGCTCTGTGCGGTGTCCTCGACCGAGGACGCGCCGCGCCGGGCGGCCATGGCGTCGCGCAGCAGTTTGGTCGCCCCCGGTTCGTTGACGACCGGCGGCACCCCGCGCACGTAGTTGATCTCGGACTTGGCCTTGTGGAGGTTGGCGACCTCGTCGATCGCGGCGACCACGATGTCGGGCGCCTGCCGCCAGGCGTGGATGTCCAGGCAGCGGACGGTTCCGGCGAGTTCGGCGCGCTGCGGGATGACGTTCGGGGCGTGCCCGGACTCGATCCGGCCCCAGGTCACGGCGAGCCCGGCGCGAGTGTCGACCCGGCGGCCGACGAGCGCGGGCACGTCGGTGACGACCCGGGCGGCGGCGGTGACCAGGTCCGTCGTCAGATGCGGCCGGGCCGTGTGCCCGCCGGGGCCGTCCAGCTGGATCTCCAGCCGGTCGCAGGCGGAGGTGATGGCTCCCTGGCGCAGCCCGATCCGGCCCGCGTCGACCCGAGGGTCGCAGTGCACGGCGACGATCCGGCCGACGCCTTCCAGCGCCCCGCTCTTGATGACCTCGGCGGCACCGCCGGGCAGCACCTCCTCGGCGGGCTGGAAGATCAGCCGCACGGGCCGGGGCAGCAGCCCCTGCCGGTGCAGGTCGGCGAGCACCAGCCCGGCGCCGAGCACGACGGTGGTGTGCACGTCGTGCCCGCAGGCGTGGGCGCGGTCGGGAACGGTGGAGCGGTACGGGCACTCGCCCTTGGTGTCGGGGATGGGGAGGGCGTCGATGTCAGCGCGCAGGGCGAGCAGACCCGGGCCGCCGTCCGGCCCCCCGGGGTCCGCGCCGATGTCACAGACGAGCCCGGTCCCGGCCGGAAGCACCCGCGGCGCGAGCCCGGCCTTCCCCAGCCGTTCCTTGATCGCGGCGGTGGTGCGGAACTCCTGGTTGCCGAGCTCCGGATGCATGTGCAGGTCGCGCCGGAACGCGACGAGCTCGGCGTACAGCGCCTCCGGCAGGGTGCCGGGAAGGGCGGCGTCCACCGTGGCATCAGCAGGGAGATCGGCCTCGGACTCTGGGGACATCAGCTGTTTCACCCTTTGAAGGGTAGGACGCCCAGGCGGTCGGCTGACCCACGATCAACAAAAATTCAACCCGTCAGAGGGAGAAAAACTGGCCGCCCGGCGCATAGGTGTCGGCTGGGATGGGTAAGCTCGCCCGCCTTGGCCGCCGAGCGGATCACGGAATCCCCGGGAGTGCGGCACTCGCCACACCTCTGGCACCCGTCCCTTTTTGTGCTTTTCTCCACGGATACCACGCCCCGCCCGAACCACGCCCGAGGTGTTCACCTGTCGGACGGACATTCCGTGCCGGATCCCGGCGGGCGCGGTCAGCCGGCCGGGACCGTCCGGGCGAGGCGGTGCACGTCGCGGGCCGTGCCCGTCACCCCGGACAGGAAGCCCCGGGCCCGTGGGGAGGCGTGCGCGGTCAGCCAGCTCGGGTCGATGTCGCAGACGGTGACGCGGACACCGGTGCCGGCCAGGGCCGGCGGGAGAGTGTGGACGACGGTGGAGGGAAAGCTGAGGATCGTACGGCCGATCGGGCCGCGCCGGGCGATCAGCTCCAGGGGGAGTTCGGGGCGGACGATCTCCAGGCCCGTCTCCACCGCCAGCCGGTGGAGTTTCCCGGCGCTCTCGCGCCGGTGGGCGAAGTAGCGGGTGGCCCCGTGGGCCCCGGCCAGCCCCCGTACGGCGTCCAGGTACCGGTCGCCGTCGACCACGCCCGTCTCCACCAGGGACGTACCCACCAGGTCGGCGCCCCCGGTGACCCGGGGCGGGCCGAAGCGGGCGCGGGTCCAGGCGAAGCGGTTCCCGGTGACGGTCACGCCGTCCGGGACCTCCTCGACCGGCATGGCCGAGAACACCTCCACCCGGCGCCCCGCGCCCGGTGTCAGCCGGCGCCGGGCCGCGGCGGACACCGGGCCGAGGAGGAGGTCCCGCGGGCCGCGGCGGCCCCCCTTGCGGTGCCAGCGCACCAGCCGCTCCCCGCGGGCGAGCTGGGTGACGAACTCCATCGTCGCCGTGCCGTCGTCCACGACGACGAGGTCCCGCGCCGTGGTGATCGTCAGCAGCAGCTGGACGTACCGCGAGAACGGATCGCCCATCACCACCCGGTCCGCCCTCCGCAGCAGCGGGGTGAGCCCGCCGACGGTCCGCAGCGGCGCCCCCGCACCGCCCCGCGCCTCC
>NZ_POTZ01000131.1 GCF_003236365.1 Streptomyces sp. NTH33
GGGCACGGGGGCGTAGAGGGGATGTCGGCCTCCCGACCACGGCCGGATCCTCGTGGTGACCTGCGCATTCGCAGAAGGCCGTGGCAGAGGGCGCGGACGGTTGCCGGACGGGTTGTCGGCGGGGATGCGGGCCCAGTCCACGGAGGTGTTGTCGCTTCGTGACCGTGACCGTGGTCGGGGCTCTGGTCGGGGCTGGCTGCCGATGTGACCGGTACGCGCGGTGCCGGGCAGAACGGCATCGCACCGGACGGAAAGCGAGCGGATCCGTGATGATCGGCGTGGACGCAGGCAGCGGGGACCGGCTGACGCTGGGTGTGCTGGCGCAATATCGGATGACCACCACCGAGCAGATGCACCGGGTGATCGCCCCTGGGGTGCGTATCGAGCAGACCCGGCGGCCAGCCCGGTTGCGGGCCGAGGGGGTGGTCGACCGCATCACCCTGCCGCAGGCTGGGCGGACCCGGGTGTGGTTCCCGACCACGTACAGCGGTCAGCTCGCCTGCGAGTGGCCCGAGCTGCGCGGGCACCGCACCTCCAGGACCGTGTCCGATCCGACCGCCGTGCGGCTGAAGGCTGGCCACACGCTGACGGTGACCGAGACCGCGCTCGTCTTCCTCGAGGACGCCCGCCGCCGCAGCAATGTGTGCGAGCCGTTGGACTGGATCCCCGAGGTCCACCATCCGATCGGGAGCGGTGAGGCGGTCATCCCCGACGCGCTCCTTTTACCGACACGACCCCACCGACGAGGATGGGGCGATGCTGCGGGCGTTCGTGGAAGTCGACCGGGCCACCGTGGGCCCGGAACGCCTCGCCGCCAAGCTCACCGCATACGAACACCTCCACCGCTACCTGCCCCTGATCCCAGGGCGCCGGCCACTGGGTAGGATTTCGGCCACCTGCCCCACAAACCCTTGTACGTCGTGGGCTCGCGGGGCAAGTGTGGGGGGACGCTATGGCCGGACGGATACTCGCAGGCCGCTACCAGTTGGACCAACTGCTGGGCCGGGGCGGTATGGGCGAAGTGTGGGCGGCACACGACACCGTGATCCGGCGGCACGTTGCAGTCAAGCTGTTGCGGCCATCCGAAGGGGACGACGGGACTGACCTGTTCCTCCGCGAAGCACGCATGGCAGGTGGCTTGAACCACCCTGGGGTGGTCACAATCTACGACATCGGCCAAGAGCCCGACGGCACTCGCTTCCTCGTCATGGAATTGCTGCATGGACGGGACCTGTCCGCTGCCATGCGTGATGAGGGCCTACCAACCCTCGCGGACGCCCTCGACTGGGCCGTACAGACCGCCGACGCCCTGGCCGCCGCGCATGCGGCAAGGATCGTCCACCGTGATCTCAAGCCAGCCAACCTCATGCTTACTCATGCCGGCAACATCAAGATCCTCGATTTCGGCATCGCCCACTACACCTCCACCGTCACCCAGGCCAGCCGCATCATCGGAACCCCCCACTACATGCCGCCCGAGCGTCTCCTCGGCAAGGCCGGCGACGGCCGCGGCGACCTGTACTCCCTGGGCTGCCTGCTGCACGAACTTCTCACCGGCTCCACCCCGTTCGGCGACCTCGACACGGTTGCGCTGATGTACGCACACCTGCACCGCACCCCTGAGCCCCCCAGTGCCCGAAGCCTCGACGTCCCAGCAGCCCTCGACCAACTCGTCCTGGCCCTGCTTGCCAAAGACCCTGACGACCGCCCCTCCACCGCTGACCAGGTCCGCGACCACCTCCGCGCCCTCACCGTCGCGTCCTCCACAGTGGTGCACCCAAAATCGCTCTCGGCGGCAGTGGAACGCGCAGCAGGAACACCTCTGCCGGTGGTCCTCGGCCAGTCAGTTAGAACGGCGGATGACAGCACGCACGAGGCCGCATCAGGCGACACTACGATCGCCGCACCGGTCCCAGTGAAACGACCGCGCCTGGCAGACACACTGCTCGAGTCGTCGCCTCCATACGGCCTGCACGCCTCGCTACCGACTCCACCAGTGCAAGGCACGCCGCCCACGGCTCCGACGGTTCGTGCCCTCAACCCTACAAAGCGGTTCGCGGCCGCCACCAGCACCCCTTGGACTCGCAAAATCGGCGGCAGCACCCTCTCCGCACCCGTGGTTGCCGACGGCAACATCTACGTCTGCGGATCAGACGACAGGGTGCACGCCCTTGACGCTGCTACCGGTTCCGGGCGATGGGCCTGCGCTATACGTGGCTATATCGGCTTTCACCCCTCACAAGTGGTAGTCGGCGGCACCATCTACATCGGCGGTAGCCCAGGGGTGTACGCCTTGAATGCCGCCACCGGCACCGAGCAGTGGGCTTACACCACACGCGATGAACGCTTCTATCCGCCTGTGGTTGCTGACGGCACCGTCTACATCAGCAGCGACGGGCTCAAAATGTACGCCCTAGATGCCGCCACTGGCGCCGAGCAATGGGTCCAAAGCACAAGCAGTCGCATCGAATCCTCGCCAGTGGTCGCTGACGGTACCGTCTACGTCTGCAGTAGTAACGGTCGTGTGTATGCGATGGATGCCGGCACCGGCGGCACGCGGTGGACCCACCGCGCCGACGCCTACTCCTCGCCCGCGGTCGCTAACGGAACCGTCTACTTCGGCAGTGGGGACAACCGTCTGTATGCCCTGGATGCCGCCACCGGCACCGAGCGGTGGGCCCACCGCGCCTACACCACCCTCGAAGCCTCGCCAGTGGTCGTCGACGGAACCGTCTACCTTGGGTGCATGGACGGCCTTGTGCATGCCCTGGATGCTGCCACCGGTGCCGAGCAATGGATAGTCGACACCGCCGACTCGTCTGAGCACGCGGATGATGGCGACGACCATCGGTCCTCTCCCGTGGTCATCGAGAGAACCGTCTACATCACCAGCAACGATGGCAACGCGCTGTCCGCCCTGGATGCCACCACCGGCGCTAAGCGGTGGACCCACACCTCCGGCAACGACGACTTCTCCACGTTCTCCACGCCTGCGGTCGCCAACGGTATGGTCTACATCACCAAGGGGGACAAGGCGCACGCCTTGAACGCCACCACCGGCGCCGGTTCAACAGCCTGACAGCCCTAGTGACCTGTAAACATGCAGGTTTCCTATACAGCCGTGCTGGTCGTCGGCATACCAGTACGACATCTTTTCCGCACAGGTACGCAAGAGCACGCTCCGGCCGCACAGCGGCGATGGCTCCCGGCGGGGTACAGCGGAAGTCCCGCCCCCCAGGGGAGGGGGCGGGACGGTGGGGCTCGCGGGGCGAGGGCCCGGAAGGCGTCAGTGAACGAGCGGCACGATAATTTCCACGAGCGCGGCGATCACGGCCAGGGCTTCGAGCCCCAGTCGGATCCACCACTGGTGGCGCTGGTACCACGCGGGAGCCTTGAGATCGTCCATCGGCCTTCCTCTCACCTCGCTCGGCTCGCCTGGCCCGGCCTTTCGAACACCCTTGTCGGGCGGTGTGAGCTGCGGTGATGGGCACGACGTTGGAATCGTTCGCGGCACCGTTCACGGCACTGGATTCCGGGCCGCCCGGAGGCCGCTCAGCACCCCTTGACCAGGTCGGGCGCGGCTCCGAGTCGGGCTGCCGGGCGCTGCTGGTGTACGTCATGACGAGGCTCCTCACCCAGGTGGCGCGGGGGTCCGGATGGAAGTCCCCCGTCACCTGGTAGAGGTGTGGCGGAAGTCGACGGTGTGACACTCCACTGAGTGCCGTTACCGAGCCGTGATCGTCAGGCAGGTGCGGTTGTCCGGTGCCACTGATCCTTGACCGGTTGCCACTGAAGCTGGACGACTATGCGGTTCGTGCCATCACACCTTGACCACCTGGTCGGCCTGGCGCATTGCGCGACGGTAGTCGGTGCCCCGGCCGGTGGCGCAACGAGATCGGCCCGGCTACGGCGTGCGGGTCGGAACCACCTGCAGACCCTCCAGCCCCAAGTCCGCAATCGCCTGGTCGACGGCCGGACGCAGTGGGTCGCCGTCGAGCAGCGGGCTGAACACATGGGCAGCCTGCAGGAGGGCGATCGTCAGCTGGATGACGTAGACGTAGCCGAGGTCGACGGCGGCGGATCGAACCTGCACGTCCCCACTGCTGGCGTCTTGTGCGAGGTAGGCGCTGGCCGTCTGCACCGAGGTGTGCGACATCCCCGAGAGGTGCTTGTAAACCGGGTAGACGTCGGCCGAGCCGTACCTCTTCAGCATGGTGGCGACGTTGCCGAGTTCGTCCTTGAGTCGCTTGTGCAGCGCCTCAGCAGCGGCGTCGCGGACCGGTTCGGGGTTGGCCGCAGTGTATGCATCGATCTCCGCGCGGTACTGCGCCGCGATCGGCCACCCGGTTCTGTCCAGCCAGCCCTGGAGCTTCTCCCGCTCGTCCGCCCCCACCGACGCCAGGGCATCCACCGCGGCCTCACCGTTGTCGACCAGCCAGTTGATGGCGTAGGCGTGGTTGAAGATGTTCCGCATGAGGGGCGCGACTTCGGGAGCGGTGTAGCCGTTGTCCACCAGCAGGAGGACAGCGGCTGAGGTCCGGTTGACGAGCCGCCACCAGCTGTAGACCCCGAGCACCACCTTGTAGTTCTCGACCGGGAGGCTCAGGTGGGAGGCGACGAGCCTGTCACCGGCCTCCAGAAGCAGGGAGGCCGCAGCACGGGCGCGCTCGGCCGTCTCCTTGTCGTCCGCGAGTTCAGTCACGGTCCCGAACTCTAGGCCTGCCCATAAGATCCTGCGAAATCGATTAGTTGACGTCGATGATCACCGGTCGGGTGGTGTCAGCACAGGGCGAGCAAGATCCTCGCGATGTTGCACGTCGGGTCGGGTGGTGATGGATATGACGGCACCCAGCGATGGCGAACCAGATGGTCAAGGGTCGACGGCACGATCCGCGCGGTCGTCCAACTTCAGTGGCAATAGGTCAAGAATCAGTGGCATCGGACAGCGGTGCAGAGTTCGGAGACGATCGTGAACGAGGTCGTCACCATCGGCACCGCCATGGCCGGCGGCATCACCGCGTGCGTGGTCTGGCCGTGCGCCATGCCGTTGCGGATCTGCCGGCCGTAGTCGAGGTACTCCGCCTGCCGTGCCGTCAAGATGCCGTCGGCGGCGCCCTGCTTGATGAGCTGGTGCAGCGGCTTCTTGCCCGTGTCCGGGATGCGGTCGCGCAGCACGATCTCCACCGCGATCAGGGAGTGCATGACCGCCACGGTGGAGAACTCGTAGCAGTAGTACGACTGGCGCAGCAGCTCGCGGGCCGTCCGCAGGACGATCGCTGCGGCCTCGGGAGCTCCGGCGGGCACGACCAGGTCCTCAACGAGGTCGTGCATGTCGGCGTAGCTGCCGACGAAGTAGTGGGCACGTTCGTCCGGGACCGGGAACGGCAGCCGCTGCGTGGTCATCCCCGCAGTCTCCCAGCGGCACGCCCCCGGGCGGCAGCGGCTTTTCCCTCGGCCGTCGCGCAGCGTGCCGGGACGGAGATCTCTCCCCACCGGAATGGGCGGAATGTCGCAGGTAGCGGAACTCGACAAGGGGCAGCGCAGGCGCCGGCCAGGCGAGCCCGCTCACCGTCGGTGCAGCGAACTCTATCCACAGGCGTCCGCTCTGAAGATCGCTTCTGAGGCCGCCGCGACCGGCGCGGCGCCCCGTACGTGAGGAGCCATCATGCCCACCACCAACATGCCGCTCGCCCCGATGACCCCGGACGCGGCCATCAGCGCGTTCAGCTACCTCCGCGCCGTCCAGGCCGACGACGTCGAAGCCGCCCGCGAGTTCGCCAGCGGCGAGCCGCGGATGCCCGAGCTGCTCGTCGACGTCGTCGAACGGATCGTCGTCCCCGTCACTGCACTGCCCGGCCCGGAGGCGGGCGAGCCGTGCGCGGACACTTTCGCCCTGGAGGCCCTCGGACGCGTCTTCGTGACCTCGCTGCGGACCTGGGCGCAGGCCGGGCCGGACACGGCGGAAGGCATCGCCCGCTCCGTCATCGACTTCGCCTTGCAGTTCCTCACCGAGGACCATGAGGACATCGCCGACACTCTGCGCCAGCTGGAGGCCGTCGGAGTGGGCCAGGCCCTCGATGCCCACCCTGCACTGGCCGGCTCGCACCCGGTGCGCCTGACCGTCGTGTAGGCGCACCCGACGCGCGCCACCGCCGCGCGACGCACCGCATCGCCCATCGTGGTGCGTTCCATCGGCATCGCCGCACCGCACCTGGCGCGCCACGGCTGGGCGGGCTCCCCTATCACACACCCCCTTGACCACGACCTGATCGCCAGCCGAAAGGGGCTGCGTCAAGGGGAAACGTCCTCGGTGGCGGACCTGGTCAAGGGGTAGCGGACACCACCGGCCGCACCCGGTCAAAGGGTCGGTCGGCGGTAGGCGCACCGGTGCGGTGCGGGACATCAGGTGCGGCGCACCGGGCGCGCGCGAGAGTAACGGGCATCGTCGGGTGG
This sequence comes from Streptomyces sp. NTH33, assembly GCF_003236365.1. Taxonomy (GTDB): domain Bacteria; phylum Actinomycetota; class Actinomycetes; order Streptomycetales; family Streptomycetaceae; genus Streptomyces. Next base: position 6,454 of record NZ_POTZ01000131.1, read on the forward strand.
TGCGCCACCGGATGCGGCGACGGACATCGCGGTGCGCACCACGTGGCGTGCATCGTCATCCGGCGCACCGGAGTGGAGTCCACTCGGTGGATCCCATCGGCCCATCGGACTGGGGAAGAGTCGGTGTTCCAACCCTGCGCTATTCGGCCCGGAAGCTAGATGATCAATTTCAAGGGCTGCCTGCGGAGGGTTTGGTGTGGGCGGTGGCCGAAGCCACCGCGAAACGGTCAGGCGTCAGGGTCGACTTCGGGGTGCGTGAACCGCACGGGCTTGCCCAGCGACCGGGCGTAGGCGATTTCGGCTCGGGTGCTGTCTCCGATGTAGTCGCCGACTACGAGCACCTCATCAGCGAGCCGGATCTTCGCCCGGTGCAGACCGTCGAGTCGAACCTTCAGCGCCTCGGCCTCGACAGGATCGGACCAAAGTTCGTACGGCGACTTCATGTCTACGCCCGGTTTGACGACAATCTTTCCGTCTTTAGTCTCCCGCAGATCGGCCTCGTTCATCTCGGTCATGAAGCGGGTGGAGCCGCAGATCACGACGATATGCGGGAGGCTCAACAGCTTCTTCGCGTCGGCGAGCTTCTCCTCGGGGGTGAGCAGTTGCGGGTATGACACTGGTTCCTCCTGGTGGTGCGGTCCAAGGGGTGCCTGCGGAGACGAGAACGAGGGTGCCCAAGATCGGTCCTCGAAGTCGCGGGGACTAGTCGGTGGATTGAACAGCTTCGAGGTATTCAGCCCAGCTGTTTTGGGCGTACTGAGCCCAGGCGTAGGCGGTGTGGGGGTGGACGCCGAAGAGGTCGCTGACCACGATCGGAGGGAGGTCGGTGATCGCTTCCAACATGGCCGTGTTGCGGGCACTGATGCCCGGCAGGCCGTGCAGTGTGCATCGCCACTGGATGCAGAACATCGTGGGCTCCACTCGGTGGACGATGCCCGGCATCGTCACCACAGCCAGGCGGTGGAGTGCCGCACCCGGGACAGGGCGCGGGCGTCGCGGCGCGCGGCCGCGTTGCCGATCCGGTTCTGCCGGGACCGGGGCCGGCGCGACTGCGCGGCGGCGAGGCGGCGCTTCCCGGCGTCCTGGAGTCGCCGCCGCTGCTTGCGCAGCTCCTGCTTCTTCGCCGCCTTCGACTTCGGCTTCCGGGGGCGCTTCCAGATCGGCTGCCACCCCAAGGGCTCATCGGACTCGGGCTCCTGGTCCTCATCGAGCGCGGCGGATATGTCCTTGGCGGCTGCGCGGGCGCGGGCGAGGGCGTCATCAAGGCTGGGTTGTTCTTCCGGGGTGCTCACGCGACTCCTCCTGTGGTCCGGCCCGGCGTGTGCTGGGTGCCGGGCTGCTGGGTGTGCGGCGGCCGGGCCGTCACCGGGGCGGGCTGCGCTCGGGGGCCGTGGGTGAGGGCACGCTCCCGGGCGCCTTCCTGGACCCTGGCGAGGGCGGCCTCAGCAAGCGTCCGGCGGGTCTGCTCCACCGTGTCGACGTCGGTCGTCTGCTCCGGGACGCGGCCGGCCTTCCGGTCCGAGTGGAACGGCCGCGGGCGCGACCTCGAGGCGGCGGGCACGGCGACGGTGCGCGGCCGGGCCCGGACCCTCAGCGCGTCGGCGGCGAGGCGGGCCCGCTCGTACGGCGTCGCGGTCCGCTTGCGGGTCAGCGGGCGCAGCACGGCCTGGTCCTCGGTGTCGCGGGGGTATAGGGCGCGCAGGTCGGCGGTCATCATCCGTCGGCCGGCCGGGCGGGTGTAGTCGTCGATGACCGTCTGCACGATCTGTTCGTCCAGGCCCGCCTGGTGGGGCCGGCCGCGCAGGACATAGGAGAGGTGGCGGCGGGCTTCGGCGAGCAGGTGGTGGCGCTTGAACGCGCCGCGCATCACGTACACCACGGCGACGACGTCGACGGCCGCCAGGGCGATGTCGACCACCGGCCGGACCCGCGCCCACACCGCCGCGGCCGCCGCCCGCGCCCGCTCCGCCAGCCGGTCGACGACGTCGGCACCGTAGGCCCGGACCGCTGAATCCCGCCATCGCTCGCGTAGCTCGGTCAGCGACAGCAGCACCGTGCGTTTGGGCGGGCGCGTCTGGTCGGCGGCCTGGCAGCCCAGCGCGTAGGCGGCCCGCTCCCCCGGCGGGTGCCCCTGCCGTTCTTCGTAGTCGGCGGTGAGGACGGACAGCGCGTCCTCGATCTGCTGGCGGCGGGTCGACTGCCAGCCGATGAGCCGCTGGTCGATGCCCGCGATCTCCATGACGGGCCGGCGGCCGGGCGTCACCTCGCGCGGCTCCCAGGCCCACCCGAGCCGGGCGGACACTTCCTCCATGAAGTAGAGGGTGTAGAGGGTGTCGGCCGCGACGATGTGGGCCAGCATCGAGTCCGCCGACAGGTTGCCCCACGTCCCCTTGTCGTCCGACCGCCGGGCGCGGATCGACACCACCGCATGATCATGGAGAAGTGGCTTTCCGGCTCTGGACTCGTAGTGCCGGAACACTGCGACGATCAGCCCGTCCCGGATCGGCTTGCGGTGCTTGCCGCCGCTCCCCCAGCGGATCTGTGCGACCGAGTCCCCCAGCCACGCCAGCGTCTTGTCCCGGGAGATGTCCTGGCACAGCTCCAGCACCAGGCGGGTCTCGTCATCCCCGAACGCCCACGCGATGTGTGCCGTCGGCGGGGGCCGGAACACCAGGTCCATGCCCAGCCAGGGCGTCCGTTCCTTGGCCTTGTCGGTCTCCGGTGACTGGTTGTGCTCGATGGGCCTGCCCAGCACGGTCGCCCGCCGGGCCTGCGCCGGGCTCTTGCCCTCCGTCAGGAGCTCGCGCTCGATCCGGTCGGCGTCCGGGTGCCGGCCTTCCCCCAGGAGCAGTTCGGCCTGCCGCTCGGTCACCACGTCCCCGGCCGCAAGGCCGACCGCGGCCAGGCCCCGGCCCTTCCACACGCCGGGCGGGACACCGGCTTCGTCCTGGGCGGCGCGCAGCGGCTTGCCCGCAGGGCGGTGACCGTCGCCGACCATCACGCCGCGGAAGAGATAGCGCCACCCGTTACCCGGGCGAACCTCCGCTTTGCTGATCATCGCCCCATGGAACCCCGGCGTTGACCTGCGAAAAAACGTGATCCGAAGTCCTTCCCGCCGGGCGGGAGGCCATCACCAGATCTTTACCAGTGCGCCCGTCAGGCGGGCCGCCCAGTGAGCCCGAGACGGTAAGCCGCCGACGTGTGCACTCTCCCGCCCATGCATACGACAAGAACCGGAATTGCCTGCGCTCTCTGCCACACGCCGACCACGGAGGTGGTGTACCTGGTCCTCAGCGCTCAGTCGCCCTTCCCACAACGAGAGGACGTCAAGGACCGCTGGTGCCCCGCCGGCTGCCACCTGCCCCGCCCCGAGCAGTGGAAGGAGGCGATGCCGCCACTCCACAGCAGCAACGCCTGACGGTGCCGTGCGAATGCTGCGCCACAAGAGCGCTCAGGTAGTCACTCGTACTGCTGGACCTGCAGCTGCTGTCTAGTACTGGTCGACCTTGCATAGGTCAGCTTTAAGCTGCATGGGATCTTGCATAGGTCAGCGTGACCTTGCATCGAGGGGCGGGGTTAGCTGGTCGTGGTGCATGCGTTAGGGGTGCTGCCGGGCGGTACGGCCGGGCCGCCTGTGGAGGGGTTCGAGGTCGCGTACATCGAACCGGATGGGTCGGAACTCCGCCGTCCGCTGGCAGATGTGTGGGCGGTGCGGTTCGAGGGCGTCGCGCCGGTACGCGAGTTCACGTCGTACAAGGGCCAGCGTCATCTGCCGGGGCTGTGGTGGTCATCCACCGCCGACGGGCATATCGGGTACGAGTCCTGGCTGGAGCGCGATCATGTGATGCTGCTGGACTTCGACCCGTCCGTGGTGGCGGTGTCCTCGCAGCCGTTCTGGCTGTTCTGGCGGTCAGATACGGGCAAGGGCATCTCGCACGCGCCGGACTACTTCGCCCGCCGCGACGACGGCACCGCGATCGTGGTCGACTGCCGCCCGGCGGAACGTCGCAAGCCGCGGGACTGGGCGAAATTCGAGGCGACGCAGGCAGCCTGCGACCAGGTGGGGTGGGAGTTTCGGCTGGTGGGGGCGCCGGACGCGATCGTGGTACGGAATGTGCGGTGGCTGGCGGGCTACCGCACGCCCCGGCACCGGGTGGAGCCGGTCGTCTCCGGGCTGCGGGAGGTGTTCGCTGAGCCGTTGTCGCTGGTCGACGGGGCCACGATGGTGGGAGACCCGGTCGCGGTGCTGCCGGTGCTGTTCCATCTGCTGTGGTCGCATGAGCTGGTGGTGGACGTGTCGGTGCCGCTGCACGCCGCCTCACTCGTGTCGTCGGGGGCGGTGCGGTGAGGGCGGATCAGAGCGCCGCCGTGCTGCGGCCCGGGGACTGGATCACCTACGACGGCGGGGATCACCAGGTGGTGGCCCTGGCGGGGATATCGGTGCGGCTGCGCTCGGCCGCCGGGACCGAGTCGGTGGTGCTGGCCTCGTATCTGATGGCGGCGCCGGACTTCGCAGTCACGGGCACGGAGCCGTTGCCCGTGCTGGAGCCGTTCGGTCTGCTGGCGACGCTGCCGGAGGCGGTGCGGGAAGCCGCGCGGGAGTGGGAACGCCATGTCGTGGAGGTCGAGACGGGGCTGCCGCCCGGCGCCGAGCCGGGCACGCCGGCGCGGCCGGAGTACGACCCGGCGTCCCGTTCGCTGGTGGAGCGGGCCCAGGCCAAGGCGGATGAGCTGGGGGTCAGCCTTCGCACGGTGCAGGGCAAGCGGTCACGGTATGCCCAGCAGGGGTTGTGGGGACTGGTCGACCAGCGGCTGGTGCGGATGTCGGAGGCGACAGGGCGGGCGGATGCCCGGCTGGTGGCGGCGATCAGGGAGGCCCTGGACGCGGAGACACACACCTCGACGGGGACCCGCTCCCGGTTGATCCGCCGGGTGGTCAAGATGGTGGAGGCCGCCCACGGCGAGGGGGTGGTGCCACTGCCGAGCAAGAACACCTTCTACAAGCTCATCGACGCGCTCTCCACCGGCCGGCATACCTTCGGCTCGGCGGTCACGCGGCGGCAGACGGCGAACCGGCCCGAGGGCCCGTTCACGCCGACGTTCGCGGACCGGCCTGGGGAACAGGTTCAGATCGACTCCACCCCGCTGGACGTGATGGTGATGCTCGACTCCGGGCTCACCGTCCGTGCGGATTTAACGGTCGCGGTCGATGTCGCGACCCGCACGATCTGCGCGGCCGTGTTGCGGCCGGTGGGCACGAAGGCGGTGGACGCCTCGCTGCTGCTGGCGCGGATGCTGGTGCCGGAGCCGATGCGGCCAGGCTGGTCACAGTCGCTTCGGATGGCGGCCTCGCGGATGCCGCACCGGCGGTTGCTGGAGGTGGACGCGCGGATGGAACAGGCCGCCGCGAAGCCGGTGATCGTGCCGGACACCGTCGTCATTGACGGCGGGAAGGTGTTCATCTCGGACACGTTCATCCGGGCCTGTGACCGTCTCGGCGTCTCCGTCCAAAGATCAAGACCGCGCACGCCTACCGACAAGGCCATCGTGGAGGCCACATTTTCCGCGATCAACTCGCTGTTCTGCCAGCACCTTGCGGGCTACACCGGGGCGAACGTCTCCCGCCGCGGCGAGAAGGTTGAGGACCGGGCCGTCTGGACCATCCCCGAACTCCAGGACCTCTTGGACGAGTGGCTGCTGGCCGGGTGGCAGGCCAGGCCGCACGATGCTCTGCGCGACCCGTTTAGGCCGAAGAAGGCGGTGTCGCCGAACGACAAGTACGCCTCGCTGGTCGCGGCCTGCGGCTATCTGCCGCTCGTGCTGCGGGGCGAGGACTACCTGGAGCTCTTGCCGGTGGCCTGGCGGGCGGTCAACGACTACGGCATCCGGATCAACTACCGCACCTACGACAGCGCGGGCTTGGGGCCGCACCGGCGCCAGCACTCCGGGCACGCGGCCAAGCGCGGGCTGTGGGAGGTGCATTACGACCCCTACGACCTGTCCCATGTCTTCGTACGCACTCAGCAGGGCTGGATCACCGTCCCGTGGGTCCATCTTCCGCTGGTGAACGCGCCGTTCGCGGACTTCACCTGGCAGCACGCCCGCCGCCTGGCCGCTGAAGCCGGCCTGGACGACACCAACGAAGCGGTCGTCGCCCGCGTCCTGGACGAGTTGCTGACCCGCGCCGAGCACGGGCCGGACAAGCGCACCGCCAAGATCGTGGGCCGCACCCGCGTCGCGGCCGCCGTCCCCGCACCCACCGCAGCCCTCGGGACCGAAACCGAGGCCGCACTCGAACCGGAGCCCGAGATCCAGCCGTCCGCGGCGGTGGTGCCCTTCGGAGTCTTCGACGCCCACGCAGAAGCCGAAAGGTGGCTATGAGCAAGCCCTCCCCTGCCCGCACCCCGGACATGGACGCGGCCGGCCAGGCTCCGCCGGACAGCCCGCTGACCACCAAGGAGGGCTGGCGGCACTTCGTCGGGCACGAGCCGGTCCCGCCCCGGCTGCTTGCGGCCGCCGAACGGGCCACGCTGAGCGGGCGGGAGCGGATGCGCGAGGACGAACGGCGCCGGGAGTATCACGCCGATCTCCCGATGGTGAACACCCCGACCATCCGCAAGGTCATCGCCACGTCCCGGCTGCTGATCCAGCTCAACCGCAACCAGATCTCCGCCCGCCGCGGCGTGATCCTCTCCGGCGCCTCCGGCACCGGGAAGACGACCGCGCTGACCCAGCTGGGGCGGGCCCATGAACTCGCCATCCGCAAGCGGCATCCCCGCGACCGGAGCCGGCTCCCGGTCGTCTATGTCACCGTCCCGCCGGCGGCCACCCCGAAGATGCTCGCGATGGAGTTCGCCCGCTTCTTCGGCCTGTCCTTCCCCACCCGGGCCAACGTCACCGACATCGTCGACGCGGTCTGCGCGACCGCCGCACATGTCCATGTCGACCTCGTACTCGTCGACGAACTACACAACCTGAATCTCGCAACGCGGTCCGGCGCCGAAGCCTCCGACCAGCTGAAGTACTTCGCCGAACGGCTGCCCGCGACCTTCGCCTACGCGGGCATCGACATCGAGTCCCAGGGCCTGTTCGCCGGCACCCGGGGACGGCAGATCGCCGGACGCTTCGTCGTCATCCCCGCCGCCCCGTTCTCCCACGCCACCAACGAGGACCACGCCACCTGGCGGGCCCTGGTCGGCACCCTGGAATCCATGCTCCGTCTGCACCGCCACGAGCCGGGCACACTCACCGAGCTGAGCGAGTACATCTTCCACCGCACCGGCGGCATGATCGGCAGCCTCTCCCAGCTCGTCCGCGGCGCCGCCGTGCTCGCCATCGAGGACGAGAGCGAACGCATCACCGAGGACCTGCTGGCCCTTGTCCCGATCGACTTCGCCGCCGAGCAGTCCGAGCAACTCACCGCCCCGGCCAAGGCGAACAGGCGGCGGAGGCGCGCGGCCTGATGCTCCCCCGCACACTGCCCGACCCCGTTCCGCCCGCCCGGCACGAAATCCCCCCGTCCTACATCAGCCGCCTGGCCACCCTCCACGGCCTGGACGTCAACGGCCTGTGGTTCCAGGTCACCCAGCCCGCATACCCCGGGGCAGGCCGCCGCGTCGTCGAACCCGAACGGCTCGCCGCGCTGACCGGCCGCAGCGCCCACGCCCTGGCCGGGGCGATGCCGGAACTGCGCGACCCGCCGCCCAACTGGGAGATGTTCCGTCACCAGCCGCAGACCGGCTGCCACCTCTGCGACGCCCGCCACCCCGGCGGCCGGGTGGTCCGGCTCCTGCCCCACCACGCCTACGTCTGCCTGCGGCACGGCACCTGGATCGGCCCGCCCGACATCGACCACCCCGCCGTCGATGTCGCCCGGCTCCCGGACATCATCGACGCACAGCGGCGCCACCTGCTCCTCCTGCGGCGCTACGGCTGGGAAGTGACCTACGACGCGGTGCTGACCGGCCTCATGCTCTGCGCGCACGTCTGGTCCGTGGACGGGCGCCCGTCCAGCGCCGTGTTCGGCACCTGGGACACCTGGGACGACCGCCTCGACATTCTGATCCCCTTCGACCGGGAGAAGCAGGACTACGTCGACTACAGCACCTCGCGGTTATTCGCCGCGGTCTATCCCGAAGCCGTCGCCCTGGCCCCGCTGATCGCCTCGCCCTACTGGCGCCGACTGGCCAGCGGCACCGAAGCCGAGCAGGCCCGGTTCTTCGCGGAGGTCGCCAACCGCGTCACCTACCCCTACAGCCCGCCCGACCGCGGCGGTGACGCCGTCGCGCACTGGGCGCTCGCCGACTCCTGGCAGCCACCCAGTCGCCCCCTGGGCACCTACACACCCGGCCGCGTCCGCGGCGCCCTCCCCGGCCTCGCGGCGAACCGGCTCGCCCGGCACGAGAAGAGCGCGATGTGGTTCAGCCGCAGCCGCCGGGACCAGGGCCGCACACTCCTTTTCCACGGCCACCTCAAGCCGGTCCTTCTCCGAGATCGCGAACCTCAGTACGTGAAGTGGGAAGGCACCATCTGGCACAGCACGCGCACCGACGATCAGTTGAAGGAACAGGCCGCGAAAATGCGCCGGGCACTCGAAGCCACATGCTCTCGCCTGCCGCACCAGCGCACGGAAACCGCAAGATCAAATTTCGCAGAACCTCCCGGCCGCCCGCTGCCTGGGAGTGTCATGAATCAGGTGTGCATCTCCCCGAAGGAGTCACCTGATGAGTACGACGATGGATCACCTGATCGAGACCATGGACCGCGTGTCGCTTGCCGTGGCCGGCGGCAGTGTTCAGGGTGCC
>NZ_POTZ01000132.1 GCF_003236365.1 Streptomyces sp. NTH33
ACACGATCATGCGGTGGCACCGCAACCTGCTCAAGCAACGACATGCCGCCACCTGCCTGCCGAAGCGGCGCGGACGCCCACCCCCCGTCCGGTCGATCCGCGCCCTGGTCCTGCGCCTGGCCCGCGAAAACAGTTCCTGGGGCTACCGCCGCATCCACGGCGAGCTCGCGGCACTGGGCATCAAGGCCGCCGCCTCCACCGTCTGGGAGATCCTCAAGGAGCACGGCATCCCGCCCGCGCCCGAACGGCAGAACACGACCTGGGCCGACTTCCTGCGCAGCCAGGCCGCCGCGCTGTTGGCGTGCGATCTGTTCGAGGCCCGCACGCTCACCGGGGCTCGCCTGTATGTCTTCGCGGTCATCGAACACGCCACCAGGCGGATCAGGATCCTGGGCGCCACCGCGCACCCCACCGCGGACTGGATGGTGCAGCTCGGACGCAATCTCGTCATGGACCTGGAGGACGCGGGCAGCAGGGCCAGATTCCTGATCCGCGACCGCGACTCGAGGTTCACGCAGGCCCTCGACGCCGTGCTGACCGACGCCGGCCTGGAGGTCGTCACCAGCGGCATCCGGATACCGCGGATGAACTCGATCGTAGAGCGCCGGATACAGACCTGCCGCCGCGAACTGCTGGACCGCACCCTCATATGGGACCAGCGCCATCTACTCCACGCGCTGCGCGAGTTCGAGTCCTTCTACAACGAGCATCGCCCGCACCGGACACTGGGGCAAGCGGCTCCGCTCCGTCCGCTACCCGAACCGATCACCGAACCAGGACAGATCGCGCACCTGAAGATCCGCCGACGAGACCGACTCGGCGGAATCCTTCACGAGTACCAACATGCCGCCTGAGCAGGGCGGATGATTAATCGGCCCCCACAGTCCCGCCGCCGACCGCACGCGACGATGGGTGGCGCACGTTTCTTCAGGCCCACGCCGAGTCGATCCCGGTGATGGACTTCTTCCACGTGGACTGCGCGCTCTTCCTGACTCGGCTGTACGTGGCGTTCGTCATCGAGCACCGCACCCGCCGGGTCCACCTGCTGGGCGTGATGCGGTACCCGACCGGCGCCTGGGCCACGCAGCCGGCCCGGGACTTCACCGCCGATCCCGGGCAGACCCGGCACCGGTTCCGCCGTCTGATCCGGGACCGTGACGCCACGTTCCCCGCGGCCTTCGACGCCGTACTCGCCGCGAGCGGGATCGACGTGCTGCTCACGGCTCCCCAAGCGCCGCGGACGAATGCGATCGCCGAGCGGTTCGTGCGCACCGTCCGCGCCGAGTGCACCGACCGGCTGCTCATCGGCGGCGAGCGCCGCCTGCGCACGGTCCTTGACCACTACCTCGCTCACTGCAACGGCGGGCGCAGCCATCAAGGCGCCGGACTGAGCCTGCGCGCCCCCGACGACGACCCGAACGTGATCCCGTTCCCGGTCCGGGCGGGGCGGACCCGCCGGATACCCGTTCTCGGTGGGCTGATCAACGCGTACGAAGCCGCAGCGTGAACCACCAGGCGAGACCTGGTGACCGAGTTTCGGAAGTAGTACAGGGCACGGTGCGCGGGGAGACGATCCGGTGGCCACGCAGCCTCTGGGACAGCAGCCGGGCCGGCGCGGCCAGCAACGACCGGCCTGGCCACGTGGGCTTCGGCGCGTTGACCTTTCGGCGCAGCACCGCCACTTCATGCCGCAAGATCAGTATCTCGGCGTTCTTCGCCGCGGTTGACCGGCACGGCAGAGCAAGCCACGCGAAGATCCGCGTAGCGAGCAAGTAGGTCATTCGTACGAGCACGACGACCGATCATGCCCGACTGCTTTCTCGGCGCGTTGCCCCAGGTCAGCTGCAGTGAACCCGTTTTGGAGCACTACGGGCACTACGGGCGCGGCTGCTCGGACGGTGCTTGGCCGACGAGCATCATCAAGGTGTCGGTGAGTTCGTCGATGGCGTGGTCGCGGGCGCGGCCGGTGAGGTCGGCGCACCACAGTGGCGCCTGGGACATCGCGGCGTGCATGCACTGCAGCGCGGTGTCCACGCTGGTGACGGTGAAATCGCCGGTGGCCAGACCTGCTTCGATGGCGGTGCGGAAGATCCGGTCGTGCTGCTGGCGCAGCTGCTTGATCCGGGCCCGCTGGGCGTCGGGCCACTGCCGGGGGGCGAGGAACAGGCGCAGGGCGGCGGGGTAGTCGCGTACGGCGATGGTGATGTGTTCGTGGATCAGTGCGCGTAGGCGCTCGGACGGGAGGTCGTCCTGGGCCTGCGGGAGCTGCTCGAGACGTGAGGTCCAGGTATTGCCCAGGGTCTCGATCGCAGCCGTGGCCAGCTCGTCCTTGCCTTTGAAGTAGTAGTACAGCGAGCCCTTGGTGACGTCCAGGCGTTCGGCGACGTCCTCCAGGCTGACCCCGTCGTAGCCTCGCTCGCCGAACAGCTCCGCCGCCACCGACACGATCTCCTGGATGCGCCTGCCGCGCTTGCGCTCCACGCGGCTCGGCGCGGTCGGAGCGGCCTCTCCCTCTAGGGCTTGCTGCCTAGTCACCCGTGTCCGCCTCTTCATGCTCGCCTGTCTCCGGCGCCCGGGCCCGGTTGCGCCTGACTCCATAGTACTTCTCTGACCTTAGAGTCAACTGTTGACTCCAAGGTCAAATTTCGTCATCGTGGTCAACGTCCAGCGGGTGCCGGACCGGCCGAGGCCCGGATATCCGGCTGCCGCCCACGCCTCAGCGAAGGAGCGAGTGATGGCACCGCAGACCTACGAGGACATCCGGTACGAGATCGCCGGACCGGCCGCGGTCGTCACGATCAACCGGTCGGAGCGCTACAACGCCTTCCGCGGCCGCACCGTCGAGGAGCTGATCAGGGCCTTCCGCGCCGCCTGGGCCGACCGGCAGGTCCAGGCCGTCATCCTCACAGGGGCGGGGGACAAGGCGTTCTGCACTGGCGGCGACGTCAAGCAGCGTGCGGAGACCGGAGACTACGGACCGACCGAGAGCGGCATGTTCGAGATCGGCAATCTGCACAAGCTGATCCGGGACATCCCCAAGCCGGTGATCGCGGCGGTCAACGGCATCGCCGTCGGCGGTGGACACGTGCTGCACGTGCTGTGCGATCTCACCATCGCCGCCGAGACCGCCCGATTCGGCCAGGCCGGACCCAAGGTCGGGTCCTTCGACGCCGGTTTCGGCTCGGCCTATCTGGCCCGGGTGGTGGGCGAGAAGCGGGCCCGCGAGATCTGGTACCTGTGCCGGCTGTACGACGCGGCCACGGCGGAGCGCTGGGGGCTGGTGAACAAGGTGGTCCCGGCCGACCAGCTGCTCAAGGAGGCCAAGGAGTGGGCCGCCGAGATCGCGGCGAAGAGCCCGACCGCGCTGCGCTTCCTCAAGCAGTCCTTCAACGCCGACACCGACCACCAGGCGGGCCTGAGCAACCTGGCCATGTCCGCGCTCGACCTGTTCACCGCCTCCCCTGAGGGCCTGGAGGGCGCGGCGGCCTTCGCCGAGAAGCGCACCCCCGACTTCAACCGCCACGTCAACTGGCACTAGACCGCAGCGCACTACTGAGAAGGGAGCCGGGCCGTGGATTTCCGGTTCGACGAGGACGAGGAGTCCTACCGCCAGGAGCTGCGCCGCTTCGCGGCCAGGGTGCTCGCTCCGCACTACCAGGCCGACGACCGGGCCGCGAAGCTGCGTCCGACGCTGGCCGCGGAGATGGCGTCCATGGGCCTGACCGGCCTGCGGGTGCCGGAGCAGCACGGCGGCCAGCAGGCCAGCGCGGTGGTTGCCGGGCTGGCGGCCGAGGAGGTGGGCCGGGCCGACTTCAACGCCGGCTACCTCATCATCAACACCGCGCTGATCAGCGACATCCTGGTGCGCAACGCCACCGAGGCGCAGCAGCAGCGCTGGCTGCCGCCGATCGCCGCAGGCGAGGTGATCCCCTCGCTGTGCGTCACCGAGCCGGGGCACGGCACCGACGCGGCGCGCCTGGAGGTGCGGGCCGAGCCGGACGGGGACGGCTGGCGCCTGGTCGGCGAGAAGACGTCGATCACTCTGGGTATGGACGCCCACACCGGCCTGGTGCTGGCTCGCACCGGCGGCAGCGGCGCGCGCGGAGTCAGTGCCTTCTACGTGGACCTGGACGACCGCTTCATCGCCCGTTCCGCCTTCGACGACCTCGGCAGCCGCGCCATCGGCCGCGCCTCGCTGCACTTCGACGGCCTGCCGGTGTCCCGCGACCAACTGGTCGGCGCGGAGGGCGGCGGATTCGTCTCGGTGATGCAGGGCTTCGACTACTCCCGCGCCATCATCGGCCTGGCCTGTCTCGGCGCGGCGCAGGTCTCGCTGGAGGAGGCCCTGCAGTGGGCCAGGGACAGGGAGGCGTTCGGCCGGCCCATCGGGACGTTCCAGGGGGTGTCCTTCCCGCTGGCTGCCTACGCCACCTATCTGCGCGGCGCGCGGCACGTGTGCTACGAGGCGCTGTGGCGCAAGGACCGTGGCCTGGAGCACAGCACGGAGGCGGCGATGGCCAAGTTCTGGGCGCCGAAGCTGTCCACCGAGGTCATCCATCAGTGCCTGCTCACCTTCGGGCACCTGGGCTACTCCGCCGAGAGCCCACTCGGCCAGCGGCTGCGCGACGTCATCGGTCTGGAGATCGGGGACGGGACGGCGCAGGTCTCCAAGCTCGTCATCGCCCGCAACCTGCTCGGCCGCGCCTTCGCGCCGTAGCGATCACTCGAAGGGAACGGACCATGGGAAGTCTCGACAGCAGGATCGCCGTGGTGACCGGCGCCGGCCGGGGCATCGGCCGGGCGATCGCGCAGGAGCTCGCCAGGCGTGGCGCGACGGTCGTGGTCACCGACATCGACGAGGCGGCGGCCAAGGAGACCGCCGACTTGCTCGGCAACGGCGCGGTGGGCATCCGCACCGACGTCACCGACCGCGAGTCGGTCGGCGCCATGGTCGTGGAGGTGGCCCGCCGCTTCGGCCGGGTGGACGTGCTGGTCAACAATGCGGGCTGGGACAAGGCCGCCGCGTTCGTCGACTCGGACCCGGCCGACTGGGACCGGGTCCTGCAGATCAACCTCTACGGCGTGCTGAACACCTGTAAGGCAGTGCTGCCGTTGATGGTCGAGGCCCGGTCGGGAAAGGTGGTGAACCTCGGCTCGGACGCCGGCCGGGTCGGCTCCTCCGGCGAGGCGGTCTACTCCGCCGCCAAGGGCGGCGTGATCGCGTTCACCAAGGCTCTCGCCCGGGAGACCGCCAGGCACCAGATCAACGTCAACTGCGTGTGCCCCGGCCCCACCGACACCGAGCTGTTCGCCTCCATGGGCGGCGACGACCCCAAGCTGCGCGAGGCCCTGATCCGCGCCATCCCCTTCCGGCGCCTGGGCCGACCCGCTGACCTGGCCAACGCGGTCGCCTTCCTGGCGTCCGACGAATCCGCCTTCATTACCGGCCAGACCGTCAGCGTCAGCGGCGGCCTCACCATGAGCTGAGCGGAGGCCCACTATGACCTTCGAGACGGCCCTCACCCCGGAGCGGATCGAGAGATGCACCCGGCAGGGCTTCTGGCGCGGCCGCATCATCACCGACTTCCTCGACGAAGCAGCCGCCCGCACCCCCGACAAGACCGCCTTCATCGACCCGCGGCGGCAGACCAGCTATGGTCGGTTGCGCGAGGAGGTGGACCGCTGCGCGCAGGGCCTGCTCGGCCTCGGCGTCGGCCCCGGCGACGTGGTCTCTTTCCAGCTGCCGAACTGGGTCGAGTGGGTGGTCGTGCACCTCGCGGCCACCCGCATCGGCGCGATCAGCAACCCCCTCATCCCGATCTACCGCGAGCGCGAGGTCGGGTTCATGGTCGGCCTGGCCAAGTCGAAGGTGATCGTCGTCCCCGGCGAGTTCCGCGGCTTCGACTTCCCGGCGATGGTGGAGCGGCTGCGCCCCGACTGGCCGCGACTGGAGTACGTGGTCGTCGTCGACGGCAAGCCCGATCAGGGGGACCTCCCCTGGACCGACCTGCTGGCCGCGGCTCCGATCGCGCCCGAGCGCGTGGCCGCGCTGCGGCCGGACGCGAACGAGGTGACGCTGCTCATCTTCACCTCGGGGACCACCGGCGAGCCCAAGGGCGTGATGCACACCCACAACACTCTTGTCGCCGCCAACGACCCGCTACCGGCGCGGCTCGGGCTGGGCGCGGACAGCGTCTTCCACATGGCCTCCACCCTCGCCCACCTGACCGGGTTCCTGTACGGGGCGCGGCTGCCGGTGCAGAACGGCGCCACCGCCGTGCTGCAGGACGTGTGGGATCCGGACCGCTTCGCGCAGCTGGTCCAGCAGCACCGGATCAGCTGCACCTGCGGCGCCACCCCCTTCCTGCACGACGTGCTGGCCGCCCCCGGGCTGGACCGGTACGACCTGTCCCCGCTGCGGCGCTTCTGCTGCTTCGGCGCACCCATCCCCCGCGTTATGGTCCGCGAAGCCGCGCGTCGCCTGCCCGGCACGGTCGTCCTCGGCGGCTGGGGCCAGAGCGAGAACGCCCTGGTCACCCTCGGCAGCCCCGACGACCCGCCGGAGAAGGTCACCGAGACCGACGGCTTTCCCTGGCCCGGCATGCGCATCCGCGTGGTTGACCAGGCGGGCACCGAGCTGCCGCCCGACCAGGACGGACGCCTGCAGGTGACCGGCCCATTCCTGTTCGTCGGTTACGCCGAACGCCCCGAGCTGACCCGCGAGAGCTTCCAGGGCGAGTGGTTCGACACCGGCGATCTGGCTCGCATCGACGCGGACGGTTACCTGCGCATCTCCGGGCGCACCAAGGACGTCATCATCCGCGGCGGCGAGAACATCCCCGTCGCCTACGTGGAGAACGTCCTGTACGAGCATGACAAGCTCGACGCCGTCGCCCTGGTCGCCGTGCCCGACCCGCGCCTGCAGGAACGCGCCTGCGCATGTGTCGTCCTCAAGCCCGGCGCCGAGGACTTCACCTTCGACGAGATGCAGCGGTTCCTGAAGGAGAAGGGCGTGGCCCGTCAGTACTGGCCCGAAAAGCTCGTGGTGCTCCCGGAGTTCCCGCGCACGCCAAGCGGCAAGATCCAGAAGTTCCAGCTCCGCGACCACCTCCGGGGTGACGCATGACCACGGCCTACCTGGTGGCGGGTACCCGTACCCCGATCGGGCGGTACGGAGGTGCTCTCGCAGGGGTCCGCACCGACGATCTCGCCGCCCACGTCGTCCAAGCCCTCGTCAAGCAGCACGGCTCGGTCGACTGGGAAGCCGTCGACGACATCATCCTGGGATGCGCCAACCAGGCGGGCGAGGACAACCGCAACGTGGCCCGCATGGCGGGGCTGCTCGCGGGCCTGCCCGTGGAGGTGCCCGGCATCACCGTGAACCGGCTGTGCGCCTCCGGCCTCGACGCCATAGCCGTGGCCGCGCGGGCCGTGCGGGCCGGTGAGGCGGACCTGGTTGTCGCCGGCGGGGTGGAGAGCATGACACGAGCGCCGTTCGTCCTGCCCAAGGCGCCCACCGCCTGGTCCCGGACAGGCGAAGTGCACGACACCACCATCGGCTGGCGGTTCGTCAACCCCCGGATGCGAGCCGCCTATGGCACGGACTCGATGCCCGAGACCGCCCAGACCGTCGCCGACAGCTACGGCATCTCCCGCGCGGACCAGGACGCGTTCGCGCTGCGCTCCCAGGAGCGGGCGGCCACGGCCCTCGCCCGCGGGCGGCTGGCGCGCGAGATCACGCCGGTGCCGGTGCTCTCCGGGCGGGGCGAGACGCTGCCGGTCGAGACGGACGAGCACCCGCGCCCGACCTCGCTCGAAGCACTCGCGCGTCTGAAGCCGATCGTTCCGGGCGGCAGCGTCACCGCAGGCAATTCCTCGGGTGTCAACGACGGCGCAGTAGCCGTCCTGGTCGCCTCAGAGCGGGCCGTGCAGCGGTACGGGCTCACACCGTTGGCCCAGATCTCGGGTGCGGCTTCGGTGGGAGTGCAGCCGCGGGTGATGGGGATCGGCCCCGACCCGGCCACGCGCAAACTGCTCGACAGGTCCGGCCTCGGGGTTGGGGACGTGGACCTCGTCGAGCTCAACGAGGCATTTGCTGCCCAGGCGTTGGCGGTGCTGCGGGGCCTGGGACTGCCCGACGACGCTGAGCACGTGAACCCCAACGGGGGTGCGATCGCCCTGGGTCACCCGCTCGGCGCCAGCGGGGCCCGATTGGCGCTGACCACGGCGATCGAGCTCGCGGACCGACAGGCCCGTCGTGGCGTCGTGACGATGTGCGTCGGTGTGGGGCAGGGCGTCTCCCTGCTCCTTGAGGCCGCGTGACACGGAGGAGACCGATGACAACAGCAGCAGGAACCACACAGGCCCTGGAGACGGTCCGCGTCGACGTGGCCGACCACCTCTCCGTGGTCACCGTCAACCGGCCGGAGGTCCGCAACGCCGTCAACCAGCAGGTGCAGGCCGATCTGCGTCGGGCGCTCGCGGAGCTGCGCGGCGACGACTCCGTCGGCGCCGTCGTCTTCACCGGCGCCGGGGACCACTCCTTCATCGCAGGGGCGGACATCACCCAGCTGAAGGACTACACACTGCACACCGCCCTCGAGTCGGACATGCAGCGCCTCTACGACGAGATCGAGGCGTTCGAGAAGCCGACGATCGCCGCCGTGAACGGCTACGCACTCGGCGGCGGCTGCGAACTCGCGATGGCCTGTGACATCCGGATCGCCGCGGACACCGCCAGGTTCGGGCTGCCCGAGACGAACCTCTCCGTGCTGCCGGGCGCCGGCGGCACCCAGCGCCTCGCCCGGCTGGTGGGCACCGGAAGGGCGATCGAGATGATCCTCACCGGCCGGATGGTCGATGCCGCCGAGGCGTCCGCAATCGGACTGGTCACCTCCGTGGTGCCCGCCGCCTCGCTCCTGAACGAGGCGCGCCGGGTAGCAGACCAGGTACTGCGCAAGGGACCGCTGTCGGTGCGCCTGGCCAAGCTGGTCATCCGCACCGGCATGGACGCGGGACAGCACACCGGACTGGTCGTGGAGCGACTGGCGCAGGCGCTGCTCTACACCAGCGACGACAAGCGCGAGGGAACGGAAGCCTTCCTGGCCAAGCGCCCTCCCGCGTTCCGGGGGAGGTAACCGATGACCAGCATCGAGCGGATCCTCGTTGCCGGGGCGGGAACCATGGGCGCCCAGATCGGCATGGTCTGCGCGCTGGCCGGTTTCGAGACCGCGGTGTACGACCCCGCCGAGACAGCTCTGGACCGGGCCCGCACTGAGCTGGCGGAGCGGACCGCCCGCGACGTGGCCAAGGGCCGCATGAGCGAGGCCGAGCGCGACGCAGCCTTCGCCCGGCTGACCTTCGGCACCGACCTGGCCGGCCCAGCGGCCAAAGCCGACTTCGTCATCGAGGCCGCGGTGGAGCGGCTGGACGTCAAGCGGAAGCTCTTCGCCGAGCTGGACCGGCTCGCCCCGCCGCACGCGATCCTCACCAGCAACTCCTCGGGCTTCGTGCCCTCCCGGATCGCCGACGCCACCCGCAGGCCGGAGCAGGTGTGCAACCTGCACTTCTTCAACCCGGTCCGGGTCATGCGGTGTGTCGAGATCGTGCGCGGCCCGCAGACCTCGGACGAGACGGCCCGGGAGGTCGTCGCGCTCGCCGAGCGGCTCGGCAAGCTCCCGGTCGTGCTGGACAGGGAGATCCCTGGCTTTGTCGCCAACCGGATCCTGGGCGCGGTCCGCGACGAGGCCATCCGCCTTCTGGAGGGCGGCGTCGCCTCGGTCGTGGCGATCGACACGGTGTGCCGCACCGCACTTGGCTACCCCATGGGGCCGTTCGAGCTGATGGACCTCACCGGCATCGACATCGGCTACCACACCAAGATGGCGCGCTACGACGAGAGCGGCGACCCGCGGGACCTGCCCAGCCGCAGTGTCACCCAACTCGTCGAACGCGGCGAGCTCGGCAGGAAGACCGGCAAGGGCTGGTACACGTACGGCCGGCACGGCAACAAGATTGAAGGAACGCCATGGACCTCGCGCTGAACGACGACCAGAGGAACTTCCAGACGCTCGCGCGCGAGTTCCTCGACAAGGAGGTCGCGCCCTACCGCGCGGCCTGGGACCGGGCCGAACAGGTGGACACCTCGATCATCCCCAAACTGGGCGAGATCGGCTTCTTCGGCCTCACCATCCCCGAGGAGTACGGCGGCCTGGGCGGCGACTACATCACCTACTGCCTGGGCATGGAGGAGCTGGGCCGCGCCGACTCCGCGGTGCGCGGCATCGTCTCGGTGTCCATGGGCCTGGTCGGCAAGGTGATCCTGTCCCACGGCACCGAGGAGCAGAAGCAGTACTGGCTGCCCGGCATCGCCACCGGCGAGCTGCTCGGCTGCTTCGGACTGACCGAGCCCGGCACCGGCTCCGACGCCGCCAACCTGGCCACCCGGGCGGTGCGCGACGACGGCGACTACGTGCTCAATGGCCAGAAGATCTTCATCACCAACGGCACCTGGGCCGACGTCTGCCTGGTCTTCGCCCGCACCGGAGGCCCCGGTCCCAAGGGCGTCTCCGCGTTCCTGGTCCCCACCAGCACCCCCGGCTTCGAACGTCGCGAGATCAAGGGCAAGCTGGGGCTGCGCGGCCAGGCCACCGCCGAGATCTTCCTCACCGACGTGCGCGTGCCCGCCTCCGCGCGCCTCGGCGCGGAGGGCGAGGGCTTCACCATCGCCATGCACTCGCTGGACAAGGGCCGCATCTCGGTCGGCGCCGGCTGCGTCGGGATCATCCAGGGCTGCCTGGAAGCCGTCGTCCAGTACTCGCGCGAGCGGCAGCAGTTCGGCCGGCCGCTGGCCTCCTTCCAGCTGATCCAGGACATGATCGCCGACATCTCCGTCGAGGCAGACGCCGCGCGGCTGCTGGTGTGGCGGGCCGCCGACCTGATCGAGCGGGGCGAGCCGTTCGGAGTGGCCGCGTCCAAGGCCAAGTACTTCGCCAGCGAGGCCGCCGTACGCGCGGCGAACGCGGCCATCCAGGCGTTCGGCGGCTACGGCTACGTGGACGAGTACCCGGTGCAGAAGTACATGCGCGACGCCCGGGTGATGACCCTCTACGAAGGCACCAGCCAGATCCAGAAGCTCCTCATCGGCCGTGCCGAAACCGGCGTCAGCGCCTTCATCTGACGCGCCATCTCCAGGCCGCCCTGTCCGGAAGGAACCCCACCGTGGCTACCGCTGATCCTCGGGCCCCGCAGGCCCCGCTCACCCTGTTCGGCATCGACACCCTGCTCAGCGAGGAGGACCTCGCCATCCGCGACACCGTCCGGCGCTTCGTCGAGGACCGGATCAGACCGCACATCCCCGACTGGTTCTCCGACGGCACCATCCCCACCCGTGACCTGGCCAAGGAGCTCGGCTCCCTCGGCGTGCTCGGCATGCACCTGGACGGCTACGGCTGCGCCGGCACCACCGCCACCGCCTACGGGCTGGCCTGCCTCGAGTTGGAGGCCGGCGACTCCGGGTTGCGCTCGCTGGTGTCCGTGCAGGGCTCGCTGGCGATGTTCGCGATCTGGAAACACGGCAGCGAGGAGCAGAAGGCCGAGTGGCTGCCCCGCATGGCCGCCGGCGAGGCGATCGGCTGCTTCGGCCTCACCGAGCCCGACTTCGGCTCCAACCCGGCCGGTATGCGGACCCGGGCCCGCCGCGAGGGAGGCGACTGGGTACTCGACGGCACCAAGATGTGGATCACCAACGGCTCCGTCGCCGACATCGCGGTGGTCTGGGCGCAGACCGACGACGGCATCCGTGGCTTCGTCGTCCCTACCGACACCCCGGGCTTCTCCGCCCCGGAGATCAAGCACAAGCTCTCGTTGCGGGCCTCGGTCACCAGCGAACTCGTCCTCGATGGCGTGCGCCTGCCCGCCGACGCAGTCCTGCCCGGCGTCCGTGGCCTGTCCGGACCGCTCAGCTGCCTCAACGAGGCCCGCTTCGGCATCGTCTTCGGTGCTCTCGGCGCCGCCCGTGACTGCTTGGAGACGGCCATCTCCTACGCCCGCGACCGTGAGATCTTCGACAGGCCGCTCGCCTCCTACCAGCTCACCCAGGCCAAACTCGCCAATATGGCAATGGAGTTGGGCAAGGGCATGCTGCTGGCGGTACAGCTCGGCCGGCTCAAGGACAGCGGCTGGCTGAAGCCCGAGCAGATCAGCCTGGGCAAGCTCAACAACGTCCGCGAGGCGATCGCCATCGCCCGCGAGTGCCGCACCATCCTGGCGGCCAACGGCATCACCCTGGAGTACCCGGTACTGCGGCACGCCAACAACCTCGAATCCGTGCTCACCTACGAGGGCACCTCCGAGGTGCACCAGCTCGTCATCGGCCAGGCCCTGACCGGCCACGCCGCGTTCCGCTGACCGGAGGGATACCACAATGGGCGACGACACCAGCCTGGCCTACCAGATCACCCGCGAGGGAGGCCAGGTGCGGGGGGAATGGGCGCACGTCCCGATCGCGGACATCGGCGCCGGCGAGCTGCTGATCCGCACCTCGTACTCGAGCGTCAACTACAAGGACGCGCTCGCTGCGACCGGGGCCGGGAAGGTCGTGCGCAGCTTTCCGCTGATCGGCGGGATCGACCTCGCCGGCGAGGTCGCGGAATCGGCCGACCCGCGCTTCCGCGCGGGCGACCAGATCGTGGTCACCGGTTTCGCGCTCGGCGAGGAGTACGACGGCGGCTACAGCGAGTGGGTCCGCGTATCGGCGGACTGGGCTGTCCCGTTGCCGACCGGCATGAGCGCGTGGGAGTCCATGGCACTCGGCACCGCAGGGCTGACCGTTGCCCTGGCGATCCATCAACTGGAACGGTCCGGTCTTCGCCCCGGGCAAGGCCCGGTGGCGGTGACCGGCGCGAGCGGCGGCGCCGGCAGCCTGGCGGTGAGCACGCTCACCGCCCGTGGCTACGAGGTCACTGCGATCACGGGAAAGGCCGACGCTCACGACTACCTGCGTCACCTGGGAGCCGCCGAGGTCGCGGGCCGACCGGACCCGGGCACGGCGCACGGGCCACTGGAAAGCGCCCGTTGGGCGGGAGCCGTGGACGCGGTCGGCGGCGACACCCTGTCCTGGCTGATCCGAACCACCCGGCGGCACGGCGCGATCGCCGCCTTCGGCAACGCGGGCGGCCATCAACTCAACAGCTCTGCACTGCCGTTCATCCTGCGCGGCATCAGCCTGCACGGCATCAACACCGGGTACTTCCACGAGGAGGAGCTGCGCCGACAGCTGTGGCAGCGCATGGCCACAGACCTGCGCCCGGGCCACCTCGACCTGATCGCCCACACCATCGACTTCCGCCAACTACCGGACCAGTTCCCGAACTTATTGGAAGGCCGGGTCCGTGGGCGGGTCGTGGTCCGGGTGAACGGACATTCGCAACAAGGAGGAGACAGGTCGTGAGCTTGAGGATCGTTGTCACCGTGAAGTACGTGCCCGACGCCACCGGCGACCGGCACTTCGCCGATGACCTGACCGTGGACCGGGACGACGTGGACGGTCTGCTCTCCGAGCTGGACGAGTA
The DNA here is from genome assembly GCF_003236365.1 of Streptomyces sp. NTH33. Classification (GTDB taxonomy): domain Bacteria; phylum Actinomycetota; class Actinomycetes; order Streptomycetales; family Streptomycetaceae; genus Streptomyces. The sequence continues at coordinate 13,572 of NZ_POTZ01000132.1, forward strand.
CGCGGTCGAACAGGCCCTGCAGATCGCCGAGAACGCCGACGACGCCGAGGTCACGGTCCTGACGGTGGGCCCGGAGGACGCCAAGGACGCGCTGCGCAAGGCGCTGTCCATGGGCGCCGACAAGGCCATCCACGTCGAGGACGACGACCTGCACGGCACCGACGCCATCGGCACCTCGCTGGTGCTGGCCAAGGCGATCGAGAAGGCCGGCTACGACCTGGTGATCTCCGGCATGGCCTCCACCGACGGCGCCATGGGCGTGGTGCCCGCCCTGCTGGCCGAGCGGCTGGGCGTGCCGCAGGTCACGCTGCTGTCCGAGGTGGCGGTCCAGGACGGCACCGTGAGGGGCCGCCGCGACGGCGACGCCGCCTCCGAGCAGCTGCAGGCCGCCCTGCCGGCCGTGGTGTCGGTGACCGACCAGTCGGGTGAGGCCCGCTACCCGTCCTTCAAGGGCATCATGGCGGCCAAGAAGAAGCCGGTTGTCTCCTGGGACCTGTCCGACCTGGACCTCGACGCCGGCGAGGTCGGCCTGGCGAACGCCTGGACGAAGGTCGAGGCGGCCGCGGAGCGTCCGGCCCGCAGTGCGGGCACGATCGTCACCGACGAGGGCGAGGGCGGCCGGCAGCTCGCCGAGTTCCTCGCGAGCCAGAAGTTCATCTAAAGGCGCCGTTCGCCGACCCGTCCCGCATCCTTCGCACGCAGGAGAGAAGAAGTCCCATGGCTGAAGTCCTCGTCTACGTCGACCACGCAGGCGGCGCCGTCCGCAAGCCCACCCTGGAGCTGCTGACCCTGGCCCGCCGCCTGGGCGAGCCGGTCGCCGTCGCCCTCGGGGCCGGTGCCGCCGATACCGCCGCTGTGCTCGCCGAGCACGGTGCGGTGCGGGTGCTGACCCACGAGGCCGCCGAGTACGGCGAGTACCTGGTGGTGCCGAAGGTGGACGCCCTGCAGGCCGCCGTCGAGCAGGTCTCCCCGGCGGCCGTGCTGGTCTCCTCCTCCACCGAGGGCAAGGAGATCGCCGCCCGGCTGGCGCTGCGCCTCGGTTCCGGCCTCATCACCGACGCCGTCGACCTGGAGGCGTCCGAGGCGGGCCCGGTGGCCACCCAGTCGGTGTTCGCCGCCTCGTTCACCACCCGCTCCCGGGTCACCCGGGGCACCCCGGTCATCACGGTCAAGCCCAACAGCGCCGCCGTGGAGGCCGCTCCGGCCGCCGGCAGCGTCGAGGCCCTGAACGTCACGTTCTCGGCGCAGGCCACCGGCACGAGGATCACCGGCCGCACCGCCCGGGAGTCGACCGGGCGTCCGGAGCTGACCGAGGCCGCGATCGTGGTCTCCGGCGGCCGGGGCGTGGGCGGCGCGGAGAACTTCGCGCTCATCGAGGCGCTCGCCGACTCGCTCGGCGCGGCCGTGGGTGCCTCGCGGGCCGCGGTCGACGCCGGCTGGTACCCGCACACCCAGCAGGTCGGCCAGACCGGCAAGTCCGTCTCGCCGCAGCTGTACCTCGCCAACGGCATCTCCGGCGCGATCCAGCACCGGGCCGGCATGCAGACCTCCAAGACCATCGTGGCGGTCAACAAGGACCCCGAGGCCCCGATCTTCGACCTGGTCGACTACGGCGTGGTCGGCGACCTGTTC
>NZ_POTZ01000133.1 GCF_003236365.1 Streptomyces sp. NTH33
AACGAGATGATCACCATCAAGCGCTACCTGGACCGGCTGTCGGGCCCGGCCCCGTTCGTCTTCTGCGTCTTCAACAACCAGGACCTCAACCAGGTCACCTGGGAGCAGCGCGCCATGGCGGGCGACCCCAAGTACCCCGGCTCCCAGCACATCCCCGACGTACCGTACGCGGCCTACGCCCAGCTGCTCGGCCTCAAGGGCATCGTGTGCGCCGACCCCGGGAAGGTCGGCGCCGCCTGGGACGAGGCCCTGGCCTCCGACAAGCCCGTGGTGCTGGAGTTCAAGGTCGACCGGGAGATCGCGCCCATCCCGCCGCACATCATGAAGGAACAGGGCATGAAGGCCGCCAAGGCGGCTCTGCACGATCCTGAGAAGGTCGGGATCACCGCCAAGGGCGTACGTCAGAAGTTGACCGAGTACGCCGAGCACCTCCCCGGGCGGGGACAGCGGTGACCCGGCTGTGACACATCCGTCGCGGCAACCGACGGAGTCGGCCGGGCGCTTCCCGGGCCGTGGTGGTGACCGGGGCGAGCGCCGACGTGGGCCGGGCCCCGCCGCGTGGGCCTTCGGCGCGGAGCGGCTGTGGCGGGAGGCGTCGGGATGGCGCTCGCCGGCGGCGTGCGCCGCGGCTCTCACGGTGGCAGCGTCGAAGCGCCGTTGAGACGGACCGCGCACTCCAGCAGGAGCGCGTGGACGAAGGCCTGGGGCAGGTTGCCGCGCAACTGGCGCTGACGCACGTCGTACTCCTCCGCGAACAGCCCGGACGGCCCGCAGGCCGCGCGGGTCCGTTCGGACCACCGCAGTGGCCCGCCTTCTGGTGGATCGCTCTCGCGGTGATCACCCTGTTCGGGGCACTGGCGGCACTCGGCCAGAACATAGGGATGTTCCTGACACTCATCCTGCTCGCCGCAGGATCCGCGCTGCTCGCCGCCGCCCGGATCGGAGCGTTCTCCGGCGTCCGCATCGCGGCGGGCTGGGTCCTCGTCGCCTCGAGCGCCGCGGCCTTCTACACCGCCGGCGCGATGCTGCTCGAACAGAGCTACGGCGGCCGGGTCATTCTCCCGCTGGGCCGATGGAGCCTGCGGGGCAACCTGCCCGGCCACCAGGCGATCCGGGTGATCGGCTACCCGGCCGGGATGCCGGGGGCCAGGGCAGGGCAGTGAGCGGTCGGTCCCCCGGGCGTCTGCCGTGTCGCACACCGGCAGACGCCCGGACCGCCGCACGGCCTGCGCAGACCCTGTAACGCCCAGGGGGCACATGTGCGGCGCCCCCTGTCGGCCGTCCGGAGGCCGCCCGCCGACCATCCGGATGGCCGCGTCACGGGACGGGCGCGGCCGGTGACGGGTGAGCAGCGGCCGGAGCGGACGCCCGGGTGCTGCGGATCGTGCCCACCGCGAAGGCGCCGGCGACCAGGCAGTCGATCAGCGCGGCGGTGCGCCAGCGACGGCTGTGCAGCGCCAGGCCGGCCATGCTCGCGGCGTGCAGCGCGTCGGGGACGGCCGCCCAAGCGGTGGGCAACGTGCCACGGGCGGTGGCGAGGCCCTGGACGAGGTGGCGGGCACCCAGTGCGCGTACGACGGCGCGGCCGGCCCGGCTCGGCGTGGTCCGGGGGCAGCTGCGCAGTACGACGTCCGGGAGCACCGTCAGCGCGGTGCCCCAGGTGAGGCGGACGGCGGTCACGGGCACCATGTCGGCACGCTCCTCACGTCGAGCGGTTCGGGGACGGGGCGCCCGCGGTGCCCGGAGCGGCGGTGTTGGGAGCGCTCGGGGGGATGGTGCCGACCGTCCGCTCGCTGACCACTTGCGACGTCACGGCATCCACCTGATAGTTGTGCGTCAGCCCGTGCCGGACGGTCGCGATGGTGATGGACCAGACGGTCTTCCCCCCGGTGCCCTTCTCCAGCCGGACGTCGGTCACCTGCCCGAAATCGGGCTGCTTCACCTTGTCGACCGCATCCTCGGGCAGGACCTTCACCTCTTTGACCAGCGATGCCACGCGCGCCTTGTCGGCGGCCGACTGCCCGGTCGGCGGGCCGACTCCGAGCAGTTCTCCATGGATGGCTCCGACACGGACCAGCCGCACGGTCCCGTCGTCAGCGGCGACACGCGTGCGCCACACCGGGCGGGGCCCTGACAGCCCACCGAGGCCGACCGACAGCAGGTGGCTGCCGGGGACCTTGTCCAAGGCCTTGAGGACGGCTTGGGCGTAGCGGATCTCGACCCGCGGCAGTGCCTCCGGGTTTTTCGCCGCGGGGGGACCGCTGCACGCGGCCCCCAGCGCGCCCGTGACGGCGACGGCGGCGAGCCCGGACACGGCCACCGCACGCGTCCGGCGCCGTGCGGCTCTGCTGAGGAGTGCTCGGGCCATGAGCTGCCTGCCTTTCCGAAGAGCGTGCCGGCCCTGCTGTGCAGGAAGGCGGACAGGAGGAAGAGCAGCCCACCGGCGAGGAGCCGGGTGCGTATGAGGGGAATTGAGGACGCTGCCGCTCGTTCTCGATGCTTCCCGGGGCGTCATGGGGGCTCGCTCACCGGGGCGTTCGACGCCGGTGCAGGGTTGGTTCTCACAGAGACCTCCTTGACGGGGGCATCACCGGGTTTCCCGGCGGCCGTCCGGTCAATCAGGCGGGCCGGCTCCCGGCGTGCCGGGAAGGCCTCCGCGGGTCCGGCCCGGCCGCGGAACGTCACGGCTGGAACTTCCCTTCGGGGCCCGTGGGCCCCAGTGGCATTCGAGGAACCAGCGCCCGAACAGCGCGCCGCCGTAGACCACGAAGGCGACACCCGTGAGCCAGGACTCCACGACGAGCACGACCCCCACCGCGCCGTAACTGATCGCGTTGGTGACGATGAGCGGTGTGAAGACGAAGTAGGAGAACCCCCGCAGGCCCATCATGCCCACCATGGTGGCGACCGCACCGGGCAGCAGATCACGGCGGCGGACCTGACCGCCGAGCAGGAAGTGCTGGCTCCACCAGAAGAACAGCACACCGGTCCCCAGGGACAGCGCGACCCGCTGCACACCGTGCAGCACCGTCCGGGCCTGCACCTCCTGGTAGAGGTAGGCCGTCATCACGACCAGCCACGTCGCCTGCCGCCAGATGCGGTGCCAGGGCCCGGAAGGCAGGTTCCAGATCCGTTCGTAGCCGTTCTGCACGCTGCCCCCGAAGGACACACCGAACACGGCGAGCGTGACGCCGCCCAGCACGCTGGTGGTGCCGATCACCTTGCGCGGCGGGCTGATGATGACGGTGACCACGCGGGCGGACCGACCGGTCAGGTCCATGCCGTCGACCAGCCACGAGGCGAAACCCCCACGCACCAGCGGATCGGCCGCGGCGACCACGATCAGCAGCGGCGCCAGAGTCACCAGGCAGAGGGTGGCGAAGCCCAACGCCCGGTGCATCAGTTCCAGCTCGCGGCCGCGCCGGAAAAGTGTGTACGCACTGAGCCGTTGTTCCGCGCGGCCGATCGTGTGCCGGACGGGGTTCGCACAGGCGTCCCAGGCTCGCCGGAGACGCGCGTACCGCCGCTCGTGGCGGCTGGACGGCGGCTGGGGCTTGGTGATGATCATCGTCCCGCTCCTCGGGGCGCGACCCTGCGGTGACTCGTCGATGCGACCAGGTGACCGTGAAGGGGTCGGACAAACGTCCTGCGCGGGTCAGGCAGCGGCACGTCGGACGACAGGCAGGCCGCGCGCCCGATCGCGAAGGCGCGGCAGCCGGATGACGGCCGCGGCGATCGGCCGCAGGCGCCGAAGGCTGCGCGGATACCGAGGGGCGGCGGCAGCCGTGCGTACGCTTCCTGGACGAGGCGGCCCGGCAGGCGGCGGGTTGATGCACCTCGTCGGACACCGGCGCAGGCCCGGTCGCCAGCAGGGCCGCGCGGAGTTGGGCGAAGCACCGTGTGAGGATGCGAGAGACCTGCATCTGTGAGACACCGATCGTGCCGGCGATCTGCTGCTGGGTCTGCTCTCGGTAGAAGCGCAGGTAGAGCACCCGGCGGTCACGTGCTGGAAGACGCCGTACCAGGGAGGCCAGGGCCACGGCGTCGGTGACGAGGCCCAGTGACTGGTCCTCCCCGCCGATCAGTGAGACCAGCGAGGAGCCCTCGCCGTTGCCCGTCGGGGCGTCCAGCGAACGCGGACTGCATTCCCGCACCGCGCGCAATGTCGCCAGGACGCGCCCTGGCTCCAGCCCGGTGTGTTCGGCGATCTGCTCAACCGTGGGCGCCCGGCCGCCGAGGCGTTGTTCGAGTTCCTCAACCGCCTGGAAGATCTGGCCGCGCGCGTCGTGCAGAGGCCGAGGCAGTCGAACGGCGCCGACCCGGTCGCGCAGGTGCTGTTTGATCTCACCGGTGACGGTGGGGACGGCGTAGGACAGGAAGGCGTGTCCGAGCGTGGGGTCATATCCGTCGACGGCCTTGATCAGGCCGAGCGAGGCGACCTGGACGAGGTCGTCGAGATCCTCTCCGCGGTTGCGGAACCGGCGTGCCACCCGGCGCGCGAGCGGCAGCAAGAGATGAATGGCCTTTTCCCGAAGGGCCGTGCGCCGCGGCCCCGGGGGCAGTTCCGCGACATCGCGCATCAGTGCGTCGAGCCGGTCCGAGGAGACTTCGCGTTCAGCGGGGCCGTCGTCCGGGGGCTGGGTGAGAGCGGCTGAAGGGTACATGGGCCTCTGCGCGGTTGAGGGAGGCACAGGAGCGTTGCGCTCACGGGGAGTAAGCACCCAACCACCGCCTCGCAAGAGCCGTTCTGTCTGGTTCGCCCCTTGAAGTCACCAGGTGAAGAAGCTGTGAAACGAACGATCACCTTTTGTCGTACGGCACGCTCCGCCGCCACGTCGAACCGGTGGCCTGCCGCAGGGCCCACCAGGAGACCGGCGGCCAGTCCTGAGGCCGTCCGGTGCTCACCGGTTGGCGACGGCCATCGGCAGGGCGGTGTCCCGCTCTGCCAGCACGATCGTGGGTGGGGAAAGTCTGTTCCCATCGGATGAGTAAGCAGTGACTTCGTTCGCGATAGAAAGGACACATGCCGGAACGCAAGACCCCTGCGTGGGCCACGGACGACGTCGATGCGGTCACCCGTGCGGTGCTGACCGCCTCCCGGCTGCTGGTGGCGGTCTCCGCCCGGTCCCTCGCGGCGGTCGAGGAGAGGGTGACGCTGCCGCAGTTCCGGATGTTGGTGGTCCTGTCCACCCGTGGTGCGACCAAGCTGGTTGCACTCGCCGACTTGCTTCAGGTGGCACCGTCCACGGCCATGCGCATGGTGGACCGGCTGATCGCAGCCGGGCTCGCCGACCGGCAGCCCAACCCCGACAGCCGCCGCGAGACCCTGCTGCAACTCACCGAGGAAGGGCGGCGCACCGTCGAGGACGTCACCGCCCGTCGCCGTGCAGGGATCGCCACGATCGTCGAACGCCTGAGCCCGACGCAGCGACTGGCGCTCATCGAGGCCCTGGCCGCCTTCAACCAGGCGGGTGGAGAGCCCCCGGCTCCCACGGCGGACGTCCTGGAAACACATCCCCTCGGCTGGGTGACCGACGGCACGATGCCACGCGAAGAGTGAGAGACAAACGACGAGCGGGCCGCCTTCGCCGCACACCCCTCATGACTTGGGGAACCGCTCTCCGATGCGCCCCTGTAAGGAGCCGCGCAGCGTCGGACATGCCGGTCACCGGCAGCCGGGCCCGAGGGTCCGACACTCTTGGTACATAACAGGCAGTCGGCGTCGTCACTGCGCTGCGCCGGAGTCACCCGGCAGGATGTCTGGGCGCGGACGCAGACCAGCAACCCCGGAGGCCGCGCTCGTCGGCTACCGGCCTGCCATTGCGGTGGTCAGGGCGTCGGCCGCCCCGATGAGTGTCAGGTGCGTGAGGGCCTGCGGGAGATTGCCCAGCAACTCGTCGCCGACAGGGTCCACCTGCTCGGTGTACAGGCCGACGTCGTTGGCCAGAGCGACGAGACTGTCCAGCAAAGTGGCGGCCTCGTCGGTCCGGCCGGCATGGGTGAGGGCTTCCACGAGCCAGAACGAGCAGGCCAGGAACGCGCCCTCCTTCTCGCGCTGGCCGCTGTAGCGGTACAGCAGCGGGCCCTGGGCACCGAGTTCGGCCCGGACCGCCTCGACCGTGGTGTGCAGGCGGGGATCGTCCCCCTGGCAGAATCCGGTCCGCGCGGCGAGGAGGACAGCAGCGTCCAGTTCGGTGGTGCCGGCGTGAAAGGTGTAGCACTGCTTGGCCGGAGACCAGCAGTGCTGGTCGATCCAGGAGCGCAGGTCCGCGCGCTCCAGCCGCCAGCGGGCCGAGCGCGGGCTGCTCAGCTGCCCGGCCTCGCTCAGGCGTACGGCCCGGTCCAGCGCCAGCCAGCAACCGATCTTGGAGCTGGTGTAGTGCTGCGGGTCGTCGAGCTCCCAGAATCCCGAGTCGGGCGTTCGCCACAGATCGCAGACCCGGTCGGCCAGTGCGCCCACCATGTGGCCGGTGGACGTGTCCAGCCGCCCGTCGTTGAGCGTGTAGCGCCACACGGCGTCGAGCAGGTCACCGTAGGAGCCGGTCTGGCACTGGGCAGCCGCCGAATTGCCGACGTGGACGGGTGGCGAGTGCCGGTAGCCCGGCACTCCGGGGACGGCCTCCATCCGTGCGGATGCGGGCTCCGAGCGCAGGGTGAAGAAGGGCCTCAGGTCCGGGGCGGTCCGGGCCGCCGCCCCGAGCAGCCAGGACAGGCCGGCGTGCAGCTCTTCCGACAGGCCGAGGCGGCCCATGGCGTCGAGTGAGTACGAGCTGTCACGGATCCAGGAGAAGCGGTAGTCGAAGTTCCGGTCCCCGCCGATCCTCTCGGGCAGCGATGTGGTCGCCGCGCCGACGATCGCTCCGGTGGGCTGGAAGGTCAACGCCTTCAGCGTCAGCGCGCTGCGCAGGACACTGTCGCGCCACGGCCCCTTGTACCGGATGTGCTGCGACCAGCGCCGCCAGGTGGCGACGGTGTCGTCGAGCCGGTCCCGGATCTCGTGCGGTGAGGGCAGGTGCAGGGGCTCGCCCTCGGTGGCCAGCACGGCCAACACCCCCGGCCGACCGGCCCGCACGGTGCCGAGGCCGCAGAGGGCGCGTTCCCGCGAGGAAAGATCTCCGATGCCGTCGGCCACCACGGCGATGTACTGATCACCCGCGACGAGCACGGGCGTGCCCGCCTCCCGGCGGCTCCACGGCCGCGAACCGGGGGTCAGGCGGTGGCCGGGCTGGACGGACCATGCGAGGGGGACCTCCCCGTCCTCCACCGTCACCAGCCGTGCCAGCTCGGTCCACGGCAGGAGTCCCAGTGCACCGAGATTGAGGGCGTCCGTGACACGGACCGTTCCCTGCGCTGTGGTGTATGTCGTCTCCAGCACCAAGGTTCCCGGCAGATAGCGACGGCTGACCTGGTACGGGACGGTGGGAGCCAGCGTGATCCGTCCGCCGGCGCCCGGGTCGAGGAGGGCGGCGCACAGCGGGGCGGCGTCCATGGCTGCCGCGGCGAACCAGTCGACACAGCCGTCGGCGGCCACCAGGGCGGCGCCACGCATGTCGCCGATCAGGGCGTAGTCGCGGAGCGGGAGGAAGCCGTCGGTGCGGTGGGGAGTCATCGCTGCTGGTTACCCGCCGCGAAGCGGCTCCACCCGCGGCGGCGGCGCCGGTCAGGAGGTCGGCCGAGCCGGTTCACTCCTCCGGCCGGAACGAATCGGACGCCGGCCGGTTTTCCGTGTCCGGAGGTCCGGGTACTCAGGGTTGCCCGGTGGTCCGCTTCCGAGCAGGCCGAGGACGACCCAGGGTGAGGAGCTGATGGAGATGGCGTCAGCAACGGGGCGCAAGGTGGCCGTGGTGACCGGGGGCACCGCGGGCGTGGGACGGGCCGCGGTCCGGGAGTTCGCCGCGCACGGCTATGACGTGGCCGTCCTGGCCCGCGGCCGGTCGGGCCTGGACGCGGCGGTCCGGGACGTCGAGGACGCGGGCGGCGAACCCTCGGAATCGCCACCGACGTGGCCGACCACGACGCCGTGCGCCGGGCGGCCGAACAGGCCGAACGAGAACTCGGTGGCATCGACGTGTGGGTCAACGCCGCCTTCACCGGATCACTCGCCTTCTTCTGGGACACCTCACCGCAGGAGTACCGCAGGATGACGGAGGTCACCTACCTGGGCCAGGTGAACGGGACCCGGGCCGCCCTGGAGCGGATGCGACCGCGGAACCGGGGCGTGGTCGTCAACGTCGGCTCCGCCATGGCCTACCGCTCCATCCCCCTCCAGTCCGCCTACTGCGGGGCCAAGCACGCCGTCAAGGGGTTCACCGAGTCGGTGATGACCGAGCTCGCCCACGAGAAGAGCGGCGTCAGGATCTGCATGATCCAGCTTCCGGGACTCAACACGCCCCAGTTCGACTGGAACCTCAACAGGATGCCCCGACACCCGATGCCGGTGCCTCCGATCTTCCAGCCCGAACTGGCCGCGCGCGGGATCGTGTTCCTGGCCGAGCACCCCCGGCGCAACATGTGGGTGGGACTGTCCACCGCCGCCACCGTCCTGGGCGAGAGGCTCGCCCCCAAACTCCTGGACCTGTACCTCGGACGCACCGGCGTCAAGAGCCAGCAGACCGGCAAGGACGCTCCCCGCTACGAGCCGAACCTCGACCGGCCCGCCGACGCCGACCACGACCCGGGCGCGCACGGCGCCTTCGACGACCAGGCGCACGGCTCCGACCCGATGCTGTGGATGTCCCGGCACCGCCGCGCCATCCTCGCGGGCATCGGAACCGCCGCCGCGGCGGCGATCGCCGCCGCGGCACTGCGCGGCTGACCAACACCCACGGAGCCGGTGACGGCCGAAACCCGGCAGCCGCGACACGCGGACCTCCCCACGCCGCCGTTGCCCAAGCCGTCGGCGCCCTGCTCACTCCTCCTCCGACTCCTCTTTTTCACCCGGTCCCGCACGCACGGTGTCGATCTGCCGTCGCTGCCATGCGGTGACCGGCATCTCGATCCGTTTGGCGTAGTACAAGCGGCTGAGGGCGTTGCGGATGCGGTGTTTGCGGAACCAGCGCCAGGCCTCTGTGCCGTACGCGCGGGGGCGGGGTTCATCGCGCACGAGGATGCGGTACGCCTCCTCCTTGGAAGGGAGGGTCCGTGCTTCCTGGTAGCCGCCGTCGGGGGTGCGGCGCACCTCCGCGGTGGCCATGCCGTCGAGCAGTCGCCGCCGGTCGGCGGCCTGCAGTCCCAGGCATGCCCGTTTGGTGATGTGGTAGGCGAGGATGGGCACGACCACGAAGGACACGCGGAAGGTGTACGTCAGCACCTCGAACGGCAGCTTGAAGACATAGGCGTGGACGTCCTGTCCGCCCGCTGCGATCAGGACGGCGAAGGCCGAGATGCCCGCGACACCGAGGGCGGTGCGGGTGGGCTGGTTGCGCGGCCGGTCGCACAGGTGCTGTTCCGGCCCGGGCCCGGTGACCCACCGTTCGAAGAACGGATAGGCGTACAGGATGAGGAACAGGAGCACGGGGAGGACCACCGCGGGCAGGAAGACGCCCCACTGGACGGTGTACCCGGCGAAGTTCCACTCCCATCCGGGCATCAGACGCAGGGAGCCTTCCAGGAAACCCAGGTACCAGTCGGGCTGGGCGTCGATGGAGACATGGTCGGCGCGGTAGGGCCCGAAGAGCCAGATCGGGTTGATCTGCATGAGCGCGCTCATCAATGCCAGAACCCCCGCCACGGCGAAGAACAGGCCGATGGACTTCGCCGTGTACTGGGGGACCATGGGCTTGCCGATCACGTTGCTGTTGGTGCGGCCTGGCTTCGCCCACTGGGTGTGCTTGTGGTAGATGACGAAGAACAGGTGCACCGTGATGAGCCCGATGAGCAGTCCCGGGATCAGCAGGATGTGGGCCGCGTACATGCGCGGGATGATCTCGTGTCCGGGGTACTGGCCGCCGAAGATGAAGAACTGCAGGTAGGTGCCGACGATGGGGACCGACAGCACGATCCCCTGGGCTGTGCGCAGGCCCGTGCCGGACAGCAGGTCGTCGGGCAGCGAGTAGCCGCAGAAGCCCTCCAGGATGGCGAGCCAGAACAGGGTGACGCCGATCGTCCAGTTCACTTCCCTGGGCCGGCGGAAGGCCCCGGTGAAGAAGATCCGCAGCATGTGGATGCCGATCGCGGCGACGAACACCAGGGCGGCCCAGTGGTGCATCTGGCGGACCAGCAGACCGCCGCGGATGTCGAAGGTGATGTGCAGCGCCGACGAGTAGGCCTCGGACGCCATGAGGCCCTGCAGCGGCAGGTAGGAGCCGGTGTAGGGCTGCTCGGTCATGTCGGGGTGGAAGAAGAAGGTCAGGAAGACGCCCGTCAGGACCAGGTTCACGAAGCTGTACAGGGCGATCTCGCCCAGCAGGAACGACCAGTGGTCGGGGAAGGCCTTGCGCAGGAACTCCTTGCCCGCCGAGGACAACGGCAGCCGTTTGTCGAATGCGGTCGCGATCCGCTCACCGCGCGCCGACTCTCGCTGCCTGCCGGACACCGCCACGCCGTGCTCGCCTTCTGCCGCTCGATGCGCTCGGTTCAACGCACTTGGTGCTCTCTTCGAGACTGACACGGGTGCCCGCAGCACGCGCGCCCGGAACGGCCGCCTGAAGGGGGTCCACGACGGCGCGGTGGGTGACTACAGTCTGTGGTTCGTGACGGGACTGGCCGCCCTGGGGGCGAGCTGGGCGCTGACTCTGCGGTGACGGCCCTCGTCGCAGGGCATGACGGAGCGACGCGTCGGGTGAGCGGGCCCGGATGTGGGCCGGCCACAGGGCGCGCCGTCACACGACCTGCGGCCGGATGCTCCTCGGTCCTCGGCGAGAGCCGAGGCAGAAGCGTCAGGTCTTGCTGAGCGCGTCCTTGGCCCGATCCACCATGGCGGCGAAGGGGCCGGTCATCCATTGCGCCTTGGGAGACCCGGCCGCCATGGGATGCGGGTGGGTCGGGGCCATCTTCTCCACCGACAACAACCGCCGGCCCATTTTCTGCAACTGGTCCTCGGGGCATCCGGCGCGTACCGCCGGAAACTCCTCGCTCTCCTCCTTCTCCGCATGCTCGAGAACGGACTGCTCGAACCGCCTCCGGTGCCGACCGGGCGACCGGTTCTCGCTCAGCGGCGCACCGCACGACCCCCGAGTACCATGGCACCCGCTGCCAGAGCGACAGCGGCCGAAATCCGCAGGGCACGTTCCCACAGCGGCGGCGCCGGCCGGGACCCGGCTTCGCACTCCGGCAGTCGGGAGTCGACCCGACCGTCCTTCTCCCGGGCCAGCTTCATCACTTCGGCGACATGCAGGGCCTGCCGCCCGGTACCCGCATCCTTGATCTGCGTCTTGCAGGAGAAGCCGTCCGCCACCACCAGGCAGTCGTCCTCGGCTCCGCGGACCGCGGGCAGCAGAGCCTGTTCCCCGCAGTCCATGGAGATCTCGTACTTCCCGGACTCGAAGCCCCAGGATCCGGCAAGGCCGCAGCACCCGCCCTGCAGGTTCCGCACCTTCAGGCCCATTTTCTCCAGCAGGCCCTGCTCGGGGCTCATGCCGCCGGTGGCGCGGTGGTGGCAGTGGCCCCACAGCAGTGCCCTGCCCTCCAGCTCGGGGGGCTTGATCCCGGAGGTCTGGAAAAACTCGGGGAAGTGGTGGGCGTTCTTGACCAGCCGTTTGGCATCGTCGTCGTGCGGCAGCAGTTTGGGCAGCTCGTCCTTGAAGACGGCCAGACAGCTGGGCTCCATGCCGACGATCGGCGTACCGGCGCGCAGATGCGGCCGCAGGATGTCGAGCACCCGGTGCAGATAGCGTTCGGCGGTGTCCAGGAAGCCGTAGTCGTACAGGGGCCGTCCGCAGCAGATGTGCTGTTCGGGCATGACGACCTGCCAGCCTGCGGCCTCGATCGCCTCGACACAGGCCACACCGACATGGGTGTGGAAGTGGTTGTTGAAAGTGTCCGGGAAGAGCACGACGGGCCGACCGGTCGGATTGGCGGTGCCGCCACGCCGGGCGAACCACTCCTGCAGCGTCATGGGAGCGAAGCGGGGCAGGGGGCGACGGCGGTCGATGCCGGCGACCAGCTTGGCGATCCGGGAAAGTCCGGGAGTGTGCGTGACGAGGTTGGCCAGCTCCGGCATGCGCGAGGCGACCCTGGCGGCCTGGTCGATGAAGCCGAAGGCATAGGCGTATCGCGGGCGCCACCGGCGCGGCGACTGGTAGTGGTGGTAGAGGAACTCTGCCTTGTAGGTGGGCATGTCGACGTTGACGGGGCAGTCGTTGGTGCAGCCCTTGCAGGCCAGGCAGAGGTCGAGGGCGTCGAACACCTCTTTGGACTGCCAGCCGTCGGTGATGACCTCACCCCTGAGCATTTCGAACAGCAGCCGGGCCCGGCCCCGGGTGGTGTGTTTCTCCTCGCGGGTCACCTGGTAGCTGGGGCACATGGTCGTCTCGGCCTGCGGGACGCGGCACTTGCCGACGCCTACGCACCTCAGAGTGGCGTGGGCGAAGTCGCCGCCGTCCTCCGGGTAGGCGAATTTGAGCGGGGGGCGGGGCGGGTTGTAGTCGGTGCCGAGCTTGAGGTTCTCGTCCATCCGGTAGGCGTCGACGACCTTGCCCGGGTTCATCTTCCACCGCGGGTCCCAGATCTCCTTGAACTCCCGCATGGCCTGCAGGAGTTCGGGGCCATACTGCTTCTCCAGCAGCTCACCGCGCTGCTGACCGTCGCCGTGTTCCCCGGACACCGAGCCTCCCAGGCCCACGCACAGGTCGGCGGCCTCCTCCATGAACGCCCGGTAGGTGGCGATCCCGTCGGCCGTGCGCAGGTCGAAGCTGAGGCGGCAGTGGATGCATCCCTGGCCGAAGTGGCCGTACATGGCGCCGGTGATGCCGTGCTTGTCCATGACCTTGCGCAGTTTGCGCACGTACTCACCGGTGCGGTCCGGCGGGACCGCGGAGTCCTCCCAGCCCGGCCAGTGGTCCTTGCCGTCGGGCGGGAACGCGGTCGATCCCAGGCCGCTCTCGCGGATCGCCCACAGGTGCTCGCTGGTGCCACCCTCCTGCTTGCTCCTGGCGATGCGGATACGGTCCCGCTCGTATCCCTTGTCGTCGGTGAGCCATCGCGTGAAGCGCTGGGCCTGCGCGACGGACTCCTCGGTGGTCTCGGCGCCGAACTGGACGACCAGCCAGGCCCCGCCCTCCGCGTGGGGCAGCTCCTGGATGTCCTCGACGTTCATGTTCTTCAGCTGCTGGTCCCGGATCAGCTGGTCGTCCAGGGCCTCCAGGCCGATGGGCCGGAACCGCTCGATGATCTCCATGCAGTGCTCGGCGGCGTCCGCCAGGTCGCCGTACTCCACCACCACCGTGGTGCGCTGCAGCAGGGCAGGGGTGAGCATGAGGACGGCCCGCAGCGCGGTGGCGCAGGTGCTCTCGGTCCCGACGAGGGCACGGGCGACGTTGAAGCCGCGTTCCGGCAGCAGTTCGTCGAGGTTGTAGCCGGAGACGCGGCGCGGTACCTGCTCCACCGAGTGGAAACCGGCCCGGATGGCGTCGGCGTACTTGTCGCGCAGGTCGCGCAACGCGGCGTAGATCTCGCCCTTGCGGCCGCCCTCGGCGATGATCTCGTCGAGGTTCTTCTCCTCGTTCACGCCCACCCAGAACCGCGCCCCGTCGTAGGTGACGATCTCCAGGGCGTGCACGTTGTCGCTGGTGCGCGGGCCGGGGCCGTACAGCTGTGACTGCACCGAGTGGATGCCGCAGGAGTTGTTGCCGATGTTCCCGCCGATCACGCACCGGGAGTGGGAGGAGGGGTCGGGGCCGAACACCAGGTTGTACCGGCCGGTGTGCCGGTTGAGTTCCTCGTTGATGACGCCGGGCTCGCACGTGACCAGGCGCCGGCCGGGGTCGATCTCACCGATGCGGGTCAGGTACTTGGAGTGGTCGATGACAACGGCCTCGTTGACCGTTTCGCCGGACAGGCTGGTGCCGCCGCCGCGGTTGAGGATCGGCGCGCCGAAGCGGTGGCAGATCCTGTGGACCGCGACGACGTCGTCGAGCGTGCGCGGCACGACGACGCCGATCGGCACCTGGCGGAAGTTGGAGGCGTCGTGGGCGTACAGGCCCTGGCTGCCGGTGTCGAAGCGGACCTCGCCCTCGACGGCCTTGCGCAGCGCGCGTTCCAGCCCGCCGACGTCGAGGGTCTGCCGTGCCCGCGGAGGCCCGGGGATCTCCGGGCGGGTCTTGGTCGGCACGTCACGCGCCATACGGCGTGTTGCCTTGGCCATCGGGTCTCCGCTCTCCTTTGCGAGCCGGGTCGAACCGGTCGGTCCTCGTCAGTGGCGTCCGGGAAGGTGCTCCACGATCTCGGTGAGTTTCTGACGCGCCCCCTTGGCCGCGATGCCGACCCGCTCGGGGTCGTGCACGGCCGCCTTGGCGGCCTTCTTGGCCTGGGTCGTCATGATGTGCGGCGGGATGGGCGCGATCTCGCGGTCGACCTTGAACTCCAGCACCACGGGCTTGTCGGAGGCCAGGGCCTCGTCCCAGGCGGCGCCGACCTTCTTCGGCTTGTCGCAGTACACGCCCTTCAGACCGATGAGGTCGGCGTAGGCGGCGTAAGGGATGTCGGGGATGTGCTGGGAGCCGGGGTACTTGGGGTCCCCGGCCATGGCGCGCTGCTCCCAGGTGACCTGGTTGAGGTCCTGGTTGTTGAAGACGCAGAAGACGAACGGGGCGGGCCCGGCGAGCCGGTCCAGGTAGCGCTTGATGGTGATCATCTCGGC
>NZ_POTZ01000134.1 GCF_003236365.1 Streptomyces sp. NTH33
ACACGGATCAGGGCGCGGGCCCAGTGCTCACCGGGTGGGGGCGCGCCCGAGCGGCGAGGGCTGCCAGGGGGTGTGACCGGGAGCGGGACGGGGCCCAGCACCTCGGCCTCGCGGGGTAGTCCGATGGTCGGGAGGAAGCCGGTCACCGCCTCCTCCGGGCCGGACACGGCCGCCATACGGGACACCGGCGGGAAACCCAGCTCCGCGCGTTCGGCCAGCTCCCGTACCGCGTGGCCGACGGGGTCCCACCGCACCAGGGCCTGCACGGGCCGCAGCGTCGGCTCGGCGACGACGACCACGGTGCCGCCCGCCTCCTGCGGCCGCACCAGCGCGGCGGCCGCGATCCAGCGCCGCAGCGCGTCCTCCCCCGCCCGCAGGTCGGGCCGTGAGAGCATGGCCCAGCCGTCCAGCAACAGCGCGGCCGCGTACCCGCCCTCGGCGACCGGCTCGGCGCCCGGTGTGCTCACCACGAGCGCGGGCGTTCCCGGCACCGTGTCCAGCACGTGCTCGCGCCCCGAGGTCCGCACCGGCACGGCGGGGAAGGCCCGCCCCAGTTCCTCGGCGGTCCGCCGGGCCCCGACGACCTGGGCGCGCAACCGGAACGCGCCGCACTCCGGACAGTGCCAGGCGGCTTCCTCGCGCCCGCACCATCCGCACCGCGGCACCCCGGCGTCCTGTGCCTGCAGGGGGCCGGCGCAGTGCCGGCAGCGCGCGGGCTCCCGGCACCGCGCACAGGCCATCCGCGGCACGTAGCCCCGGCGGGGCACCTGCACCAGCACGGGCCCGTGCCGCAGCCCTTCCCTGACCGCCTGCCAGGCGAGCGACGGCAGCCGCGCGGCCCGGGCGGCCTCGTCGCGCGCGAGATCGCCGTCGCTCACGGTGCGCACGAGCGGAGCCACCCGCCGCACCTGCTGCCGCGCCGCGACCAGCGGCCCCGCCCAGCCGCTCTCGACGAGCTGTGCCGCCTCCACCGTGCAGCCCCAACTACCCAGCAGAAAGCCGCACTTGTCCTGCGCGGCGCGCAACAGCAGCACCTCGCGAGCGTGCGGCTGCGGCGCGTGCTGCTCACTGTGGCTGTCGTCCCCGTCGTCCCAGAGCGCCACCAGCCCGAGGTCCCGCACCGGCGCGAACATGGCCGCCCGCGTCCCCACCACGGCCCGCACGGAGCCCCTGCGCACCGCCAGCCACTGCCGGTACCGCTTCTCGGGCCCCGCCTCGGCGGTGAGCAGGGCATGCCGTCCCTCGCCCAGGACGGCGGTCAGCGCGGCGTCCACCCGGGCGGCGGCCCTCCCGTCCGGTACGACCACGAGCGCGCCCCGTCCCGAGGACAGCGCGGCGGCGACCGCGCGGGCCAGCTCCTCGCTCCACTCGGGCCCGGGCAGCGCGTTCCACACGGCACGCGGCGAGCCGCCCCCGGCCAGCGCCTCCAGGAAGGCCGGCCCCCGCTCGTACCGGGTCCAGGAGCCCGCGTCGGGCGCGGACGGAGGCGGCAGCGGTGCGGGCGAGGGCCGTTGCTCGGCCCGGGCGCTGCGCGGTGGCACGGCGAGCTGCAGGACGTCGGCGACGCCGCCCGCGTACCGGTCGGCGACGGCCCGCGCGAGGCCCAGCAGCTCCTCGCTGAGCACGGGCTCGGGCGACACGACCTGGGCGAGCGCGGCCAGCGGCCCGGAGTAGTCCGACTCGGCCCGGCGCTCGATCAGGTACCCGCCGATGAGCCCGCCGCCCTCGCGCCGCCCCTCCCGCACCCGGTGCCGTCCGGCCCCGAAACGCACCCGCACCCGCACACCGGGCTGCGCGTCGGCGTCCAGCTCGGCCGGCACGGCGTAGTCGAAGTACCGGTCGAGGTGCAGCACGCCCTTGTCGACCAGCACCCGCGCCACGGGCAGCTCCTCGGCGAGCGCGACCCCCCGCCAGGTCCGCGGCTTGGCCCGGGGTTCCCTGGCCTTGCGCACGCTCTCCCGGATGAGCGCGAGCTGCTCCGGCGGCGCTCCTTCGGCCCCGCCGTGCCCCGTACCGTTCTCGCTGCTCACGCTTGCATTCCTACCAAACGGGACTGACAACCGACGGCGCTCGGGCCTCCACGGCCCCGCGGCCCTGGCATGCGCCGAGGCCCGGACCCCCGTGGGGTCCGGGCCTCGCTCGGTCCTCGCGGCGTACCGGTCTTACAGCCCCGCCGCCTCGCGCAGCGCGTCCACGCGGTCGGTGCGCTCCCAGGTGAAGTCGGGCAGCTCGCGGCCGAAGTGGCCGTAGGCCGCGGTCTGGGCGTAGATCGGACGGAGCAGGTCGAGGTCGCGGATGATGGCGGCCGGACGCAGGTCGAAGACCTCGTCGATCGCCTTCTCGATCTTCTCCGGCTCCACCTTGTGCGTGCCGAAGGTCTCCACGAACAGACCCACCGGCTCGGCCTTGCCGATCGCGTACGCCACCTGCACCTCGCAGCGCGAGGCCAGACCCGCCGCGACCACGTTCTTGGCGACCCAGCGCATCGCGTACGCCGCCGAGCGGTCCACCTTGGACGGGTCCTTGCCGGAGAACGCGCCGCCGCCGTGGCGGGCCATGCCGCCGTAGGTGTCGATGATGATCTTGCGACCGGTCAGGCCCGCGTCACCCATCGGCCCGCCGATCTCGAACCGGCCGGTGGGGTTGACCAGCAGGCGGTAGTCCTCGGTCTCCAGCTTGATGCCGTCGTCCAGCAGCACCTTCAGCTCCGGCTCCACCACGAACTCGCGGATGTCGGGCGCCAGCAGCGATTCCAGGTCGATGTCGCTCGCGTGCTGCGAGGAGACGACCACCGTGTCCAGGCGGACCGCCTTGTCGCCGTCGTACTCGATGGTGACCTGCGTCTTGCCGTCGGGGCGCAGGTAGGGAATGGTGCCGTTCTTGCGCACGTCCGACAGCCGCTTGGACAGCCGGTGCGCCAGGAAGACCGGCAGCGGCATCAGCGTCGGCGTCTCGTCGGAGGCGTAGCCGAACATCAGGCCCTGGTCGCCCGCGCCCTGCCGGTCCAGCTCGTCCTCGTCCCCCTCCACCCGGGACTCGTACGCCGCGTCGACACCCTGCGCGATGTCCGGGGACTGCGCGCCGATCGACACCGACACACCGCAGGAGGCGCCGTCGAAGCCCTTCTTGGAGGAGTCGTAGCCGATCTCGAGGATCTTGTTGCGGACCAGGGTCGCGATGTCCGCGTAGGCCTTGGTCGTGACCTCACCCGCCACGTGCACCAGGCCGGTGGTGATCAGTGTCTCCACGGCGACCCGGGAGGTCGGGTCCTCGCGCAGCAGCGCGTCGAGAATGGAGTCGCTGATCTGGTCAGCGATCTTGTCGGGGTGACCCTCGGTCACGGACTCCGAGGTGAACAGGCGACGGGACACAACGCTCCCTGGGGTTGCAGCGGCTGCTGGCTGATCATTGGTGGACGACACGGGGGGCTGCGCCCGGCGTCGTCCGCGAACAGTTTATCGGTCGCGCTCGGCCGCTGCCCCACCTGTCTCGCCTCTCGGGAGCGCTGTGAGCTGCGGCACGGGCATTCTGCCCAAAGCCCGGTGACCTTGGCCAGGGCCCTCACACGCCGGCCGAGAGGTTTTCCGGAAGGCCGTGGGGCCACAGGAGGCACTCAGCCCAGCCGGGCGGCCACGAGGTCCCACACGGTCTCGGCCAGGGCCTCCTTCGGGCCGTGCGGAACAGGGGTTTCGCCGCCGTCGGCGGCCAGCACCACGGCCTCGGTCTCCTCCGCGCCGAAGGTCTTACGCTCCCCCACCTCGTTGACCACGAGCAGGTCGCAGCCCTTGCGCGCGAGCTTCCTGCGGCCGTTGGCGAGGACGTCGTCGGTCTCGGCGGCGAAGCCCACGATCACCTGTCCGGACCTCGCCCGGTCGGCCGATATCTCCGCGAGGACGTCCGGATTGCGCACCAGGGCGATGGGCTCGGGCTCCTGGTCGTCCTTCTTCTTGATCTTGCCGGCCGCGTAGCTCGCGGGGCGGAAGTCGGCGACGGCGGCGGCCATGACCACCGCGTCGGCGTCCGCGGCCGCCTTCAGCACGGCCTCCCGCAGCTGCACGGCCGTACCGACCCGGACGACGTCCACGCCCGCCGGGTCCGGCAGGTGGGTGTTCGCGGCGACCAGCGTGACCCGGGCGCCCCGGGCCGCCGCGGTGCGCGCGAGGGCGTAGCCCTGCTTGCCCGAGGAGCGGTTGCCGAGGAAGCGGACGGGGTCCAGGGGCTCGCGGGTGCCGCCGGCACTGACGACGACGTGCCGGCCGGCGAGATCGGGCTCGCTCGCGCCCCGGGCGAGGACGCGGCGGCAGACCTCGAAGATCTCCGCCGGATCGGGCAGCCGGCCCTTGCCGGTGTCGGCGCCGGTCAGCCGGCCGACCGCCGGTTCGACGACGACCGCGCCGCGGCGGCGCAGCGTCGCCACGTTCTCCTGGGTGGCCGGGTGCTCCCACATCTCCGTGTGCATGGCGGGCGCGAAGACCACCGGGCAGCGAGCGGTGAGCAGGGTGTTCGTCAGAAGGTCGTCGGCGAGGCCGTGGGCGGCCCTGGCCAGCGTGTCCGCCGTGGCCGGGGCCACGACGACCAGGTCGGCCTGCTGGCCGATGCGCACGTGCGGGACCTCGTGCACCTCGTCCCAGACCTCGGTGGAGACGGGGTTGCCGGACAGGGCGGACCAGGTCGCCGCGCCGACGAAGTGCAGGGCGGAGGCCGTGGGGACGACACGCACGTCGTGTCCCGACTCGGTCAGCCTGCGCAACAGCTCGCACGCCTTGTACGCGGCGATGCCGCCACTGACCCCCAGAACGACCTTGGGCTTGCTCACCGGGCCTCCCCTCACTCGACACACGCGCCGCGGCTCGTCGGCGTACGCGTTCCATGACACACCACAGGCCCGGCAATCGCTCCCCTCAGCCAACGCTGGAAGGTGCCCCCTGCCGGGCCTGTGGAAAAAGCTACTGCGATCTGCAGATATGACTTACTGGCCCGGGCCCTCGATGGC
This sequence comes from Streptomyces sp. NTH33, assembly GCF_003236365.1. GTDB lineage: Bacteria > Actinomycetota > Actinomycetes > Streptomycetales > Streptomycetaceae > Streptomyces. The sequence goes on from NZ_POTZ01000134.1 coordinate 4,994, forward strand.
CTCGGACGTCAGCAGACCCGCGTTGATCTCCCGCAGGGCGATGGAGAGCGGCTTCTCGTGGACGTGGGTGTCGACGAGCGGACCGACGTACTCGAGGAGGCCCTCGCCGAGCTGCGAGTAGTACGCGTTGATCTGGCGGGCCCGCTTGGCCGCGTAGATCACGAGGCTGTACTTCGAGTCGGTGGCCTCGAGGAGCTCGTCGATCGGCGGGTTGATGATGCCCTCGGGCGCGGAGATGGAAGAGGACACGCTCTACCTTCCGATGGATGGGAAAGAATCAGTCGGTGCGACCGTCACGGTGACTGTCACTGTCTCTGCCACGGCCTCTGTCACGATCACACAACGTCCATCAAGGCTAGCAGCTCGCGCGCCACGTCCTCGACGGAGGTGTTGACCAGGGTCTCGTCGAACTCCGACTCGGCCGCGAGCTCGGTCTTCGCCGCTCGCAGCCGGCGCTCGATCACCTCGGGCGGCTCGGTTCCCCGCCCGGTGAGCCGGCGTACGAGCTCCTCCCAGGAGGGAGGCGCCAGGAACACCAGCCGGCCCTCGGGCATGGACTCGCGGACCTGCCGCGCCCCCTGGAGGTCGATCTCCAGCAGGACCGGCACACCTGCCTCCAGGTGCTCCAGCACGGGGGCGCGCGGCGTGCCGTAGCGGTTGCCCGCGAACTCGGCCCACTCCAGCAGCTCGCCGTTGGCGATCAGCTTGTCCATCTCGTCGTCGGTGACGAAGAAGTAGTGGACGCCGTGCTGTTCACCGGGGCGGGGCTTGCGGGTCGTCGCGGACACCGACAACCAGACCTCGGGGTGTTCCTTGCGCATATGAGCGACGACCGTGCTCTTGCCGACCCCCGAGGGGCCGGAGAGCACGGTCAGCCGCGGACGTGCGTCCGGGGGTACGGGGGGTGTCCCCCGGGGTGTTACAGCCATGCGGCGATTATTCCAGCAATCCCGGAGTGCCCGGGACTCCCTCCCGCAGGGCCCTGGTCAGGAGCCGGTGCTGCCGAACTCGCGCTCCAGGGAGGCGATCTGGTTGGAGCCGAGACCGCGCACCCGGCGGCTCTCGGAGATGCCGAGTCGTTCCATGATCTGCTTGGCGCGGACCTTGCCCACGCCCGGCAGCGACTCGAGCAGGGCGGACACCTTCATCTTGCCGATGACGTCGTTTTCCTGGCCCTGCTTGATGACCTCGTGCAGGGAGGCGCCGGAGTGCTTGAGTCGATTCTTGACCTCGGCCCGCTCCCGGCGAGCCGCGGCGGCCTTTTCGAGCGCGGCTGCGCGCTGTTCAGGGGTAAGGGGCGGAAGAGCCACGCCTACGTCACCTCGGATGTCGAACTGTCGGATACGGACCGGTGAGGAACCTAGTCGCCCCACACCTGGGGAGCCACGAGCAACACGCTTGCCCGTTCTCCCCCCACTGCCTTGAGGGCGTGGGAGGTGCCCCACTCGACGGAGACTAGCGGTCGAGGGCGTCTGAGTCAGCGAGAACAGCGGAAAAGTCCTGGTCAGCCTCCGTCAGGTCGGACATTTAGAACATACTGCCCTGGATTCGGGGGCGCATCCAGACGCAAGCACGTCCCCGACCGCCCGTCCGGTCCTCAGCCCGCGGTCATCGCGGCCCGGACGTCCTCCACGAAACGTTCCGTGGCGTCACGCAGAGCCACCACGTCGGGACCGTGACGAAGAACACCCCGGCTGACGCTCGGGACCACGTTGCGCACCGCGGCCCCGAAGACCCGGGGGAGGTCGGCCGGCGTCGCTCCCTGGGCGCCGATGCCGGGGGCGAGGAGCGGACCGCCCACCTGGAGGTCGTACGACGACAGGTCACCGAGCGTGGCGCCCACCACCGCGCCGAAGGAGCCCAGCGGGGTCTGCCCGGCGTTCTCCTCGGCGAGGTGCGCGAGCACGGTCGCGCCCACGGTGCGGCCGTCGGGCCGTACGGCGTGCTGGACCTCCGCGCCCTCCGGGTTGGAGGTCAGCGCCAGCACGAACAGGCCCGCGCCGCTCTCCCGCGCCAGGTCGACCGCGGGCCTCAGCGAGCCGTAGCCGAGGTAGGGCGAGACGGTCAGCGCGTCCGAGAACAGCGGCGCGTCCTTGCGCAGGAACGACTCGGCGTAGGCGGCCATGGTCGAGCCGATGTCACCGCGCTTGGCGTCCATGACCACCAGCGCGCCCGCCGCCCGCGCCTCCTCGACCGTCCTCTCCAGGACGGCGACGCCGCGCGAGCCGAAGCGCTCGAAGAAGGCGCTCTGCGGCTTCAGGGCGGCGACCCGGTCGGCGACCGCCTCCACCACCGTGCGGCTGAACCGCTCCAGGCCGGCCACGTCGTCGGTCAGGCCCCACTCGGCGAGCAGGGACGCGTGCGGGTCGATGCCCACGCACAGCGGGCCGCGCTCGTCCATCGCACGGCGCAGACGCGCGCCGAAGGGTTCGATCGGGCTCATGCCGTCGTTCCTGCCTTCTTCACATCGGCGCCGACCGCGTCGGCGAGGGTGGCGTACGGGCTGTCGCGCAGCCGCGCGGCGAGCCCCTTGTGGAGGGCGCGGCCCCAGAAGGGGCCCCGGTAGACGAAGGCGCTGTAGCCCTGGACCAGCGTGGCGCCGGCCAGGATGCGCTGCCAGGCGTCCTCGGCGGTCTCGATGCCGCCCACGCCGACCAGCGTGACGCGGTCCCCCACGCGCGCGTAGAGGCGGCGCAGCACCTGGAGGGAGCGGGCCTTCAGGGGCGCGCCGGAGAGCCCGCCGGCCTCCTTGACCAGCGAGGGCGCGGAGGTCAGACCGAGTCCCTCGCGCGCGATGGTGGTGTTGGTGGCGATGATCCCGTCCAGGCCGAGCTCCACGGCCAGGTCGGCGACGGCGTCGACGTCCTCGTCGGCGAGGTCCGGCGCGATCTTCACCAGCAGCGGCACCCGGCGTTCCGGCACGACCCGGTCGGCGGCCTCGCGCACGGCGGTCAGCAGCGGGCGCAGCGCCTCGGTGGCCTGCAGGTCGCGCAGGCCGGGGGTGTTCGGCGAGGAGACGTTGACGACCAGGTAGTCGGCGTACGGGGCCAGCCGCTCGGTGGACTTGACGTAGTCGCCGACGGCCTCCTCCTCCGGGACGACCTTGGTCTTGCCGATGTTGACGCCCACCACGGTCCTGAACACGGGCGTACGGGAGGCCAGGCGTGCCGCGACGGCGAGCGAGCCCTCGTTGTTGAAGCCCATGCGGTTGATGAGCGCACGGTCGGCGACCAGCCGGAACAGCCGCTTCTTCGGGTTGCCGGGCTGCGGTTCCCCCGTCACCGTGCCGATCTCCACGTGGTCGAAGCCCAGCATCGACATCCCGTCGATCGCGACGGCGTTCTTGTCGAAGCCGGCGGCGAGCCCGAACGGGCCGTGCATCCGCAGTCCGAGGGCCTCGGTGCGCAGCTCCTTGTGACGGGGGGCGAGCACGGCCGCGGCGAACGTGCGCAGCACCGGGATGCGGACGGCGAGCCGGATCCAGCGGAAGGCCAGGTGGTGGGCCTGCTCCGGATCCATCCGCTGGAACACCAGACGGAAGAAGAGTTTGTAGATCACTGGGTCCTCGGGGTCCTCGTGGTCCTCGTGAAGCGCGGTCCTCGTGAAGAGGGGGACACCGTTTCCGGTGTCCCCCTCGGGGCCGCTAGTCGCGGGTGGCGGTCAGGAAGCCGGCGTGTTCCTGGAGGGAGCGGACGCCCACGTCGCCGTGGTGGAGGGCGTCGATTCCCTGGACCGCCGCGGCCAGGGCCTGGACCGTGGTCAGGCAGGGCACGGAGCGGGCCACGGCCGCCGTACGGATCTCGTAGCCGTCGAGGCGACCGCCGGTGCCGTACGGGGTGTTGACGATGAGGTCGACCTCGCCGTCGTGGATGAGCTGGACGATGGTCTTCTCGCCGTTCGGCCCGGGGCCGTCGGACTGCTTGCGCACCACGGTGGCGTGGATGCCGTTGCGCTTGAGCACCTCGGCGGTGCCGGAGGTGGCGAGCAGTTCGAAGCCGTGGGCGACCAGCTCACGGGCCGGGAAGATCATCGACCGCTTGTCCCGGTTGGCGACCGAGATGAAGGCGCGGCCCTTGGTCGGCAGCGGTCCGTACGCCCCCGCCTGCGACTTGGCGTACGCCGTGCCGAAGACGGAGTCGATGCCCATGACCTCGCCGGTGGAGCGCATCTCCGGACCGAGCACGGTGTCGACGCCGCGCCCGGAGGTGTCCCGGAAGCGGCTCCAGGGCAGCACGGCCTCCTTGACGGAGATCGGCGCGTCCAGCGGCAGCGTGCCGCCGTCGCCGTTCTTCGGCAGCACGCCCTCCTCGCGCAGCTCGGCGACGGTCGCGCCCAGCGAGATCCGGGCGGCGGCCTTGGCCAGCGGCACGGCGGTCGCCTTGGAGGTGAAGGGCACCGTACGGGAGGCGCGCGGGTTGGCCTCCAGGACGTAGAGGATGTCGCCGGACAGCGCGAACTGGATGTTGATCAGCCCGCGCACCCCGACACCGCGCGCGATGGCCTCGGTGGAGGCCCGCAGCCTCTTGATGTCGTGCCCGCCGAGGGTGATCGGGGGCAGCGCGCACGCCGAGTCGCCGGAGTGGATGCCGGCCTCCTCGATGTGCTCCATGACGCCGCCGAGGTACAGCTCCTCGCCGTCGTAGAGGGCGTCGACGTCGATCTCTATGGCGTCGTCCAGGAACCGGTCGACGAGCACCGGCCGGGAGGGGCCGATCTCGGTCGACTCGGCGATGTACGCCTCCAGCCGCGTCTCGTCGTACACGATCTCCATGCCGCGCCCGCCCAGGACGTACGACGGCCGGACCAGGACCGGGTAGCCGATCTCGTCGGCGATGGCCTTGGCCTGGGCGAAGGTGGTGGCGGTGCCGTGCTTGGGGGCGGGCAGGCCCGCCTCGGCCAGCACCTGGCCGAAGGCGCCCCGGTCCTCGGCGGCGTGGATCGCCTCCGGGGAGGTGCCGACGATCGGCACGCCGTTGTCCTTCAGGGCCTGTGCCAGACCCAGCGGGGTCTGTCCGCCCAGCTGGACGACGACACCGGCGATCGGGCCGGCCTGCCGCTCCGCGTGGACGATCTCCAGCACGTCCTCCAGGGTGAGCGGCTCGAAGTACAGCCGGTCGGAGGTGTCGTAGTCGGTGGAGACGGTCTCCGGGTTGCAGTTGACCATCACGGTCTCGTACCCGGCGTCGGACAGCGCGAAGGAGGCGTGCACGCAGGAGTAGTCGAACTCGATGCCCTGGCCGATGCGGTTGGGGCCGGAGCCCAGGATGATCACCGCGGGCTTCTCGCGCGGGGCGACCTCGGTCTCCTCGTCGTAGGAGGAGTAGAAGTACGGCGTCCTCGCGGCGAACTCGGCGGCGCAGGTGTCGACCGTCTTGTAGACCGGGCGGATGCCGAGCGCGTGCCGCACCTCGCGGACCACGTCCTCGCGCAGGCCGCGGATCTCGCCGATCTGCTGGTCGGAGAAGCCGTGCCGCTTGGCGTCGGCGAGCACTTCGGCGGTGAGTTCGGGCGCCTCGGCGAGTTCGTCGGCGACCTCCTTGATCAGGAACAGCTGGTCGACGAACCAGGGGTCGATCCTGGTGACGTCGAAGACCTCCTGCGGTGTGGCGCCCGCGCGGATGGCCTGCATGACCGCGTTGATCCGGCCGTCGGTCGGGCGGACGGCCGCCTGCAGCAGCTCGTGCTTGTCACCGGGTTCGCCGACGAACGTGAACTGGCTGCCCTTCTTCTCCAGCGAGCGCAGGGCCTTCTGGAAGGCCTCGGTGAAGTTGCGGCCGATGGCCATGGCCTCGCCGACCGACTTCATGGTGGTGGTCAGCGTGGAGTCGGCGCTCGGGAACTTCTCGAAGGCGAACCGGGGCGCCTTGACGACCACGTAGTCCAGGGTCGGCTCGAAGGAGGCCGGGGTCTCCTGCGTGATGTCGTTCGGGATCTCGTCGAGGGTGTAGCCGACGGCGAGCTTGGCGGCGATCTTGGCGATGGGGAAGCCGGTCGCCTTGGACGCCAGGGCCGACGAGCGCGACACGCGCGGGTTCATCTCGATGACGATGACCCGCCCGTCCTCCGGGTCGACCGCGAACTGGATGTTGCAGCCGCCGGTGTCGACGCCGACCTCGCGAATCACGGCGATGCCGATGTCGCGCAGGATCTGGTACTCGCGGTCGGTGAGGGTCATCGCCGGGGCGACGGTGATGGAGTCGCCGGTGTGCACGCCCATCGGGTCGAAGTTCTCGATGGAGCAGACGACCACGACGTTGTCGTGCTTGTCGCGCATCAGCTCCAGCTCGTACTCCTTCCAGCCGAGGATGGACTCCTCCAGGAGGACCTCGGTGGTCGGGGAGAGCGCGAGGCCGGTGCCGGCGATGCGGCGCAGCTCGTCCTCGTCGTGGGCGAAGCCGGAGCCGGCGCCGCCCATGGTGAAGGAGGGGCGGACGACGACCGGGTAGCCGCCGAGCTCGTCGACGCCGGCCAGGACCTCGTCCATGGTGTGGCAGATCACCGAGCGTGCGGACTCGCCGTGCCCGATCCTCTGCCGGACGGCCTCCACGACCTCCTTGAACTGGTCGCGGTCCTCGCCCTTGTGGATGGCCTCGACGTTGGCGCCGATCAGCTCGACGCCGTACTTGGCCAGGACGCCGTTGTCGTGCAGCGAGATGGCGGTGTTGAGGGCCGTCTGACCGCCCAGGGTGGGCAGCAGGGCGTCGGGGCGCTCCTTGGCGATGATCTTCTCGACGAACTCGGGGGTGATCGGCTCGACGTAGGTGGCGTCGGCGATCTCCGGGTCGGTCATGATCGTCGCCGGGTTGGAGTTGACGAGGACGACCCTGAGGCCCTCGGCCTTCAGGACGCGGCACGCCTGGGTGCCGGAGTAGTCGAACTCGGCGGCCTGGCCGATGACGATCGGGCCGGAGCCGATGACCAGGACGGACTGGATATCGGTGCGCTTAGGCACGCTGGCCCTCCATCAGGGAGACGAAGCGGTCGAACAGGTAGGCGGCGTCGTGGGGTCCCGCGGCCGCTTCGGGGTGGTACTGGACGCTGAAGGCCGGCTTGTCGAGCAGCCTCAGGCCCTCCACCACGTTGTCATTGAGACAGACGTGGGAGACCTCGACACGGCCGAAGGGCGTGTCGGAGACCCGGTCGGTGGGGGCGTCGACGGCGAAGCCGTGGTTGTGCGCGGTGACCTCGACCTTGCCGGTCGTACGGTCCTGCACCGGCTGGTTGATGCCGCGGTGGCCGTACTTCAGCTTGTAGGTGCCGAAGCCGAGCGCGCGGCCGAGGATCTGGTTGCCGAAGCAGATGCCGAACAGCGGCGTGCCGCGCTCCAGGACTCCCCGCATCACGGAGACGGGGTGGTCGGCGGTGGCCGGGTCGCCCGGCCCGTTGGAGAAGAACACCCCGTCGGGCTCGACCGCGTACACCTCCTCCAGCGTGGCCGTGGCCGGCAGCACGTGCACCTCGATGCCGCGCTCGGCCATCCGGTGCGGGGTCATGCCCTTGATGCCGAGGTCGACCGCGGCGACGGTGAACCTCTTCTCGCCGATCGCGGGGACGACGTACGTCTCCCGGGTGGCGACCTCCGCGGACAGGTCGGCGCCCTCCATCCGGGGTGCCTGGAGGACCCGGGCCAGCAGCGTGGCCTCGTCCTGGACCGCCTCGCCGCTGAAGATGCCGACGCGCATGGCCCCCTGCTCGCGCAGGTGGCGGGTCAGGGCGCGGGTGTCGATGCCGCTGATGCCGACGACGCCCTGGGCGGCCAGCTCCTCGTCCAGGCTGCGCTTGGCCCGCCAGCTGGACGGCCGGCGCGCGGGGTCGCGCACCACGTAGCCGGAGACCCAGATGCGCCGGGACTCGGGGTCCTCGTCGTTGACGCCGGTGTTGCCGACGTGCGGGGCGGTCATGACGACGACCTGGCGGTGGTACGACGGGTCGGTGAGGGTCTCCTGGTAGCCGGTCATGCCGGTGGAGAACACGGCCTCGCCGAACGTCTCCCCCACGGCCCCGTAGGCACGGCCGCGGAAGACCCGGCCGTCCTCCAGGACGAGTACGGCGGGAGCCGCCTTGTGCCTCTGCGAGGCGGTTCCCTGGCTGGAGGTGGTCATCGTTCGGCGCCTTCCGTGCTGTGCTTTTCGGTCAGGGAGTTCAGGGCTTCGACCCACGCGGGGTGCTCGGCCGCCCGGTCGGAGCGGAACCCGGAGTCGATCAGCCGTTCGCCGTGCGCCCAGGTCACGATCAGCAGGCCGCCCTCGGTGAGGACCTTGCCGGCGATGCCCTTGTCGAGCCGGGCCCCGCGCAGCTGTGCGGCGGGGACGAAGAAGTCGGTGGCTCCGGGGCGTACGACGTCCAGGCCGGCGTCCGTCAGGGTGAGCTCGGCCCGGCTGCGGGTGCCCAGACCACGGGCCACGATGCGGTCCAGCCACTGGCCGGCGGTGGTGGAGCCGTGGTAGCGGCCGGTCATCGTCAGCCGCGGCTCACCGGGGTTCTCCGGTGAGCCAGGCAGTTCGGGCAGGTCGCCCTGGAGGGTGCCGCGCCACTTCCAGCCCTCGCGCATCAGCCAGTAGACGAGGGCCACGAAGAGCGCGAGGCCGATCAGCCAGCCGATGCGGGCGGCCCAGTCGGTGACCGGGGCCGATTTCCCTCCGGCGGCGATTGCGGTCGCGAGCAGTGTTGCAGGTGTCACGTGAGCTTCCCGTCGACGAGCGTGGCCTTGCCCCGGAGCCACGTGTGGGTGACACGGCCCGGCAGCTCACGTCCCTCGTACGGGGTGTTGCGGCTGCGCGAGGCGAAGCCCGCGGGGTCCACCTGCCCACGGTATGCCGTGTCGACCAGGGTGAGGTTCGCGGGCTCACCTGCCGAGACGGGACGGCCGTGGCCGGTGGCCTGTCCGATCCGGGCGGGCTTGAAGGACATGCGGTCGGCGACGCCGGCCCAGTCCAGCAGGCCCGTGTCGACCATGGTCTCCTGGACCACCGACAACGCGGTCTCCAGGCCGACCATGCCCATGGCGGCGGCGGCCCACTCGCAGTCCTTGTCCTCGTGCGGGTGGGGGGCGTGGTCGGTGGCGACGATGTCGATGGTGCCGTCGGCGAGCGCCTCGCGCAGGGCGTGCACGTCGCGCTCGGTGCGCAGCGGCGGGTTCACCTTGTAGACCGGGTTGTAGGTGCGCACCAGCTCGTCGGTCAGCAGCAGGTGGTGCGGGGTGACCTCGGCGGTGACCCGGATGCCGCGGGACTTGGCCCAGCGGACGATCTCGACGCTCCCGGCGGTCGACAGGTGGCAGATGTGCACGCGGGAGCCGACGTGGTCGGCGAGCAGCACGTCGCGGGCGATGATCGACTCCTCGGCGACGGCCGGCCAGCCGCCCAGGCCCAGCTCGGCGGAGACGACGCCCTCGTTCATCTGGGCGCCCTCGGTCAGCCGCGGCTCCTGGGCGTGCTGGGCGACGACGCCGCCGAAGGCCTTCACGTACTCCAGCGCCCGGCGCATGATCACCGCGTCGTCGACGCACTTGCCGTCGTCGGAGAAGACGGTGACCCCGGCGGCCGACTCGTGCATGGCGCCGAGCTCGGCGAGCTTCCTGCCCTCCAGGCCGACGGTGACGGCGCCGACGGGCTGGACGTCGCAGTAGCCGTGCTCCCGGCCGAGCCGCCAGACCTGCTCGACGACTCCGGCGGTGTCGGCGACGGGGAAGGTGTTGGCCATGGCGAACACGGCGGTGTAGCCGCCACAGGCGGCGGCGCGGGTGCCGGTGAGCACGGTCTCGGAGTCCTCGCGGCCCGGCTCGCGCAGATGGGTGTGCAGGTCGACCAGGCCCGGCAGCAGGACCTTGCCCCCGGCCTCGACGACCTCGGCTCCTTCCGCGTCCAGGCCCGTGCCCACCTCGGCGATCGTCTCACCGTCGATCAGCACGTCCTGGGGCTCGCCGCCGAGCACCTTCGCACCACGGATCAGGATCTTGCTCATGTTTGTTTATTTCTCCTCGGCGAAAGAGGTGCGCGCGGAGCGCTCGTCAGAAGGGTGGTGGTGGGAGACGGG
>NZ_POTZ01000135.1 GCF_003236365.1 Streptomyces sp. NTH33
GGCACGGACCGCGCGGGCGGCGGTCTCACGGGCCTGCGGCCAGGGGGCGGCCCGGTGGCGGGCCTCCGGGGACCGCGCGGCATGCGGATCGTGCGGGGTGGCGCGGTGGCCCGGTCCGCCTCGGCCCGGCTCAAAAGCGTGGCCGTTGCCTTCGTTCACGAGGGCGAGCGCCTCCTCGACGTCGAAGTCCTCGGTGTCCTCGCCGACCTGCGCACCACGGGCGGTCATCAGGCGTCCGGGCGGGGGTCGGGCGTGGCGTCGGGAGCCACGCCGGGCTTGCCGGTGCCGGGGGTTTTGGCGGTGTCCGCGGCCCTCTCCTCCGCCCAGCGCAGGGCGAGGGCGGCGGCCTTGCGGGAGGCCTCGGCGACCGCCTCGGGGCCGCCCCTGCCCTGGGCGGCCGCGTAACCGACGAGGAAGGTGGTCAGGGGGGCCGCGGGCCGGTCCACGCCGTGGGCGGCCTCGCGGGCGAGGTCGAGCAGTGCGCGGATGTCGACGTCCAGCTCGATGCCCAGCTCGTCCTTGACTGCGGAAATCCATTCGTCCAACACGTGCCCATGCTCCCTGATGCGTGCCCTGGCGGTGGCGATGTCGTCCCAGGTGTCGCAGTCGAAGGAGGCGACGTGGTCGGGGACGCGGACGAGGCCGAGCGCGGCGGTCAGCCGGCGCAGCGGCAGCCCGGTGAGGGCGCCGTGTGCCGCGCGGTCCTCGGTGAGCGCCGTCAGTGCGCGGCGCAGCGCGTGTGCGCGGTAGGCGGCCACGAGCGGCTGGTCGCGGCCGTCTGCGTCGGTGAGCAGCGCGCCGTCGGCCTCACCGGCGTGCAGGGCGCTCAGCAGCCGCCGCACCGTGGCCGGCCGGAGGAACGGCAGGTCGGCGGAGAGTACGACGACGTGGTCCGCCGTGGTGTGGCGCAACCCGGCGTCGAGCGCGGCGAGCGGACCCGCGCCGGGCGGTTCCTCGCGCGCCCAACGCACGGGTCGCGCGGTGGGACGGGCCTCGGCGACCACGACGGTCGTGCGCGCGTCGGCGCAGGCGGCGAGCACCCGGTCGAGCAAGGCACGGCCGCCGACGCGCACGCCGGGTTTGTCGGCGCCGCCGAGCCGTCGGGCGGCTCCCCCGGCGAGCACGACGGCGTCGTAGGCGAGGGACTCGTAGACGGTCACCCCCCGAGTATGCGTCCCGCCCGCGATCACCGGGAACGCGGGCGGGACACGGGCCCTGTCGACGGCAGGGCCCGGTACTCAGAGCGTGCGCAGCAGCACCGCCGGCTGTTCCACGCAGTCGGCCACATACCGCAGGAAACCGCCCGCCGTACCGCCGTCGCACACCCGGTGGTCGAAGGTGAGCGAGAGCTGGACGACCTGCCGCACCGCCAGCTCGCCCTCGTGCACCCAGGGCTTGGGGACGATACGGCCGACGCCGAGCATGGCGGCCTCGGGGTGGTTGATGATCGGTGTGGAGCCGTCGACGCCGAACACGCCGTAGTTGTTCAACGTGAAGGTGCCGCCGGTGAGTTCCGCGGGCGTGAGGGTCCCGGCCCGGGCCGCCTCGGTCAGCCGGGCGAACTCGGCGGTCAGCGACTCGGCGTCGCGCGCGTGCGCGTCCCGTACGACCGGGACGACCAGCCCTCGCTCGGTCTGCGCGGCGAAGCCGAGGTGCACGGCGTCCAGCCGGACGATCTCCCTGGCCTCCGTGTCGACCGTGGAGTTGAGCTCCGGGTGGCGGGCGAGCGCGGCGGTGCAGATCCGGGCCAGCAGGGCGAGCAGGGAGATCTTCTGTCCCCCGCTCACGTTCATCGCGGCCCGCGCCCGCATCAGCTCGGTGGCGTCGGCGTCCACCCAGCAGGTGGCGTCCGGTATCTCGCGGCGGCTGCGGGAGAGCTTGTCGGCGACGGCGCCGCGGATGCCCCTGAGCGGGACACGGGCGCTCGAAGCCGGCCCGGAGGCGGGCGTGGCCGGCGCGGCCGGCGCCGTGGCCGTCCGCTCCCGCGCCGCGCCGGCCCTGAGCGCGTCCTCGACGTCCGCGCGCAGGATCAGCCCCTCGGGTCCGGAGCCGGACAGCTGCCGCAGGTCCACGCCGTTCTCCCGTGCGAGCCGGCGCACCAGCGGCGAGATCACGGGGACGGGTCCCTCGGCCGCCGCGGCCGGGCGGGTCCCCGCGGCCGGACGAGTCCCTGCCACCGGGACGGCCGCCGCGCGCGGCGCTCCGTCGGCGGCCGGTGCCGTCTTCGCCGCGACGGGCGCCGACGACGCACCCGTCGCTGCCCCGTGCGCGCCCCGCGCCATCGGTGCCGGGCGCACCCGGCGGCGGCGCGCCGGCGGCGCTCCCGTGCCGTAGCCGACCAGGACGTTGCCGGAGCCCCCGGTCTCGCCACCGGCGTCCGGTCCCCCGACCGCCACCGTCAACAGGGGCGCTCCCACGGGCAGTTCCGTGCCCTCCTCGCCGAAGCGGGCCGTGACCACACCGCCGTAGGGGCAGGGCACCTCCACCATCGCCTTGGCCGTCTCGACCTCGACGACCGGCTGGTCGACGACGACCACGTCGCCCACCTCGACCAGCCAGCGGACGATCTCCGCCTCGGTGAGCCCCTCCCCGAGGTCGGGCAGCTTGAACTCCAGCACCTGTGTCATCAGCTCTCGGCCTCCCACTGCAGACGCGCCACGGCGTCCAGGATCCGGTCGACGCCGGGCAGGTGGTGCCGCTCCAGCATCGGCGGCGGGTAGGGGATGTCGAACCCGGCCACGCGCAGCACCGGCGCCTCCAGGTGGTGGAAGCAGCGCTCCGTGACACGGGCGGCGATCTCTCCGCCCGGGCCGCCGAAGGAGCCCGCCTCGTGCACGACGACCGCGCGCCCGGTCCGCCGCACCGACGCGCACACCGTCTCGTCGTCGAAGGGCACCAGCGAGCGCAGGTCGACGACTTCCAGGTCCCAGCCCTCGGCCCGGGCCGCCTCGGCGGCTTCGAGGCAGACGGGCACCGACGGGCCGTACGTGATGAGCGTGGCGCTCGTGCCGGTGCGCCGCACCACCGCCCGGCCCAGCGGTTCGACGGTCTGCGGCTCGTCGGGGTTCCAGGAGTCCTTCGACCAGTACAGCCGCTTGGGCTCGAGGAAGACGACCGGGTCGTCGGAGGCGATGGCGGCGCGCAGCAGCCCGTAGGCGTCGGCGACGGTCGCGGGCGTGACGACATGGAGCCCCGGAGTCGCCATGTAGTACGCCTCGGAGGAGTCGCTGTGGTGCTCGACGCCGCCGATGCCGCCGCCGTAGGGGATGCGGATGGTGATCGGCAGGGGCATCTTTCCGCGGGTGCGGTTGCGCATCTTCGCGACGTGGCTGGCGAGTTGCTCGAACGCCGGGTAGGCGAAGGCGTCGAACTGCATCTCGACGACCGGGCGCAGGCCGTACATGGCCATGCCGACGGCGGTGCCGAGGATGCCGGCCTCGGCCAGCGGGGTGTCCGTGCAGCGGTCGTCGCCGAACTCCTTGGCGAGGCCGTCGGTGATGCGGAAGACGCCGCCGAGGGTGCCGACGTCCTCGCCCAGGACGTGCACGGCGGGGTCGTCGGCCATCGCGTCGCGCAGCGCGCGCGTGAGGGCCTGGGCCATGGTGGCCGGCTTGAGCGCGACGGTGGTCATCGGGCCGTACCTTCCTCTGCTTCGGCCTCGGCCTGGAGCTCGGCGCGCAGCCGGTCCTGCTGCTCGCGCAGTTGCGGGGTCGGCTCGGCGTACACGTGCGCGAACAGGTCCATGGGGTCGAGCGGCGCGTCCTGGTTCATGCGCTCGCGCAGCCGCGCCGCCATCGCCTCGGCGTCCTCGCGGGCGGTCGCGATGCCGTCCTCGTCGATCAGGCCGCGCTCGGTCAGCTCCCGCTCCAGCAGCTGGATCGGGTCGTGCGCGCGCCAGGCCTCCACCTCGGCGTCGCCGCGGTAGCGGGTGGCGTCGTCGGCGTTGGTGTGGGCGTCGATGCGGTAGGTGACCGCCTCGACGAGGGTCGGGCCGCCTCCCGCGCGCGCGTGCCGTACGGCGTCGCCGAGCACCTCGTGCACGGCGGCGGCGTCGTTGCCGTCGACCAGGCGGCCCGGCATGCCGTACCCGACGGCCTTGTGGGCCAGGGACGGTGCCGCGGTCTGCTTGGCCAGCGGGACGGAGATCGCGAAGCCGTTGTTCTGCACCAGGAAGACGACGGGCGCCTGCCAGACGGCGGCGAAGTTCAGCGCCTCGTGGAAGTCGCCCTCGCTGGTGCCGCCGTCGCCGATCATGGCCAGCGCCACCACGTCGTCGCCCTTGAGGCGGGCGGCGTGGGCGAGACCGACGGCGTGCGGGAGCTGGGTGGCGAGCGGAGTGGACAGCGGGGCGACACGGTGCTCGTAGGGGTCGTAGCCGGTGTGCCAGTTGCCGCGCAGCAGCGTCAGGGCCTCGACGGGGTCCACGCCGCGTGCCACGACGGCGAGCGTGTCGCGGTAGCTGGGGAAGAGCCAGTCGTGCTCCTGGAGGCAGAGCGCGGCGGCGACCTCGCAGGCCTCCTGGCCGGTGCTGGAGGGGTAGACGGCGAGCCGGCCCTGCTTGGTGAGCGCGGTGGCCTGGGTGTTGTAGCGGCGGCCGAGCACCAGCTGCGCGTACAGACGGCGCAGCAGCTCCGGATCGGCCTTCGCGGCCGCCTCCGTCCCCAGGACGCGGTACGGCTCCGCGTCGGGCAGCAGCGGCGCGGGGTCGGTACGGGGCTGCCAGGCGGGCGGCGGCGATGGCCGGTACGCGCCCCGCTGCTCCATGACCGTCATGACGGGCACCTCCTCCTCGTGGGAGCGGCTACGGGAGGCGTGTCGCCTGTGACACGCCTCACCTACCGATTGTTCGGTCGTCGGCACATTTTGGCTACAGGCGGGCCCAGGCTGTGGACAAACGGTTCTCCACAGCATGGGATGGACGCAGTACGTCCACGGCTGGGAGGCGGGGGGACATGGCATCTGAACAAATGGCCGAGAACGCCGGGAGCCCGAACGGCGCCGTCCCGCCGCCGCGCCCGCTGGACGCCATCGACCAGGACATCCTGCGGATGCTGCAGACGGACGGCCGCGCCTCGATACGGTCGGTCGCCGAACGGGTCCACGTCTCGCGCGCCAACGCCTACGCCCGGATCAACCGGCTCGTCGAGGACGGCGTCATCCGCGGCTTCGGTGCCCGCGTCGACCACGAACGCGCGGGGCAGGGCACGTCCGCGTACATCACGCTGAAGATCGTGCAGAACACCTGGCGCACGGTGCGCGAGCAGCTCAGACAGCTGCCCGGCGCCTCCCACATCGCGCTGGTCGGCGGCGACTTCGACGTCCTGCTGCTGGTGCACACCCCGGACAACCGGGCGCTGCGCGAGCTGGTGCTCACCCGGCTCCAGGCGATCCCCGAGGTGCTCAGCACGCGCACGCTGCTGGTGTTCGAGGAGGAGGACCTGGAGCCGCAGGGCTGAGCTCAGCCCTCGCGCCGCCCGTCCTCGCGCAGCCCCGAGAACACCAGCCGTGCCACCGCGTCGGCCACCTCGCGCTCCCCCATGCCGCGCCCGTCGGGCCGGTACCACTCCACGATCGAGTTGATCATCCCGAAGACGAGCCGGGTCGCCAGGCGCACCTCCACGTCGGCGCGCACGTCCCCCTCCTCGGCCGCCGCCCTCAGCAGTTCGGCCACCCGGTGGTCGAACTCGCGGCGCCGCTCCAGCGCCCAGCGCTCGGTGGCGGTGTTGCCGCGCACGCGCAGCAGCAGCGTCACGTACGGCAGCTCGGCCATCAGCACCTCGACCATGCGCCGCACCACGTACTCCAGGCGCTCGGCGGCCCGCCCCACGCGTGCGTGCTCCTCGTCGAGGATCCCGAAGAGCTCCTCCAGCGCCCGGCTGACCGCCCGGCGCAGCAGCTCCTCCTTGCCGGCGACGTGGTGGTAGATCGACGACTTGGAGATGCCGGCCGCCCTGGACAGGTGCTCCATGGAGGTGCCGTCGTAGCCGCGCTCGTTGAAGACCCGCACGGCGACGGACAGCAGCGTCTCGGGGGTGTACGTATCGCGCCTGGCGGTGGTCATGGGGTGCCCTCCCGCTTGTCGGTGGCGTACGTGTGGCGGTACAGCGCGAGCGACGGCGCGTACCGGCCGGACGGGTCGCGCAGGTGCAGGTCGTCCAGGAGGCCGTAGGCCCAGGTCCGGCCGAGCCGGTGGTTCCACTCGAAGGGGCCGAGCGGGTAGTTGACGCCCAGCCGCATCGCGGTGTCGATGTCCTCCTCGGTGGCCACGCCCTTGGCGACGGCGTCGTGCGCCAGGTCGACGATCCTGGCGACCGTGCGGGCCACGATCATGCCGGGCACGTCGCCGATGACGCTGACCTTCTTGCCGAGCGCCTGGAACAGGCCGGTGGCCTCCGCCAGGGTCTGCGGGGCGGTGTCCTTGGAGGCGGACAGGGCGATCCGGGTGGCGCGGCGGTAGTCGAGCGCCAGGTCGAAGTAGACCACGTCGTGGAACTCCACGGAGGTCTGCCCGTCGGCGAGGACCAGCTGGCCGCCGCCCGGCAGCACCAGGCGGGTGCCGTTGTCCTCGTCCTCCTCGCGGACGGGGATGCCCGCCTCGCGGATCAGTGCGAGCAGTTCGCCGGCCGGGCCGAGGTCGCCTTCGGCGACGACGTACGCGGGCGGCCGCTCCTGCTCGGCGGTGTGCGGCTCGGGACGCTCGGCGCCCTCGCCGTAGTCGTACCAGCCGTGCCCGCTCTTGCGGCCCAGCCGCCCGGACTCCACCAGGCGCCGCTGGGCGAGCGAGGGCGTGAAGCGGACGTCCTGGAAGAAGGACCGCCACACCGAGTGCGTGACGGACTCGTTGACGTCCTGGCCGATGAGGTCGGTCAGCTCGAAGGCGCCCATCCGGAAGCCGCCCGACTCGCGCAGGACCGCGTCGATGGTGGCCGGGTCGGCGCCCTGGGACTCCAGGACCGCGAAGGCCTCGGCGTAGAAGGGACGCGCGATGCGGTTGACGATGAAGCCGGGGGTGTCGGCGCAGGCGACGGGGGTCTTGCCCCAGGCGCGGGCCGTCTCGTACGCGCGCGTGGCCGACGTGACGTCGGTGGCGAACCCGGAGACCACCTCCACCAGCGGCATCAGCGGGGCCGGGTTGAAGAAGTGCAGGCCCACGAAGCGACCCGGTGCGCGCAGCGTGCCGCCGACGGCGGTCACCGACAGGGAGGAGGTGTTGGTGGCGAGCAGGCAGTCGTCGCCGACGATGCCCTCCAGCTCACGGAACAGTTCCTGTTTGGCGTCCAGGCGTTCCAGGACGGCCTCGACGACCAGGGAGCAGTCGGCGAGCTCGGCGAGACTGTCGGCGGGCCTGAGCCGGGCGCGGGCCGCGTCCCGGTCGGCGCCGGTGAGCCGGTCCTTCTCGACGAGCCGGTCCAGCCGGGCGCCGATCGCGGCGGCCGCCTCCCGGGCCCGCCCGGGCACGGCGTCGTACAGGCGCACGGGATGGCCCGCGACCAGCGCGACCTGGGCTATGCCCTGGCCCATGGTGCCGGTGCCGACGACGGCCACGGGGCTGCTGAGGTCGAGTGCTGTCATGTGCGCGATCCTCCCGCACGCGTGGTCCACAGATGCGGCGGACCCCCTTGTCCCGACCGATCGTTCGGTTACTCTAACTCTGACCGCCTGTTCCTGCCCATGCTTGTGACCAGGGTTGCCCCCAGGTCACGAGCTCGCCGAGGAGCTCTTGAGACGAGGAGTTGGTCCCGCATGGCCGCCGAACTGACCACGCACGAGCTGATCGCCAGGCATCGGCCCACCCTGGACCAGGCGCTGGAGGCGATCCGCACACGCGCGTACTGGTCACCGCATCCCGAGCACCCCAAGGCCTACGGGGACAACGGCAGCCTGGACGCGGCCGCCGGCAAGGCCGCCTTCGACGCCCTCCTGGGCACCCGCCTCGACCTCGGCCAGCCCGGCACCGACGACTGGGTGGGCGGCGAGGTCTCCCCGTACGGCATCGAGCTGGGCGTGAGCTACCCGCACGCGGACATCGACGTGCTGCTGCCCGCCATGAAGGCCGGCCAACGCGCGTGGCGGGACGCGGGCGCTCAGACGCGTGCCGTGGTGTGCCTGGAGATCCTCAAGCGGATCAGCGACCGGACGCACGAGTTCGCGCACGCGGTCATGCACACCTCCGGCCAGGCCTTCCTGATGGCGTTCCAGGCCGGCGGCCCGCACGCCCAGGACCGCGGCCTGGAGGCGGTGGCGTACGCGTACGTGGAGCAGGTCCGCACCCCCGACATCGCCGAGTGGACCAAGCCGCAGGGCAAGCGCGACCCGCTCGCCCTGACCAAGCAGTTCACTCCGGTCCCCAGGGGCGTCGCCCTGGTCATCGGCTGCAACACCTTCCCCACGTGGAACGGCTATCCGGGCCTGTTCGCCTCCCTCGCCACCGGCAACGCGGTCCTGGTCAAGCCGCACCCGCGCGCGGTGCTGCCGCTCGCGCTCACGGTCCAGGTCGCCCGCGAGGTGCTCGCCGAGGCCGGTTTCGACCCCAACCTGGTCGCCCTGGTCGCCGAGCGGCCCGGCGAGGGCATCGCCAAGACCCTGGCCACCCGCCCCGAGATCCGCATCATCGACTACACCGGCTCGACGTCCTTCGGCGACTGGCTGGAGACCAACGCCCGCCAGGCGCAGGTCTACACCGAGAAGGCCGGCGTCAACACGGTGATCGTGGAGTCCACCGACGACTACAAGGGGATGCTCGCCAACCTGGCCTTCTCGCTGTCCCTCTACAGCGGCCAGATGTGCACCACCCCGCAGAACCTGCTGATCCCCCGCGACGGCATCCGCACCGACGCCGGCCCCAAGTCCTTCGACGAGGTGGCCTCCGACCTTGCCAAGGCGGTGGACGGCCTGCTCGGCGACGACGCGCGCGCCAACGCCCTGCTCGGCGCGATCGTCAACCCGGACGTCAAGGCCCGCGTGGAGGCCGCGGCCTCCCTCGGAGAGGTCGCCCTCGCCTCCCGCGAGGTGACGAACCCCGACTTCCCGGGTGCGGTGGTCCGTACGCCGGTGATCGTGAAGCTGGACGGCGCCAAGCCGGACGCCGAGGCCGCCTACATGAGCGAGTGCTTCGGCCCGGTCTCCTTCGCCGTCGCCGTCGACTCGGCCGCCGACGCGGTGGAGCTGCTGCGCCGCACCGTCCGCGAGAAGGGCGCGATGACGGTCGGCGCCTACACCACCGACGAGGAGGTCGAGCAGGCGGTGCAGGAGGCCTGCCTGGAGGAGGCCGCCCAGCTGTCGCTCAACCTCACCGGCGGGGTGTACGTCAACCAGACCGCCGCCTTCTCCGACTTCCACGGCTCGGGCGGCAACCCGGCGGCCAACGCGGCCCTGTGCGACGGCGCCTTCGTGGCCAACCGCTTCCGGGTGGTGGAGGTCCGCCGGGAGGCGTGACCCTCTCGGAGCGCCCTCTCGGAGCGCCTTCTCAGAGCACGGGTGCGCCCCCGGTGGCGCTCCAGTGGTACAGCGTCATCGCCACACTGGTGGCGAGGTTGTAGCTGGAGACCTGGGGGCGCATCGGCAGGGCCACCAGGTGGTCGGTGCGCGCGCGGAGCGCGGCGGACAGGCCGCTGCGCTCGGAGCCGAAGGCGAGCACGGCGTCGTCGGGCAGCTTCACCCCGCGGATGTCCTCGCCCTCCGGGTCGAGCGCGAACAGCGGCCCGCGCGGGAGCTCGTCCACGCCCAGCCGCTCCACGACGGTCGCGAAGTGCAGTCCCGCCCCGCCGCGCACCACCGTCGGGTGCCAGGGGTCCAGGGTGCCGGTGGTGACGACTCCGGTGGCCCCGAAACCGGCGGCCAGGCGGATCACCGCCCCCGCGTTGCCCAGGTTGCGCGGCTGGTCCAGGACGACGACCGGCGCGCTGCGGGGCGTACGGGCCAGCGAGCGCAGACCGGCCTCGCGGGAGGGCCGTACGGCCAGGGCGGCCACGGCGGTGGGGTGCGGGCGCGGCACGAGCGAGGCGTACGTCTCCCGCGGCACCTCGCTCAGCAGCGCCTCCAGCGTGTCCCGTACGTCGGGGGCGAGTTCGCCGGCGAGGGCGAGGGCCGCACGCCGGTCGGCGGTGACCGCCACCGGCACCTCGGCGCCGAAGCGGACCGCGTGCTTGAGCGCGTGGAAGCCGTCGAGGAGCACGCAGGTGCCGGCGAGCCGGTGCCAGGCGCGTACGGGGTCGTTCATGCCGAAAAGCCTACGGGGGCGGGCTCGGTGTCCTCCGGCGTGCGCGGGTCCTCCACCGGGGCCCGGCCGCCGCGCCACGGCAGCCGGGCACGCGCGCGTGACGCCCAGCAGCCCAGCCGGCGCAGGAAGGACGTCGGCAGGAACACCGCGTCCGCCGCGATCATCGCCAGGGAGAAGAACGGCAGCCCCAGGACGACCGCGATCACCGCGTGCTCGGTCATCATGGCGACCAGCAGGACGTTCTTCACCCGCCGGTTGAACAGCGTGAACGGGAAGGCGACCTGCACGAGCACCGTCCCGTAGGTCACGATCATCACCAGCGTGCCGCTGGCGGACAGCAGGCCGGCCAGGGCCGGCCAGGGCGAGAAGTAGTCCAGGTGGAGCGGGTAGTACACGGCGGTGCCGTCCTGCCAGCGCGAGCCCTGGATCTTGTACCAGCCGGCCGTGGCGTAGATCAGGCAGGCCTCGGCCATGATCACGAGCAGGGCGCCGTTGTGCACGATGTTGGCGACGACGTCCAGCAGCATCCGCGGCTGGGCCGGCCGCGCGCGCCGCCCGGCGACCCACCACAGGGCCTGGCCCAGCCACACCGTCCACAGCAGTGCCGGAACGAACCACTCGCCCTCCAGCCTGCCCGCGGCGGTGACCGCGGCCAGGAACAGCCCGAGCACGCTCCACAGGACCGGACCGGCCCGGTCGGGCGCCCTCTCCCCCCGCGCGCTTGCCTCCCGCACCCGGGCCGCCCGCCGCGCGTCCAGCGACCACACCTGGCCGCAGCGGGTGAAGACCAGGTACAGCGACATCAGGTGCAGCACGTTGTCGCCGCCGTCGCCCACGAAGACGCTGCGGTTCTGCAGGGAGAGCACGCCGACCATGAAGAGCACGGACATCGTGCGGGTGCGCCAGCCCAGCGCGAGCAGCAGGCTCGCCAGGACGGCCAGCGCGTAGAGGGTCTCGAACCAGAACTGGCCGCCGAACCACATCAGGGCCGTGAAGGCGCCGTTGTCCGAGATCAGCTGCTGGGCGAGGTGCCGGCTCCACGGGCCGTCGGGACCGTACAGCTCCTGGCGGTGGGGGAACTCGCGCAGCAGGAACAGCAGCCAGGTCACGGAGAAGCCGATGCGTATCACGGCACTCTGGTGGGGGCCGAGAGCCGCTTCGGTGACCCGGCCGACCCCGCGCGAGACCGACAGAGCGAGCCGGTTCACCGCACGCCTCCCCGGGCCTCGTCGGCCGGCACCGTCCACCAGGGCAGCAGGCGGTGCACGGGCGCGTTCCGCGCCTTCTCCCTGCTCCAGCCGGGCGGGGGCACGTCGGTGATGCGGCAGCGGACCTGGACGCGCTCGACGACGCCGCCCGCACCGGCCGCGCGGGCACGGTCCAGGCGCAGCACCACGATGCGGCGCAGGTACTCCTCCGCCAGGGCCCCGCGCAGGCCCACCGGCCGGTTGTCGCTGTCGTGCGTGGCGCCGTAGAGGTCCCAGGCACGGCGCAGCTCGTTCTGCTGGGTGTGACTGGGCGCCAGGTTGCCCTCGATGGCCCGGCCGTCCTCGGCGGACAGGTCGTACCAGCCGGTGGTCCGGCTCCCACCGTCCGCCGTGCCGATCTCGGCACGCACCTGTACGGCGATGTTCTGCTGCAGCGGGTTCGGCGCGAACAGCTTCCAGTTCTGCTCGAACTCCGGGTAGATCCAGCCGTCGATGGCCTTTCCGTGCTGCTTCGTCACCGTGTTCGACGGCGCGACATGCAGGAACACCATCCCGAGATGCACACAGACGGCCACCGCGACAACGGCGAGCGCCAAGGCGGCCACGACCTGACAAGGCACCGAAAGCCCGGCAACCCCACCACGTGCCGGGTCCGGGGAAGGCACGGGACCCGAGGAAGGCACAGGGCCCGAGCCGTCACCCGGCCCGTGGCGCCCGCGCGGGGCGTTCGGGTCCTCGTCGTACGCGTCCATCCCGCCCCGTCTCCGATGCCGGTCCGTCTTCCGGCCGCCCGGTCGCGCGGGCGCCGTACCACCACGCGCACCGCTTCCCGGCGCCGCACCGGAACGGTACTCAGGACCACCCGGCAGGCGCACCCCCGGATTTCCCCGACGCACCGTCAAGCCGGCGCACACGAGGGAGGAAAGGAACCGAGGGCCTCCGCCGCCGACGACTCGACGCCCCCCTCCGCCTCCCCGGCCGGACCCGCCGTCACAGCACGTGCCCGGGCTTCCCCTCGTCCGTCACGACGGGCCGGCCCGAGGCCGCCCACACCTGCATGCCGCCGTCGACGTTCACCGCGTCGACGCCCTGCTGGACCAGGTACATCGCGACCTGGGCCGACCGCCCGCCGGAACGGCAGATCACATGGACCCGCCCGTCCCGGGGCGCCGCCTCGGTCAGCTCGCCGTACCGGGCCACGAACTCGCTGAGGGGAACGTGCAGCGCACCCTCGGCGTGACCCGCCTGCCACTCGTCGTCCTCACGGACGTCCAGCAGGAAGTCGCCGTCCTTGAGGTCCGTGACCTCGACCGTGGGCACACCAGCTCCGAAATGCATACCCCGACGCTACCCGAAGGGTCCGTGACACAGACGAGCCCGGGTGACGTACCTCACTCCTGGCTCAGCAGCGCGGCCAGCTCCGCCTCCCGCTGCGCGACCTCCCCGCGGAGCTTCTCGGCGATCTCGTCCAGGAGGCCGTCGGGATCGTCGGGGGCCAGGCGGAGCATCCCGGCGATCGCGCCGTCCTCCAGCTGCCTGGCGACCAGCGTGAGCAGCTCCTTGCGCTCGGCGAGCCACTCGAGACGGGCGTAGAGCTCCTCGCTGCGACTCGGCCGCTGCTCCTCGGGCTTCGGGCCGGCCGTCCACTCCGCGGCCAGCTCCCGCAGCCCGTCCTCGTCACCACGGGCGTAGGCGGCGTTGACCCGGGTGATGAACTCCTCGCGCCGCTCGCGCTCACCCTCCTCCTGCGCCAGGTCGGGGTGGGCCTTGCGGGCCAGCTCGCGGTACAGCCTGCGGGCCTCCTCGCTGGGGCGCACCCGCTGCGGGGGCCGCACGGGCTGGTCGGTGAGCATCGCGACGGCCTCCGGGAACAGGCCGTGGGAGTCCATCCAGCCGTTCAGCAACTCCTCGACACCGTCGATCGGCTGCACCCTGGCCCGCGCCTCCTGCGCCTTGCGCAGATCCTCGGGGTCACCGGTGCGCGCGGCCCTCGCCTCGGCCGTCTGCGCCTCCAGCTCCTCCAGCCGCGCATAGAGCGGCCCGAGCCTCTGTTCGTGCAGCCGCGCGAAGTTCTCGACCTCCACCCGGAAGGTCTCCACCGCGATCTCGTACTCGATGAGCGCCTGCTCGGCGGCCCGTACGGCCCGCTCCAACCGCTCCTCGGGCCGCGCCGCAGCGCCCTCGGACGTCGCCCGGTCCGCCCCGGCGACGTCACCCTGCTCAGCTTCCGGGGTCGTCACCCGACCAGCGTAGCGCCGTACCGGGCGGGCCCCTTCCGGTTGCGGAACGCCGCACCCAGGACCCCGGAGGCACCGCGCGCGACCACCGGTCCCGCCGCACAACACAGCAGACCCCGACCGTGAGATACCTCACGTACCGGGGTCTGCCGCACCATCTCCGGCCAACCGAAAACGGGCCCCCACCGTGACTTCCGTCACCGGCGGAGACCCGTATCCCGGTATCTCGTGGTGCGCGAGGGGGGAGTTGAACCCCCACGCCCTTGCGGGCACTGGAACCTGAATCCAGCGCGTCTGCCTATTCCGCCACCCGCGCATTGGGTGTGCCTTCCGGCTCTTTCCCCCTTGGGGGCGGCGCCTTCCGACATCCAGAACATTAGCACGCCCGGCAGGATGGGTTCACGTCGCTTTCCCGGGGCAGGCGTCCAGGGCCGGCCACGCCGGAGCCACACCGGAGAACGGCCTCCGCTGCAGCGCCTGGAGGCCCCTGTTCCTCATCAGCCCGTACGCGCCCACGTATCAACCTCGTACCGGTCCCGCCCGTCTCCCCAGGAGCCGTACGAAGTCCACGGTCGGGTGCGGGACACTGGTCTTCGGCCGCCTCTACGATCCTGGGCAGAAGCACGAAGCGGAGCACGCGGCGGAAGTGCCGGGAAGCCCGGGTGAGAAGGGCCCGTCGACACCCGTCGACGGGGCCGACAGGGGGAACCGGCCGATCCACCGGCGCGTGGATACGATCAGTAAGCAGCACCAGGCAAGCAAGACCCGGCAGCACGACGGCAAGACCCGCAGCGACGGCCACGACGGAGGAGGTGCCCCATGGGAGTCCTGAAGAAGTTCGAGCAGCGTCTCGAAGGTCTGGTCAACGGCACCTTCGCCAAGGTCTTCAAGTCCGAGGTCCAGCCCGTGGAGATCGCGGGTGCGCTCCAGCGGGAGTGCGACAACAACGCGACCATCTGGAACCGCGACCGCACCGTCGTACCCAACGACTTCATCGTGGAGCTCAGCACGCCCGACTACGAGCGCCTGAGCCCCTACTCCGGCCAGCTCGGCGACGAGCTCGCCGGCATGGTGCGCGACTACGCCAAGCAGCAGCGCTACACCTTCATGGGCCCGATCAAGGTCCACCTGGAGAAGGCCGAGGACCTGGACACCGGCCTGTACCGGGTCCGCAGCCGCACCCTCGCCTCCTCCAGCAGCCAGCAGGCCCCCGGGACCTCCCAGGCGCCCTCCGCGCCCTCCGCGGCCCCCTACGGCCGCCCCGGCGCCCCGGGCGGATACGGCTACCCGCCCGGGGCGCCGGGGCGGCCGTAGGGG
>NZ_POTZ01000136.1 GCF_003236365.1 Streptomyces sp. NTH33
TTGCCCAGGGGGTCGTGGGTGACGAAGGGGTCTTCGGTGGTCCAGTCGTCGTAGTAGGAGGAGCCGAGCAGGATGCGCAGGCCGAGGTTGATGTCGATGAGGTTGTTGGTGACGAGTTGGCCGTCGACGATGATGCCGGGGGTGACGTGCATGGCCTTGCCCCAGGTGTTCATCGTCTGGTAGCGGTAGTCGACCACGTCGGGGTTTTGGAAGGCGCCCCAGCAGGCCAGCAGGGTGCGGCGGCGGCCGACCTCCTCGTAGCCGGGCAGGGCGGCGTAGAAGAAGTCGAAGACGTCGTCGTTGAGGGCGACGGCGCGTTTGACGAAGTCGATGATGCGCAGCAGGCGGGTGAGGTAGTCGGTGAAGAGGGTGGGGGTGGGCATGGTGCCCACGCCGCCGGGATAGAGGGTGGAGGGGTGGACGTGGCGGCCCTCCATCAGGCAGAACATCTCCCGGGTGGTGCGGGAGACCTTCAGGGCCTGTTTGTAGATCTCGCCCTCGAAGGGGTTGAAGGCGCGCATGATGTCGGCGATGGTGCGGTAGCCGTGGAGGTGGCCGCGGGGGGCCTCGGTGCGTTCGGCGCGGGCCAGGACGGTGGGGTTGGTGGCCTTGACCATGGCCTCGCAGAAGTCGACGAAGACGAGGTTGTCCTGGAAGATCGTGTGGTCGAACATGTACTCGGCGGCTTCGCCGAGGTTGGTGATGTGCTCGGCCAGGGGCGGGGGTTTGGCGCCGTAGGCCATCTGCTGGGCGTAGTGGGAGCAGGTGGTGTGGTTGTCGCCGCAGATGCCGCAGATGCGGGAGGTGATGAAGCCGGCGTCGCGGGGGTCCTTGCCGCGCATGAAGACGGAGTAGCCGCGGAAGAGGGAGGAGGTGGAGTGGCACTCGACGACTTCCTGGTTGGCGAAGTCGATCTTCGTGTAGATGCCCAGGTTGCCGATGATCCGGGTGATCGGATCCCAGGACATGTCCACGATCTGCGCGGGCCTGCGCCCCGCCGCACGAGCCTGAGTGGTCGTCATCTGAGTCGCTGTCCCTCGCTGTTGGTGGTCTGTGGGTGATCCGCCGCGACCGGAGGCTCGATCGCTTCGATCGGTTCGAGCTCGTCGGGCCGGAAGTAGTGGAAGCGGCCGTACCAGGTGTGCAGTTCGGCCGCGGGATCGTCGTCGAGGGTGACGGCGAGGTGCACACTGCCGTCCACGTCGTGGAAGACCCCGGCGACCCGCGCGGCGCGCCCGGCCAGGAACATGTCCTGGACGTCGGCGCCCCGCTCCCGAGGACGCAGCCGGACGCGGCTGCCGGCTCCCACGCGCACGCCGTCGACGAGCACCGTGTCGGTGGTGGGGGAGAGGCCGTCGTCACCGCCTTCCCGCCACCAGGAAGGCCGCTCGGCCGGCGTGACGGGAGTCAGTGACCGGATGGCGCCGTGCAGCCGGGAGAAGACCTCCGGGGGCATGGTGTCCACCCGGTCGAGGATCTCGGCGGCGCGCGGGTCGGTGGCCCGTGCCTCGCGCTTCTCCTCGTCGGTCAGGAGCATCGTCCGCAGCGTCAGGATCTCGTCGATCTCCCCGGCGTCGTACAGATCGCCCGGGCTCTCGGGCGCGATCTGGGGGTGGTCGGGAAGGATGATCGGCGCGGAGAGCAGCAGGGGCGCGGTGCCGCCGCCCCGCCCGGCCGGTGGTTCACCGCCGAGGACGGGGAAGACGAACGCGTTGCGGCAGCCCTGGACATGCTCCAGCAGGTCGGCCGGCGGATCGGTCAGCGAGACGAACTCCACGCCCGTGCCGCCGATGAGCGTGTGGGTGGCGATGAGCGCCTGGCGCAGTGCCTCGTCGCGGGCGGCGTACGGGTCCGCCGCCCGCCCCGTGTTCTCGGTGCGCACGCGGAGCCGGACCAGGCCGTCGTCGAGACGTTCGGCCGTGAGCGCGGTGCTCGCCCGGATCTCCTCGCGCCGCCGTACGATCCGCCCGGCGCCCTCGGGCAGCGGCTCGCTCTCCTCGCCGGCCGCCGCCCCCACCGGGACGCCGCACTCCCGCCGCAGCAGGTCGTCGAGGGGAACGACGAGGCCGGTCTCGCGCGGCACCGCCTCCTCGAACGTCAGGTGCGCCGTGCCGTCGCTGGTCCGCAGCGACTCGACGGCGCGGTGCCGGCCGTCGCGGCCGGCCTCCTCCACCTGTTTGTGCTGCATCTGCAGGTAGCGCACCTTCACCCGCAGGACGGCGTCCCGGTCGCGGACCCGCAGCAGGCACTCGGTCTGCTGGTACCAGGAGTCGGCGGAGCCGGCCACCCCGACCGTGACGGGGCCGTCGCGTTCCACCCAGTTCCGCGGCAGCAGCACGCCGAACTGCCACCGAACCCGGTTCTTGGCGGACGAGCGGCGGTAGGGGTAGAGCAGATAGCCCTCGTAGAGGACGGCGTCGGCCACCGCGCTCAACTGCTCGAAGGACGGCCCGCCGGGGCCGCCGGGCGCTGCGGCGTCGTCCACGGCGTCGGCGCCGCGCACGGCACCCTCGACCACGGCATCCGGCATTCGGCGCCTCCTTTCGATTCGCGTCGCAGGTGCGCCATTCCTTCCACCACGGACACACCGCTCACGCGCCCCCGGCCCCCTCCGGCCCAGTGCCGTTGGACCGTTCAGGGGAACCCGGGGGAGGACGGAACGCACGACGGAGGCGCCATGCAGACGTTCCTGCCGTACTCCGACTTCACCGAGTCCGCGCGCGTGCTGGACCGTCGCCGGCTGGGCAAGCAGCGGGTCGAGGCGGTGCAGGTGCTGCGCGCCCTGACGGTCCCCGGCTACGGCTGGCGCCGGCATCCGGCCGTACGCATGTGGGCCGGTTACGAGGAGGCGCTGGTGCGCTACGGGCTGGACGTCTGCCGGGTCTGGCGGGAGTACGGTCATCAGGACAGCTGCGCGGCCAGGCTCGTCGCCGACCTCGCGGCGGCCCGTCCCGGCACGGCGGTACGGAGCCAGGCCGAGCTGGCGGCCGTCGGCGAGCTGCCGCCCTGGCTCGGCGACGAGGCGCTGCACCGCAGCCACCGCTCGGCACTGGTGCGCAAGGACCCGGACCGGTACGCCCCGCTGTTCCCCGGGGTGCCGGACGACCTGCCCTACGTCTGGCCCGCGTCGGACCGCGAGCGGACCGCGAGCGGGCCATGAGCGGGCCATGAGCCGGGCCCGTCCGTCCGTCGGCGGGGTGACGGACGGACGGGCCCGGGCAGAGGCCCCGGCGGCGAGCCGGGGCCCGTGGTCTACCGCTGTCCGCTGTCGTCGCCCGTGCCCGGCTCCGCCATCCTGCGGTGGGCGGCGGCCTTGGCACTGTCGGGCAGCACCTTGTCGGCGATCCCCTGCGCCTTGGTCCTCAGCGAGCCGGTGACCGCCTTCTTGCGTCCCTTCATCACCGCGTCGAACGCCTGCGCGGCGACCTGGGCGGGGTCGTCCTTCTCACCGCTGCCGACCTTGGTGTCGCCCATGCCGGCGCGCCGGAAGAAGTCCGTGTCGGTCGGTCCGGGCAGGAAGGCGGTGACCGCCACGCCGGTGTCCTTCACCTCGTTCTGCAGGGCCTCGGCGAAGGACTGCACGAAGGACTTCGAGGCGTTGTAGACCGCCTGGAAGGGCCCCGGCATCATCGCGGCGACGGAGGAGGTGAACACCAGGTTCCCCTCGTCGCGCTCCACCATCTCCCGCAGCAGGGGCTTGGCGAGCCGGACCGTGGAGGCGACGTTCAGGTCGATGACGGAGAGGTCGTCGGCCAGGTCGGTGTCGACGAAGGCACCGCCCCGGCCCACGCCGGCGTTGAGGGCGGCCACGTCCACGTGGAGCCCCGTGGTGCTGGCGACCAGGTGGTCCACACCCGCCGGGTCCCTGAGGTCCGCGCGCACCGCCCGTACCTCGGCGCCCGTCTCCCGCAGGTGCCGCGCCGCCTCGTCGAGGCGCTCGTCCTCGGCGTTGATCAGCAGGTCGTAGCCGTGCTCGGCGAACTGCTTGGCGAGTTCGTAGCCGATTCCGCTCGAGGCCCCGGTCACCAGGGCGAGCGGCCTGTTGTCGTTCATGGGGACGGGGTAACCGCGCACACCGGTGCCAACCCTCCCTCCCGCGGACGTCCACGGCCGTTCGCAGCCGGGCATCCGGCATGAAACACCCTGGCCAGGGCACCGGGAAAGGGTGTGGTCCGGCACGGACGGACCACACGGCCGACGGTGTGGGAGAGCGCATGGGAGTGCTGGCCCGGCTGGACGGTTATCAGCGACAGCACCGCTGGGCGGGCTTTCCGCTGGCCGTGGCGTACAAGTTCTTCGACGACCAGGCCATTTACCTGGCCGCGCTGCTGACGTACTACGGCTTCCTCTCCCTGTTCCCGCTGCTGCTCATCCTCGTCGCGGTCCTCGGCTCCGTCCTCCACGGCGACCCTCACCTGCAGCACGCGGTGCTCAACTCGGCCCTGGGCGAGTTCCCGGTGATCGGCGACCAGCTCGGCCACAACATCCACTCCTTCCACGGCAGCGGTGTCGCGGTCGCGGTGGGCGTGATCGGCAGCCTCTACGGAGCACTGGGCATCGCCCAGGCCGTCCAGCACGCCCTGAACAAGATCTTCGCCGTGCCGCGGCACGCACGTCCCGACCCGCTGCGCTCGCGGCTGAAGGGGCTGAAGTTCCTGCTGGTGCTCGCGGTCGGCCTGGGCGTCACCACGGCGCTGTCCATCGCCGAGTCGGCGGCCAGCGTGTTCGGCACCCGGCTGGCCGTCGGCGTCCGCGTCGCCGCCGTGGTCCTGGCGGTGCTGCTGAACGCGGCGCTGCTGCTCGTCAGTTACCGCCTGCTGACCCGGCGCAGACTGCCGCTGCGCCTGCTGTACGGCACGGCGCTCGGCGGTGCCTGCGCCTGGCAGGCGCTGCAGTGGGGCGGCTCGTACTACGTCAGCCACGTGCTGAGGGGCACCACGGCGACGTACGGCCTGTTCGGCATCGTGCTCGGTCTGCTGGCCTGGATCTACCTCGGCGCGCTGGTGTACCTCGTCACGGCGGAGATCAGCGCGGTGCGGTGCATGCGGCTGTGGCCGCGCAGCCTGCTGAGCCCGTTCACCGACCGCGTCCACCTCAGCCCCGGCGACCAGCGGGCCTACCGGTCCTACGCGGCGACGGAGTCCTTCAAGGGCTTCGAGAAGATCACCGTGCACTTCGACCCGCCCCCGCACGCCGACCAGGACGGACAGCACGAGCAGTAGGCGCCGGGGCCGCCGGCGGCGTCCTCAGGCCGGCAGGCGGGGCACGCGAAGGGCCAGCAGGGCGACATCGTCGTCGTACGCGTCCTGGCGGCCGATCAGCGCGTCGCACAGCAGCTCCAGGGGAGCGGTGGCCAGGGCGGCGGCGTGGTCGGCCAGGTCCCGCAGGCCGGTGTCGATGTCCTGGTCCCGGCGCTCGACCAGACCGTCGGTGTACAGCAGCAGGGTGCTCTCCGGTGGGAGCAGGCGGACGTGGTCGGGGCGGGGCAGGGCCGGATCGACACCGATCGGGATGCCGTGCGCCTCGGGAGCCAGGCAGTGGACGGTGCCGTCGGCGGTGACCAGCAGCGGCGGCGGATGCCCGGCGTTGGTCCAGCACATGGCGTGCCCGGCGCCCGGCCGCTGTTCGATACGGGCCAGGAGCAGTGTGGCCGCCGGCGGGTCGCCGAACGCGGTCAGCGCCCGGTCGAGTCGGTCCACGATCAGGCTGGGCGGCCCGCACCGGTCGAAGGCCAGGACCCGCAGCATGTTGCGGATCTGCCCCATCTGCGGGGCCGCCTCCAGGTCGTGGCCGGTCACGTCGCCGACGACGACCAGGACCGTTCCGTCGGGAAGGCTGACGGCGTCGTACCAGTCCCCGCCGAGCCGGGGAAGGTCGGACGCGGGCTCGTAGCGGGCCTCCACCCGCAGGGGCGACAGGTCGGGCAGCACCGGCAGCAGACGGCGCTGGAACTGCTCGGCGGCCCGTTTCAGCTGCCCGTACAGGCGGGCGTTCTCGATGCTGACGCCCGCGGCGCTGGCCAGCGCGGTCAGCAGGGCCTCGTCGGCGTCGGTGAAGGGCGCTCCGTCCTTCTTGTCGGCCAGGTAGAGGTCGCCGTACACGACGCCGCGCACCGTCAGGGGGACTCCCAGCAGACTGGTCATGACCGGGTGGCCGGGCGGGAAGCCGACCGAGCGGGGGTCCGCGAGGATGTCGTCGACCCGCAGGGGCTCGCGCCCTGCGATCAGGCGGCCCAGCAGCCCGTGGCTCTGCGGGAGACCGGACTCGGCCAGCAGTTGCTCGGCGTCGACCCCGGCGGTGATCAGGTCGACGAACTCGCCGTTCTCCCCGAGCACGCCCAGGGCGCCGTAGCGCGCGCCGATGAGCTCGGTGCCCGCCTCCACCAGGTGCCGCAGGACGGAGCGGGTGTCCATGTCGGCGCTGATGGCCACCACCGTCCGGAGCAGGCGGTGCAGCCGGCGCCGCTCCAGGGACAGCTGCCGTACCTGGGCGCTGAGCTCCTCGAAGGCGTCGGCGCCCGGCGGCCGGCCGTTCTCCCCGGGCATGGCGGCCACCCACCCGGCGGCCTCCTGCGGTTCCGGCCACCGCGGATCGTCCGACATGGGGCACCTCCCGGCAGGGCCGACGCCCGGCCACCACCCGGGCCCCGGCAGGGCCACCCTACGCCGTCCGGGGGGCCGGCGGCTTCTCCTCGCCGGAGGGGCGCCGCCGGCCCGACGGTCCGTATCAGGGCTTCTTGACGACCGTGAGCAGGACCGCGGCGTCCTCGACGGCCTCCAGGCCGTGCCGGGCCCGGGGCACGATGAGCAGATCGCCCGCCATGCCCTCCCAGGAGTCGTCGCCGCTGTGCAGCCGTACCCGTCCGCGCAGCACCAGCACGGTCGCCTCACCGGGGTTGTCGTGCTCGGTCAGAGCCGTGCCGGCGCGCAGGGTGACGAGAGTCTGGCGCAGGGTGTGTTCATGGCCGCCGTGGACGGTCTCCGCGCTGCGGCCGGCCGGGGACTCCGCGGCCCGTTCGAGGTGCTCGCGCGCACGGGCGTCGAGAGAGATCTTCTGCATCGCTGTGACTCTTCCTCACCAGAAGTGCTGAGCAGGGCAGTTCCGTAGCGTACGCCGGTGCGCCGCCGTCCTCGGACGTGCGCCGCCCGGCCGGGCCGCCGCGCCGTGCCCGGCGGTCACGGCCGCCGCCCCTGCGGCGGCAGGCCGGCGATCAGCGGGTGGTCGCGTTCGATCAGCCCCAGCTTGGCCGCGCCGCCGGGGGAGCCGAGCTCGTCGAAGAACTCCGCGTTCGCCCGCGTGTACTCCTGCCACCCGGTCGGCACGTCCTCCTCGTAGAAGATCGCCTCCACGGGGCAGACCGGCTCGCACGCGCCGCAGTCCACGCATTCGTCCGGGTGGATGTAGAGGGTCCTGCGCCCTTCGTAGATGCAGTCCACCGGGCACTCCTCGACGCAGGCCCTGTCCTTCACGTCCACGCACGGCTGCGCGATCACATAGGTCATGAGCGCCCTCCTCCTGCGGGTCGACACCGGGGCGGGTGCCTCCTGCGCTGTTTCTACGAATAGCACATGTAATAATAGGCAAAACGCCGGGTGCTGGGCGTGGCGACGCAGGAGAAAAAGGGGAGAGCCGTGGCGCAGTCCTTCGAGGTCCACATCAGCAACACCGCGACCGATCCGGCCGTCCGGGCCGAGGCCGCGATCCTGGCCGCGCACCGGCGGCTGCTCGCCGGGCTGCGGCCCAAGACGGCGCTGCTGACCGAACTCCGCCTGGGCCACCTCGCCCGGGAACAGGCACGAGTGGCCGTGACCGACTACTGCACCGGCGAGGTGCGCCGCCACCTGGCCGCGACCGACCAGGCGCTGTACGCGCCCGCCGCGGGCGCCGCCGAGACCCGACTGCTGATCAAGGCCCTGCGCGCCACCTCGTCCGCCGTCGGCGCGCGGATCGACGCGCTCGCCTCGGCCGACGACGCGGACACCGCGGCGGCCGCCGCCCAGGACGTCGCCGGCCTGCTCACGGTCCACCTCTCCGTCGAAGAGACCGTGCTGCTCCCCGCGCTCGCCGCCCTGCCCGGCGCCGACCTGCCGCTGCTCGCCGCGGACTTCGAGACCCTGCTGGAGGGCGGCCGGCTCGAACAGCCCGCCGTCGTCGACGTCACCGCCATCCCGCACGGCAGGCGCCACCCGCGTGTCTTCGCCCGCTACGCCCGCCTCGAGCCAGGCGAGACCTTCACCCTCGTCAACAACCACGACCCCAAACCGCTGCGGCGCGAGTTCGAAGCCACCCACCCGGGCGCCTTCACCTGGGACTACCTGGAATCCGGGCCCCAGCGGTGGCAGGTGCGCATCGGGCGGAAGACCGACTCCGCCTGAACCTGCCGCCCCCGAGCGCCCGAGTGCGGTGGCAGCCGAAGCGGGGGTGAGCCCGGGCCGCACCGGGTACCCGGGCAGCCCGGACATGAGGACGACGAGGAGCGCGAGCATGGCTCCTGCGACACGGAGGACAGCAACGCCCGCACGGGAGGGCCGCCGGCTGCCGACCCGGAGCACCAAGCGGTACGACGCGGTTCCCGAACCCGACGGGGAACCGGACCTGTTGGGCCAGTACCTGCGCCAGATCGCGGCGACACCGCTGCTCGACGCGGACGGCGAAGTACGGCTGGCCCGGCGCATCGAGGCCGGCCTGCACGCCGTGGAGGAACTGCGGCGGGCCGAGGAGGACGGCCGTGAGCTCGCGCCGGAGCGCCGGCGGGAGCTGGAGGCCGCCGTGCGCGACGGCCAGGAGGCCAAGGACCACATGGTGCGGGCCAACCTCCGGCTCGTGGTGTCGATGGCCAAGCGGCACGCCCACCGGGGGCTGCCCCTGCTCGACGTCATCCAGGAGGGCAACCTGGGGCTCATCAGGGCGGTGGAGAAGTTCGACCACACCAAGGGCTTCAAGTTCTCCACGTACGCCACCTGGTGGATCCGGCAGGCGATCGAGCGGGGTCTCGCCACGCACGCGCGTGCGGTGCGGCTGCCGATGCACGTCGTGGAACAGCTGCAGAAACTCGCCAAGGTCGAGCGCAAGCTGCAACTCCGCCTCGGGCGGGAGCCGGCCGTCGAGGAGGTCGCCCGGGACAGCGGCATCGCCGAGGACAGGGTGGTCTGGCTGCGCCGCGTCGGCCGGCAGGTGATCAGCCTGGACACGCCGGTGGACGACACCGGCGAGACGGTGGTGGGCGACCTCATCCCCGACAGCGAGGTGCTGCGGGCCCCCGAGGTCGTCGAGTACCAGGCGCTCGCGGAGGAACTGCGGGAGGCCGTCGACATGCTCGCACCGCGCGAGGCCCTCATCCTCAGCCTGCGCTACGGCCTGCACGACGGGCGGCAGCGCACTCTCCAGGAGGTCGCGCAGCACGTGGGTCTGACCCGCGAACGCGTCCGTCAGCTGGAGAAGGAGTCCCTGGCACGGCTGAGGGAACAGGAGCCGGGCGAACGGCTCCTGGAGTGGGCGGGCTGACGCCCGCACCCGGACACGGGTGTGCGCCCGGCACGAGGGCCGGGCGCACATCCGCTCTCGCCGTGGGCCGCGAGGGCGGCCGTCACCAGCGGTACCAGCGGCCCCTCCGGCCGCCGCTGCCCTCCGCCCGTACGACGAAGCCGAGCAGCCACACCACCAGCACGATGACCGCGATCCACCACAGCGCCTTCAGAGCGAACCCGGCGCCGAAGAGGATCAGGGCGAGCAGAAGAACGAGCAGCAAGGGAACCATAGTTATCAACCTCCGAACCACCGTCTGCCCCCCTTTCCCAGGAAAACGCCCCGCGGAGCCGGTGTTTCCCTGCCCGAAGGAGGGGAACTCGATTCTGTTAGTCCGCGAGCCGACCCGGAGGCGGAGATGGCGGTGCGTCGTATCGGCCTGGTCGTCCATGGCGGGCGCGACGAGGCCGTGACCGCCGGGCAGGTGGTGCGTCAGTGGTGCGAGGAGCACGCCGTGAGCTGCGCGGACATCGACGTGTGGCGTGACGGGGAGCGGCGCAGCGCCGAGGAGGAGGTCGAGGCCGCGGGCGATCCCGATCTCGTCGTCACCCTGGGCGGGGACGGGACCTTTCTGCGCGGTGCCCGGCTGGCCGCCGTGAACGACGCCCTCGTCCTGGGGGTCGACCTCGGCCGGGTCGGCTTCCTCACCGAGGTGCCGGTCGCGGTCGTGCGCTCCGCGCTGGACGCCGTCGTCGAGGACCGCCTCACCGTGGAGAGCCGCATGCTGCTCACCCTGCGCGCCTCGCGTCGTCTGGAGGTGCCCGCCGGCATCGAGGAGCTGATGCGCTACGGCCGCCGCCCGATGCTGCCGCCGCCGCGGGTGCGTACCGACTGCGAGGCCGGCGGCGACTGGGGCATCGCGCTGCACGTCACCGCGCTGAACGACGTCGTACTGGAGAAACTGGCACGGGACCGGCAGATCTCCGTCGGCGTCTACCTCGCGGGCCGGCTCCTGGCGTCCTACTCGGCCGACGCGCTGCTGGTCGCCACCCCGACCGGCTCGACGGCCTACAGCTTCGCCGCCGGCGGTCCGGTCGTCTCGCCCCGCGTGGACGCCCTCGTCTTCACCCCGGTCGCCCCGCACATGGCGTTCGACCGGTCGGTCGTGGCCGCGCCGGACGAACCCGTCGCCCTGCGCGTCCTGGACCGCTCGGGCCAGGCCGCCGTGAGCATCGACGGCCAGCTGCGCGGGGTGCTCGACCCCGGCGACTGGATCGGCGTGTACGCGGCCCAGCGCCGGCTGCGGGCCGTCCGGCTGGGCCCGACGGACTTCTACGGCCGGCTGCGCGACCGCATGAACCTCACCGACGCCCCGGCCGCGGTCGCCGACGGGACCCCCGCCCCGCTCTGGCCGGTGACCACCCCGCGGCCCGGGGACCTCGCCCATCTGGCGATGCCTCCCCGACCCGGCGTGCCTCGCGGCGCGCCCGGGACCCGCGGCCTGCCCGAGTAGCGCCGCCCCGTCAGGGGCGGGTCCCACCGGGCAGGCGGTACGCGGCGAGGTCGTCCTCCAGCCGGCCGCCGCTGTAGTCGACCAGGTCGGCGTGCAGCCGCTCCAGGAGCTCACCGGGCGGAAGGCCGGTCCACGGGCGGACGCGCTCGGCCAGCGGGTAGAAGGTGCCGGCGGATGGGCCGCGCCGTCTCCACCGTGTCATTGCTCCAGGCAAGGGCATGTCAGCGGCGAGGGGACCGGTGAAGCGGACGATTCGGGGCAGACGGCGGAGTGATCTTCGCCGCCGCCCGAGGAGGGGGTCCCGCTCGCCATGACCACGCCTGCCCGCCGCATACGCCGGACCGACCGCCGACGCCCCTTCGACCTGCGCGCGACGACCCTGTTCTTCACCCTCGCCGCCCTCGTCCTGGCCGTCCTGGGCCTCACCGTCCGGGCGGCGGCCGCCGCGGCCGAGCGGCGCCCGGTCTGGGCGACCGTCCTGGGCCTCATCGCCGCGGCGGCCGTTGTCCTCGCGGTACGGCGCCGGCGGCGCGGGCCCCGCGCGAGGAGTGCCGCACGCCGGGCCGCCGCCGCACTCCAGGAGGGGACGAGAACCGCGCTCGACGCACTGGAGGCCCCACCGGCCCGGCCCGCGGCCCCGGCGGACCCCGGGCCGCCGGCCGCGGCGGTGGACGCCGTCGACTACGGCGCCCTGGCACCCGACGAGTTCGAGCAGGCCGTGGCCGCGCTGTGCGAACGCGACGGATGTGCGCGGGTCGAGGTGGTCGGCGGGGCCGGGGACCTCGGCGCCGACGTCCTGGCCGTGGCCCCGGACGGGCGGCGCGTGGTCATCCAGTGCAAGCGCTACGGCGACACCCACCGGGTCGGCTCCGAGGAACTCCAGCGCTTCGGCGGCACCTGCTACACCGTGCACGAGGCCGATGTCGCGGTCGTCGTCACCACCAGCGACTTCACCGCCCCGGCCGTCGAGTACGCCGAGCGGTGCGGGATCGTCTGCCTGGACCGGCAGGCCCTGCGGGCGTGGAGCGAGGGCACCGGGGCGGAGCCGTGGCGGCAGACCGGGCCGTCGTAGGAGGGACGTCCCGGCCGCCGCCCGGCTCGTCAGGACGCCGTGCAGGTCCCGACCGCCGGTGTGGTGTTGCTGCCGTTCTTCACGGCGGTGAAGCCGAAACTGGTCGAGGCGCCCGCCGCGAGACTGCCGTTGTAGGAGGCGGGGCGCACGGTCATGACGCTGCCGCTGCCGTCCCAGGTGGGAGTGCCGTTCCACAGGGTGGAGACCTTCTGCGGCGGGGTGAAGGTGAGCGTCACGGTCCAGCCGGTGATCGGGGCGGCGCCCGCCTTCACGACGACCTCGCCGTTGTAGCCGTCGTTCCAGTCCGAGGTCCTGGTGAAGACGGCCGTGCAGGTGGCCCCGGGGTTGCCGCCGCCGTTGTCCCCGCCCCCGCCGCTTCCCGAGCCGCCGAGCGCGGCCAGGACGGCGTCGTACGCCGGCTTCTTGGCGTAGTTGGAGTCGAACAACAGAGGGGTGCCGCTGCTGCGCCAGGAGTACTTGTCGGTGATCCCCCACACGGTGATGCCCGTGCAGCGGCTCACCGCCAGGCAGGCCTTGACGACGTTGCCGTAGTTGGTGGCCTGGGCGCTGCCGGAGCCCTCGATGTCCAGCTCGGTGATCTGCACGTCCACGCCGAGGTCGGCGAAGCGCTGCAGGTTGGCCTGGTAGTCGGAAGGGACGGGGGAGGCGGGGTTGAAGTGGGACTGGAAGCCCACGCAGTCGATCGGCACACCGCGGGACTTGAAGTCCTTGACCATGGCGTAGACCGCGTTGCTCTTCGCGTTGGCGCCGTCGGTGTTGTAGTCGTTGTAGCAGAGCTTGGCGTTCGGGTCGGCCGTGCGGGCGGTGCGGAAGGCCTCCTCGATGAAGCCGCTGCCGAGCTTGTCCTGGAACGGGGAACTGCGCCGCGCGCCGCTGGAGCCGTCCTGGAACGCCTCGTTGACCACGTCCCAGGAGTGGATCTTGCCCTTGTAGTGCTGCATGACCTGGGTGATGTGGTTGTTCATCGCCGACCGCAGGTCGGTCGCGGAGAGCCCGGAGACCCAGGAGGGGAGCTGGGAGTGCCACACCAGCGTGTGCCCGCGGACCTTCATCCCCTGGCTCTGCGCGTGGCTGACGATCTGGTCGGCGGCGCCGAAGGTGAAGGTGTTGCGGGTGCCCTCGGTGGCGTCCCACTTCATCTCGTTCTCCGGCGTCACCTGGTTGAACTCGCGGTCGAGCGTGGCGGCGTAGGCCGACTCGCCGAGGTGGTTCGCGGCCACGGCGGCACCGAAGTAGCGGCCCTTTCCGGCCGCGGCGGAGCCCAGGGTGTCGGCGGCCGCGGCATCGTGAGCCAGGGCCGTGACCGTGGCGGCGGCGAGCAGGGCGGACGCGAACGCCTGCGCTGCCCGCCGGACTGAGGGCATGGACATGCCATCTCCGTTCATTCGAAAGTTTCGATTCCAGGATCGAATTCGACGCGCAGGTTACGAACAGAGGCGGCCTCGGTCAACGGTTGGCGCATGCCGGCCGGGTGGATGGCCGAAGCTCGACCCCAGGCCGAGTGCAAGGGAGTTGGTCGTCGCCCCGACTGTTGACGCGACTGTGCGGCACCTCTAGCGTGACCCGACGCCTTCCCGAAACATGAGCGAAACTTTCGGACGTCCAAGGACGGTGACATGATCCGAAGAAGACCCGGGTTACGCCTGTTGCTGACGGCCCTGCTCGCCGGCGTGGCGCCCCTCCTCGCGGCCCTGCTGCTGGTCGCGCCGAGCGCCCGTGCCGCCTCCCTGACGGAGGTGACCGGGTTCGGCGCGAACCCCAGCAACCTGCGCATGTACGTGTACCGCCCGGACAGCGCCCCGGCCCGCCCCGCCGTGCTCGTGGCCGTGCACTACTGCACCGGCTCCGGGCCCGCCTTCCACTCGGGCACCGAGTTCGCCTCCCTGGCCGACCGGTACGGCTTCCTCGTCATCTACCCCTCGGCCACGCGCGACGGCGGCTGCTTCGACGTGTCCTCGCCGCAGGCGCTCAGACGCGGCGGCGGCAGCGACCCGGTCGGCATCATGTCCATGGTCACCTACGCCCAGCAGCACTACGGGGCCGACCCGGCGCGCGTCTTCGTCACCGGCGCCTCCTCGGGCGCGATGATGACCAACGTCCTGCTCGGCGACTACCCCGACGTCTTCAAGGCCGGCGCCGCCTTCATGGGCGTACCGTTCGGCTGCTTCGCCACGACCGACGGCTCGGGCTGGAACAGCGCCTGCGCGAACGGCACCGTGATCAGGACCCCCCAGCAGTGGGGCGACCTGGTGCGCGGCGCCCACCCCGGCTACAGCGGCCCGCGGCCCCGGATGCAGCTGTGGCACGGCACCGAGGACACCACCCTGCGCTACCCCAACTTCGGCGAAGAGATCAAACAGTGGACCGACGTCCTGGGGGTGGGCCAGACCCCGGCGTTCACCGACCACCCGCAGTCCACCTGGACCCGTACGCGCTACGGCGGCACGGGCACCCAGGCGCCCGTCGAAGCCATCAGCATCCAGGGCACCGGGCACACCCTGCCCACCGCCGGCATGGCCGCCCGCGCCATCTCCTTCTTCGGCCTGGACGGCACGGCCACCCCGCCGCCGACCGACCCGCCGCCCACCACACCGGCGGGCGCCTGCCGGGTGACGTACACGACCAGCGCCTGGAACACCGGACTCACCGCGTCGATCACGCTGACCAACACCGGCACCGCGCCGATCGACGGATGGGCGCTGAACTTCACCCTGC
>NZ_POTZ01000137.1 GCF_003236365.1 Streptomyces sp. NTH33
GTGGGCGGGAGGGAGTTGAGCGGCATGTCGACGTCGGCTTCTGGGGCGGCGCCCTGCCCGGCAACGCCGAGGACCTGCGCCCGCTGCACGAGGCCGGCGTCTTCGGCTTCAAGGCGTTCCTGTCGCCCTCGGGCGTGGACGAGTTCCCGCACCACACCCGGGAAGGGCTCGCCCGGTGCCTCGCGGAGATATCCGGCTTCGGCGGCCTGCTCGTCGTGCACGCCGAGGACCCGCACCACCTCGCCGCGGCCCCGCAGCACGGCGGCCCCAGGTACGCCGACTTCCTCGCCTCCCGCCCGCCCCAGGCCGAGGACGCCGCGATCGCCGCCCTGATCGCGCAGGCGAGACGCCTCCACGCGCGCGTGCACGTGCTCCACCTGTCCTCCGGCAGCGCGCTGCCCCTGATCGCCGAGGCCCGGGCCGAGGGCGTACGGATCACGGCCGAGACCTGCCCGCACTACCTGACCCTGACCGCCGAGGAAGTCCCCGACGGCGCCGGCGCGTTCAAGTGCTGCCCGCCGATCCGCGAGGCCGCCAACCAGGACCTGCTCTGGCAGGCGCTGGCCGACGGCACCATCGACTGCGTGGTCACCGACCACTCACCCTGCACCGCCGACCTGAAGACGAACGACTTCGCCACCGCCTGGGGCGGCATCTCGGGCCTGCAGCTGAGCCTGCCGGCGGTGTGGACCGCGGCCCGCGAGCACGGCCACGGCCTTCAGGACGTCGTCCGCTGGATGTCCGCGCGCACCGCCGCCCTCGTCGGCCTGGACCGCAAGGGCGCCATCGAGCCCGGCCGCGACGCCGACTTCGCCGTGCTCGCACCCGAGGAGACCTTCACCGTGGACCCGGCCGCCCTCCAGCACCGCAACCGCGTCACCGCGTACGCGGGCCGCACCCTGTGCGGCGTGGTGAGGTCCACCTGGCTGCGCGGCGAACGGATCTTCGTGGACGGCGGCTTCACCGAGCCGAGAGGCCGGCTGCTGACCAGACCCCCGGCGGGCCGGCGCCCGCCGGCTCCGGAAAGGAAGAGCTGACCACCGTGACGGCGACTCCCCGTTTCACCGGCAACGCGCCCCCCTACGGAGGCGGCGACCCGTACGCGGACTACCGCACCGCCGACTTCCCCTTCACCCGGGCCGCCGACCTCGCCGACCGCCGGCTCGGCGCCGGGGTCGTCGCCGCCAACGACGAGTTCTTCGCCCAGCGCGAGAACCTGCTGGTACCCGAACGCGCCGAGTTCGACCCCGGGCGCTTCGGGCACAAGGGCAAGGTCATGGACGGCTGGGAGACCCGCCGCCGCCGCGGCGCCTCCTCCGGCCACCCCTGGCCGGCCGCCGACGACCACGACTGGGCGCTGATCCGGCTCGGCGCGCCGGGCGTCGTACGGGGCGTCGTCGTCGACACCGCCCACTTCCGCGGCAACCACCCGCGGGAGGTGTCGGTCGAGGGCACCTGCGTACCGGGCTCCCCGTCCCCGGAAGAACTCCTCGCCGACGACGTCGAGTGGACGGCCCTCGTCCCGCGCACCGCGGTCGGCGGGCACGCGGCCAACGGCTTCGAGGTGGACGTGGAGCGGCGCTTCACCCACCTGCGCCTCAACCAGTACCCCGACGGCGGCATCGCACGGCTGCGCGTGTACGGCGAGGTCGTGCCCGACCCCGCGTGGCTGGACGCGCTCGGCACCTTCGACGTGGTCGCCCTGGAGAACGGCGGCCGGGTCGAGGACGCCTCCGACCTCTTCTACTCGCCCGCCACCCACACCATCCGGCCGGGCCGCTCCCGCAGGATGGACGAGGGCTGGGAGACGCGGCGCCGCCGCGACCGGGGCCACGACTGGATCCGCTACCGGCTGGCCGCCCGGTCCCGGATCCGCGCCGTCGAGATCGACACCGCCTGCCTCAAGGGCAACAGCGCCGGCTGGGCCTCGGTCCTGGTCAGGGACGGCGAGGACGGCGAGTGGACCGAGATCCTGCCGCGCACCCGTCTCCAGCCCGACACCGTTCACCGCTTCGTCCTGCCCGCTCCCGCCGTCGGCACCCACGCGCGCGTGGACATCTTCCCGGACGGGGGCATCTCCCGGTTGCGCCTGTTCGGCTCCCTGACCGAGGAGGGCGCCGCCCGCCTGTCGGCCCGTCACCAGGAGCTGGGCGACCGGGTCCGATGACCCACGGTCCCTCACTCCGGCTTCCGGCTCTCGGCCACGGCGAACAGCGCGCACGCCAGCACGATCAGGGCCACGCTCGCGTAGACCTCGTAGCCGTCGAGGAAGCCGATCCGCTGCACCAGGCCTTTGTGCCAGCCGGTGAACGCGTGCACCAGGCCGAGCACGCCCTGCACCAGGGCGATGAATCCGAGGAACTCCAGCACCTTCTTCATGCCACGACCTTCGCCCCGCGGACCCTCCCCGTACATCGGCCGCGGGGCGGGCCGTCGCCGGCGAAAGTCCGCGATCGCGGCCCGCGAGCGCGACGAAAGTCCATGCCGTCGCGACTTCGGTCGCCGATCCGCCGTAGGGGCGGTGAAGGACGCGGCGGCTTGCGTAGATTGACGGAACGTGACGAGTGACGGGACGACGCGGGAAGCACCGGTGTTCACGGCGCGGCGGTGGTGGCTGCCGTCCGCCGTGGCGGACGAACTGACCGACGTGCCCGACCCCGACCCCGACGCCGGACGGCGGGGCCGGCCGCGGCGCACCGCACGCGACTGGCTCGTCGACTTCTGCTGCTTCCTCCTGGCCGTGTTCGTCGGCCTGGCCTCCGCGGACGTCCTGAGCCACGTCCCCCACACCTCGCACGCCCTGGCCGTCGCCGACCAGTTGCTCGGCGCCCTCTCCTGCGCGGCGGTCTGGCTGCGCCGCCGCCGGCCCCTGGCCCTGGCCGTGGCCATGCTCCCCGTCTCCCTCGTCTCGACCACCGCGGCCGGGGCCGGGATCGTCGCGCTCTTCACGCTCGCCGTGCACCGGCCGTTCCGGCACGTGGCCTGGACCGGCGGTGCCGCGCTCGCCCTGATCCCGGTCGTCTGCTGGTGGCGTCCGGACCCCGACCTGACGTATGCGGGCGCTGTCGTCTTCTCCGTGCTGCTGACCCTCTCGGCCATCGGCTGGGGCATGTTCGTACGGTCCAAGCGGCAGCTCGTGCTGAGCCTGCGCGACCGGGCCCGGCGCGCCGAGACGGAGGCGCGGCTGCGGGCCGAACAGGCGCAGCGGCTCGCCCGCGAGGCCATCGCCCGGGAGATGCACGACGTCCTCGCCCACCGGCTCACCCTGCTGAGCGTGCACGCGGGCGCCCTGGAGTTCCGGCCCGGGGCACCCCAGGAGGAGGTCGCGCGGGCGGCCG
Source organism: Streptomyces sp. NTH33 (assembly GCF_003236365.1). Taxonomy (GTDB): domain Bacteria; phylum Actinomycetota; class Actinomycetes; order Streptomycetales; family Streptomycetaceae; genus Streptomyces. Next base: position 3,339 of record NZ_POTZ01000137.1, read on the forward strand.
GGGTCATCCGGGAGAGCGCGCACGAGGCCCTGCAGGACCTGCGGGAGATCATCGGCGTACTGCGGGCCGGCGACCCCGACGAAGCGGGCCGCCCCCAGCCCACCCTCGCCGCGCTGGACGCCCTGGTCGCCGAGTCCCGCGAGGCCGGCATGAAGGTCACCCTGACCAGCACCGTCACCGATCCGGCCGCGGTCCCCGCCTCCCTCGGCCGCACCGCCTACCGCATCGCCCAGGAGGCCCTGACCAACGCCCGCAAACACGCCCCGGGGACGGAGGTGACGGTGACGGTCACCGGCGCCCCGGGCGACGGCCTCGACATCCATGTACGCAACCCGGCCCCCGAGCAGGAGGCCCCCCGCGTCCCCGGCTCCGGCCAGGGCCTGATCGGCCTGACCGAACGCGCCGGCCTGACCGGCGGCACCCTGGAACACGGCCCGGCCCCCGACGGGGGGTTCGAGGTGCGGGGGCGGCTGCCGTGGGGATGACCGCACGGCCGCACGGGTCAGGGCTCCGGTGCGCGCAGCGACCACAGGGCCGTGAGCAGGGTGGCGGGGCACAGGACCGTGAGCAGGGTGGAGAGGCACAGCGCCGTGAGCAGGGTGGAGAGGCACAGCGCCATGCCGACGGCGGCGACGACACTCCCGCCGATCACGAACTCCCCGACCATGCCGCCCACGACGAGGCCGGCACCGGCCGTCCTGGCGGCCGGCCACCACCAGGACCGCGTGGACGGAGCCGTGGCGTCGACCGGGGTGAACGAGTCCCGCAGGCTCGAACGGACCGCCGCGTACGGGGCGAGGTGCGCCGCGGCGGCCGGCGCCGCAGGCGCCCCAACGGCACCGGACGGGTGCCGCCCGGCAGCCGCGCCACCGGGGCGCCGCGCGTGCCCGCCCTGTGGTGGGCGGTCGCACTCCTGTCGGGCGGTGAGGCGTCCGCGGATCGTGCCACAGCCCGAACACCCGAACAGGTGGGCGGAGAGGGGCGGGTTCGCACGTCCGGGGACGGAGCGCTCAAGGACGCAGCACCACGCGCCGGCCGTGCAGTTCGCCCCGCTCCATGCGACGGTGTGCCTCGGCCGTGGCGCTCAGCGGGTGGTACTCGACGGAGCGGGGGCGCAGCGCGCCGGCCGCCAGGAGGCCGTTGACGGCCGTCGCCGCGTCGGCCAGTTCCGCCGTCGTGGCGTTGGAGAGGGCGAAGCCGCGCACGGAGCCGTCCTTCATGTAGAGGGCGCCCACCGGGAGGGCCGGCTCGTCCCGGGCGCCGGACATGACGACGATGCGGCCCCGGTGGGCGAGGAGACCGACCGCGGTGTCGAGGTCGTTGTGGCCGGAGGTGTCGACGTGCACGTCGACACCGTCCGGGGCGAGGGCCGCCAGCCGCGCCGCGAGGTCGTCGGCGTGGTAGTCCACGACCTCGGCCGCACCCAGGGACCGGACGTGGTCGTGGTCGCGCGGCGCGGCGGTGGCCAGCACGCGCGCGTGCGCGCGGACCGCGAACTCCACCAGCGCGCTGCCCACGTTGCCGCCCGCGCCGCCGACCAGGACCGTCTCGCCGGGCCGCAGCCCGCCGTGCGTGAAGAGGGCCAGGTGGGCGGTCGCGGCCGGGTGGAACACGGCCACCGCCTCCCCCGGGTCCACACCCGGCGGCAGCCGGTAGAGACGGTCGGCCGGCACCACGGCCTGTTCGGCGGCGGCGCCCTGCCGGCCGTCGTGGCCGAGGCTGTCGCACCACACCGTCTCGCCCACGGCGAAACCGGACCCGGCGGAGGCCACCGTGCCCACGAGGTCGCGTCCGACCACGAACGGGAACGGCAGCGGCGTACGGAACACCCCGGAGCGGACGAACGTGTCCACGGGGTTGACGGTGGTGGCCAGCACGTCCACCAGCACCTCGCCCGGACCCGGCACGGGAGCGGGCAGCTCGCCGAGGCGAATGAGGTCGGGCGGACCCAGCTGTTCGACATAAGCGGCACGCATGAACGGCCATTCTCCCACCGGACGGCTCCCCACGCGCGCGTGCACACGGGGTGGCCGGCGAGGCCCGTGCTTTGGTTGGGTGGGGCCCATGACCGCGATCCGACTGCTCCTCGTCGACGACGACCCGCTGGTGAGAGCCGGTCTGTCCCTCATGCTGGGCGGCGCCGACGACATCGAGATCGTCGGCGAGGCGGCCGACGGCGGCGAGGTGCAGGCCCTGGTCGACCGCACCCGGCCGGACGTCGTCCTGATGGACGTACGGATGCCGGGCGTGGACGGCCTGACGGCGACGGAACGGCTGCGCGGGCACCCCGAGGCGCCCCAGGTCGTCGTCCTCACCACCTTCCACGCCGACGAGCAGGTACTGCGCGCCCTGCGCGCGGGGGCCGCCGGGTTCGTCCTCAAGGACACCCCGCCGGCCGAGATCGTGCAGGCGGTACGCCGGGTCGCGGCCGGCGACCCGGTGCTCTCGCCCACCGTGACCCGCCAGTTGATGCGGCACGCCGCCGGCACCGACGCCGAGGCCCGGCGTGCCCGCGCGCGGGAGCGCCTCGCCGTCCTCAACGACCGCGAGCGCGAGGTCGCCGTCCGTGTCGGCCGCGGACTGGCCAACGCCCGGATAGCGGCCGAACTGTTCATGAGCGTGGCCACCGTCAAGACCCACGTCTCACGCATCCTCGCCCGGCTCGGCCTCGACAACCGCGTGCAGATCGCCCTGCTCGCCCACGACGCGGGACTCCTCGAACAGGACGCGCCCTGAGATCCGGGGGACGGCACTTCACGGGCCCGCCGTGCGTTGACCGGTCACGGGAAGTCTTTCGCCCTCCGAAGGGGGAGTGGTCGTGGCGGATGTGATCGACCTGGGGGAGTACGGGGTGGGGTTCCGGGAGGACCCGCATCCCGTCTACGCCGAACTGCGCGCGCTCGGCCCGGTGCACCGGGTGCGGCTGCCACCGCCCGAGGGCTACGACACCTGGCTCGTCGTCGGGTACGAGGAGGCGCGCGCCGCGCTCGCCGACCCCCGGCTGGCCAAGGACGTCGGCGCGGCCGACAGGGCCTTGTTCGACGAGCAGGCGTTCGGCAGGCACATGCTGGTCTCCGACCCTCCGCAGCACACGCGGTTACGCTCGCTGGTCACGCGCGCGTTCACCGCGCGCCGCGTGGAGGCGCTGCGGCCGCGGATCCAGCAGATCACCGACGAACTGCTGGACGCGATGCTGCCGCGCGGGCGCGCGGACCTGGTGGAGGCGTTCGCGTATCCGCTGCCGATCACGGTCATCTGCGAACTGCTGGGCGTGCCGGAGATCGACCGGGCCGCGTTCCGGGAGATGTCCAACGAGGTGGTCGCCCCCACCGGCGAGGAGGCGAGCCTGCGGGCCGCGGAGCGGCTCGGCGTGTACCTCACCGAGCTGATCGAGGACAAGCGGTGCGCCGGGCCGGCCGACGACCTGCTCAGTGCCCTGATCCGCACCACGGCCGAGGACGGCGACCGGCTCTCCGGCGACGAACTGCGCGGCATGGCCTTCCTGCTGCTCGTCGCGGGCCACGAGACCACGGTCAACCTCATCGCCAACGGTGCGTACACCCTGCTGACCCACCCGGACCAACTGGCGGAGCTGCACGCCGACCTGGATCTGATCGACGGCGCCGTCGAGGAGATGCTGCGCCACGAGGGCCCGGTGGAGACCGCCACGTTCCGGTTCGCCGCCCAGCCCCTGGAGATCGCCGGCACCGCCATCGGCCAGGGCGAACTGGTGATGATCGGCCTCACCGCCGCCGACCGGGACGCCGGCCGCTACCCGGCCCCCGACCGCTTCGACATCCACCGCGACACCCGCGGCCACCTCGCCTTCGGCCACGGCATCCACTACTGCCTGGGCGCCCCCCTGGCCCGTCTGGAAGCCCGCACGGCCCTGCGCACCCTCCTGCGGCGCGCCCCCGGCCTGGCCCTCGACGGCCCGCCCGGCGCATGGCTCCCGGGCATGCTGATCCGGGGCAGACGAAGCCTGCCGGTGCGCTGGTAGCACCGACCCGGCCGGCCCTTCGCCCCGCCGGCGGGGGCCGTGCGCGGTCCGGTCAGGCCGGTGTGCCGGCAGCCCGGGGCCGGCGGCGGGCGGCCGTGTTGGCGTGTCGGGCGGGTCGGCGGCGCGGCCGTGTTGGCATGTCGGGCGGGTCGGCGGCGCGGCCCCGTCCGCCGGCACTTCGCCCCGTCCGCCGGAATCCACCTGTGTCCGGCCCGGTGGGGGACCGCCGTGCCGCGCGAGGCGGCCGCGCGGCCTGGCCCGCCGGCCCTTCACCCGGCCCGCCGGCCCTTCGCCCGGCCCGCCGGTCCTTCGCCCGGCCCGCCTGAGCCACGCGTGTCCCGGCCCGGCCGCCTCCGGCCCTGTGCGGGGGCGCCCGCTCGGTGCGGGGCGACCGCTCTGCGTCCGGACGGGCCGCGTCCGCCCGGCGCGGGCCGGTCACCCCGCACCGGATCGGTCGCGCCCGTGGGGCGGGCAGGCGTCACCGGAGCGGTCGCGGGCCCGTCACCGGAACACCGCCCGGGTCCTGCCCGGGATTTCCGCCAGGTGCACCGGGCGGTGCTCGCGGCGGGACACCTCGCAGGCCTCGGCGATGCGCAGGGCCTGCAGGGCCTCGTGACCGTCGCACGGGTTGGGGCGTTCGCCGCGCACGACCTCGACGAAGGCGCAGAGTTCGGCCTCGTAGGCGGGGCCGAAGCGTTCCAGGAAGCCGGTCCAGGGCTTGTCCGCGGCCGGCGGTCCGGTCGGCTCGGTGGACGCGATCGGCGTACGGTCGTCGAGGCCGACCACGATCTGGTCCAACTCCCCGGCCAGTTCCATGCGGACGTCGTAGCCCGCGCCGTTGAGCCGGGTCGCGGTGGCCGTCGCCAGGGTGCCGTCGTCGAGGGTGAGCAGCGCCGCGCCGGTGTCGACGTCACCGGCCTCGCGGAACATCGCAGGACCGGCGTCGGACCCGGCCGCGTACACGGCCACGACCTCACGCCCCGTCACCCAGCGCAGCACGTCGAAGTCGTGGATCAGCGCGTCCCGGAACAGCCCGCCGGACAGCGGCAGCCACGCCGCGGGCGGCGGCGCCTGGTCGGAGGTGAGCGCGCGGACCGTGTGCAGACGGCCGAGCCGTCCTGAGCGCACCGCCTCGCGGGCGCCGGTGTAGCCGGCGTCGAAGCGGCGCTGGAAACCCATCTGCAGGACCGTCCCCGCCGCCTCCACCTCGCCGAGCGCGTGCAGCGTGCCCGGCAGGTCCAGCGCGATCGGCTTCTCGCAGAACACCGGCAGCCCCGACCGCGCCGCCCGGCCGATTAACTCGGCGTGCGCGGAGGTCGCGGTGGTGATCACCACCGCGTCCACGCCCCACGTGAAGATCTCGTCCACGCCCGGCGCCGCCGTCTCGCCCAGCCGGTGGGCGAGCTCCTGAGCCCGCGCCGGATCGGCGTCCGTGAGGATCAGCGAGCCGACGTCGCGATGATGGCTGAGCGTGTTCGCGTGGATGGTGCCGATGCGGCCCGTACCGATGACCCCGATGCGCATGGGAACAAAGTGCGGGTGGACCCCGCGCGCTGTCAATCAGTATGTCAGGACAATCGGACTACACGCTTTCCGTCGACCGGCGGCGGGACTACGCTCGGGCCGTGCCGAAACCAGAAGTGGACCCCACCGCCTCGCTCGAGCTCGGCGTGGACCGGAGTTCCCCGGTGCCGCTGTACTTCCAGCTGTCCCAGCAGCTCGAGTCCGCGATCGAGCAGGGCACCCTCACCCCCGGCAGCCTGCTGGGCAACGAGATCGAGCTCGCCGCACGGCTCGGCCTGTCCCGGCCCACCGTCCGCCAGGCCATCCAGTCGCTCGTGGACAAGGGCCTCCTGGTGCGCCGCCGCGGCGTCGGCACGCAGGTCGTGCACAGCAAGGTCCGGCGTCCGCTCGAACTGAGCAGCCTCTACGACGACTTGGAGGCCGCGGGGCAGCGCCCGGCGACCAGGGTCCTGGTCAACACGGTCGTCCCCGCGTCCGGCGAGGTCGCCGCCGCCCTCGGGGTGGCCGAGGGCGGGGAGGTGCACCGCATCGAGCGGCTGCGCCTCGCCCACGGCGAGCCGATGGCGTACCTCACCAACTACCTGCCGCCCGGCCTGCTCGACCTGGACACCGGCCACCTGGAGGCGACCGGCCTGTACCGGCTGATGCGCGCCGCCGGGATCACCCTGCACAGCGCCCGCCAGACCATCGGCGCCCGCGCCGCCACCCCCGCCGAGGCCGAGCGGCTCGGCGAGGCGAAGGGCGCCCCGCTGCTCACCATGGAGCGCGTCACCTTCGACGACACCGGCCGCGCGGTGGAGTTCGGCACCCACACCTACCGGCCGTCCCGCTACTCCTTTGAGTTCCAGCTGCTCGTACGGTCCTGACCGCACTCGGCCGAAGACGCCCGACCAGGGCGCTCGCCCGGTCCGGACGAGCCGGCCCGCCCCCGTTCCCCGGCCGCGGAACCGCGGCTTCCGGTGCTCGAACGTGCACACGGCAAGAAGGTCACGGTGCGGCGCAACCCACCGCACGCGTATCCGGTGGAGGGACGGATTCGTCCTGCTGAAGCGGGGCACGATGGGGGGCAGCCACACACACGACGGAATCACCTTGGACGCACCCACCCGGCGAACGGCGGACGGCGACGTACCGCACCCCCCTACGCTCCCCCGCTCCGCACGCAGCGTGAGCGTGCGGCAGAATCGGCCCCGATGAGCACCTACCGCGACCTCACCGCCCCCATCGGCTCCCGCCGTGCCCCGGTACTGCGCACCGTGGGCACCCGGGAGCGCCGCTCCCACCTGACCGCACCCCGCGTGCCCACGGTGGGTATCGACATCGGCGGCACCAAGGTGATGGCGGGCGTCGTCGACGCCGACGGCAACATCCTGGAGAGGCTCCGCACGGAGACCCCGGACAAGTCCAAGAGCCCCAGGGTCGTCGAGGACACCATCGTCGAACTGGTCCTGGACCTGTCCGACCGGCACGACGTGCACGCGGTCGGCATCGGCGCGGCCGGCTGGGTCGACGCCGACCGCAACCGCGTCCTGTTCGCGCCCCACCTGTCCTGGCGCAACGAGCCGCTGCGCGACCGCCTCTCCGACCGCCTGTCCGTGCCGGTCCTGGTCGACAACGACGCCAACGCCGCCGCCTGGGCCGAGTGGCGCTTCGGCGCGGGCCGTGACGAGGACCACCTCGTCATGATCACGCTGGGCACCGGCATCGGCGGCGCCATCCTGGAGAACGGCCAGGTCAAGCGGGGCAAGTTCGGCGTCGCCGGCGAGTTCGGGCACATGCAGGTCGTGCCCGCCGGCCACCGCTGCCCGTGCGGCAACCGGGGCTGCTGGGAGCAGTACAGCTCCGGCAACGCCCTGGTGCGCGAGGCACGCGAGCTGGCCGCGGCCGACTCCCCGGTCGCCTACGGGATCATCGAGCACGTCAAAGGGGACATCTCCGCCATCACCGGCCCGATCATCACCGAGCTGGCCCGCGAGGGCGACGCCATGTGCATCGAACTGCTCGAGGACATCGGCCAGTGGCTCGGCGTCGGCATCGCCAACCTCGCCGCCGCCCTCGACCCGTCCTGCTTCGTCATCGGCGGCGGCGTCTCCGCGGCCGACGACCTGCTGATCGGCCCCGCCCGGGACGCCTTCAAACGCCACCTCACCGGCCGCGGCTACCGGCCCGAGGCCCGTATCGCCCGCGCCCAGCTGGGCCCCGAGGCCGGCATGGTCGGCGCCGCCGACCTCGCCCGGCTGGTCGCCCGCCGCTTCCGGCGCGCCAAGCGGCGCCGGGTCGAGCGGTACGAGCGCTACGAGCGGTACGCGGAGGCACGGCGGGCGGCCCGGGAGGCGCTGTGACGATGTCGCTGCCCCGCCAGGCGGCTCCCTCGGGCGGGCCACCGCCCCCGCGTGCCGAGGACCGCCGCCACCGCGTCCGCCGCAGGGCCCTCACCCTGCTGATCATCGTGCTGCTCATCGGCGTCCCGGCCGGCTACCTGGTGATCTCGGCCAACCAGAGCCGCGACAGCGGCAAGAACAAGGAGGCCAAGTACTCGGCGACCGGCCTCACCCCCACCTATCCGGCCAAGGTCCAGCGCAACCTCTACCAGGTGCCGGTACCGCACCCGGCCGACCGGGTCGCCTCGTACGAGACGAACAACTGGAAGACCAGCCGTCTCTACGTCCAGTTCCGGACCACCCAGGCCGGCCTGGACACCTTCCTCGAGGCCATGGGCGTCAACCGGGGCGACCTCAAGGAGGGTGACATCACCATCGGCGCCCGCGATCAGGGGATCACCGGCTGGACGTTCACGGGCCCGGGCCCGTGGTGGGGCCTCACCCACGGACAGAAGAACCCCGCCCCCACCCAGGACGTCGTCGTCAACATGTCCGACCCGGTCCTGCCGATGGTCTACGTCGTCTCCCGGACCGTGCCCTGACGGAACGGGAGCGGACGCCGCCGGGACCGGTTGTCAGACCCCGCCCGTATCGTCGGAGACGGCTGACTCGACCGGTGAGCGGGAGGTGACAGGACGTATGAGCGACACGGCCGTGGCGGAGACGGACGAGGCGGCGGACGGCGTGTCCGTGCGGCTCGCCGCCGTCTTCCTGCCCGCACCCCTGCCGCGCGAGGGACGCCTCGCCTTCTGGGACCCGGACGGCGAGGTGTGGCCGGCGGACGGCCCCGCCGGGCACCGGCCCGCGCACACGGAGCTGACCGTCGTACAGCGGCACGGGACCGGTGCCCGCCGCAGGAGCGCCCCCGCGCTGTCGCTGCCGATCGAGGAGGCGCTTCCCCACCTCGTGCGGGCCCGGCACGACCCGGCGGCCCATCCCGCCACCGCCTGCTGGGGCGCCGCCGCACTGCACGCCCTGCGGCTCGCCGCCCACGGACGGCTGCTGCCCGGCCTCACCGCCACCGGGCACGACGCCTGGCGGGCGGGCCCCCTCGACCCGGACGACATCGCCCACCTGCGCGCGATCGCCGCCGCCCTGCCGTACGAGGGCCACGCGGTCCCGCTGCCCGGCTCGGGCCCCCTCCGGCTGCCCGAGCCGGAGGCGCTGCTGCGCACCTTCCTCGACGCGGTCGCCGACACCCTGCCCCGCACCCCGGCCGCGCCCCACACCTGCGGGAAGCCCTTCGCCGACCGCCGGCCGCAGCACCTGCCGCACGCCCACGACTGGGCGGCCGAGGTCGCCGCCGGCATGGACGCGGGCGTACGGATCTCGCTGCGGCTGGACCTGTCGGCGTACGACCTGTTCGACGGCCGGGACGGCGACGACGGCGCGGCGCGCGCCGCGGGAGCGGCGGTCGTCCAGGTGCACAGCCTCGCCGACCCCACCCTCGTGGCCGACGCGGCGGCCCTGTGGGCGGGCGAGGCGGACACGGCGTTCGGCCCACGCGCACGCGTGGACGCCGCCCTGGCCGTACGGCGCGCGGCCCGCGTCTGGCCGCCGCTGGACCGGCTCCGCGAGCAGGACGTGCCCGACGCGCTCGCCCTGTCCGAGGACGAGGTGGGCGAACTGCTCGGCGTGGCCGCGGCCCGGCTCGCCGCGGCCGGGGTCGCCGTGCACTGGCCGCGCGACCTGGCGCAGGACCTCACCGCGACCGCGGTGGTGCGGCCCGCGCCCGGCTCGGCGACCGACGGCACGGGCTTCTTCGAGAGCGAGGACCTGCTGCGGTTCCAGTGGCAGTTGGCGCTCGGCGACGACCCGCTCACCGACGCCGAGATGGACGCGCTCGCCGAGGCGCACCGCCCGGTGGTGCGGCTGCGGGACCGCTGGGTGCTCGTCGACCCGGCCCTCGTCCGCAAGGCCCGCAAGCGCGACCTGGGGCTGCTCGACCCGGTCGACGCGCTGTCCGTCGCCCTCACCGGCACCGCGGAGGTCGACGGCGAGACGGTTCAGGCGGTGCCGGCCGGCGCGCTGGCGGCCCTGCGGGACCGGATCACCGCCGGCGTACCGCCCGCCGAGCCGCCGCCGGGCCTCGACGCCACGCTGCGCGACTACCAGCTGCGCGGCCTGGCCTGGCTCGACCTCATGACCTCCCTCGGCCTCGGCGGCTGCCTCGCCGACGACATGGGCCTGGGCAAGACGGTCACCGTCATCGCGCTGCACCTCAAGCGGGCGCACGGCGAACCCACGCTGGTGGTCTGCCCGGCCTCCCTGCTGGGCAACTGGCAGCGGGAGATCAACCGGTTCGCGCCCGGCGTCCCTGTCCGCCGCTTCCACGGCCCGGACCGCGCCCTGGACGACCTCGACGGCGGCTTCGTGCTCACCACGTACGGCACCATGCGGTCGGCGGCGCCCCTGCTGGCCGGGCAGCCGTGGGGCATGGTCGTCGCCGACGAGGCCCAGCACGTCAAGAACCCCTACTCGGCGACCGCGAAGGCGCTGCGCACCATCCCGTCCCCCGCGCGCGTGGCCCTCACCGGCACCCCCGTGGAGAACAACCTCTCCGAGCTGTGGGCCCTGCTCGACTGGACCACCCCCGGACTCCTCGGCCCGCTGAAGTCCTTCCGCGCCCGGCACGCGCGCGCGGTGGAGGCCGGTGGGGCCGACGAGAACGGCGAGGCCGTGCGGCGCCTGGCCCGGCTGGTACGCCCGTTCCTGCTGCGCCGCCGGAAGTCCGACCCGGGCATCGTCCCCGAGCTCCCGCCCAAGACCGAGACCGACCACCCGGTGCCGCTCACCCGGGAACAGGCCGCGCTGTACGAGGCGGTGGTGCGCGAGTCGATGCTCGCCATCGGGACGGCCGAGGGCATGGCCCGGCGCGGCCTGGTCCTGAAGCTGCTGACCTCGCTGAAGCAGATCTGCGACCACCCGGCCCTGTACCTGAAGGAGGAGCACCCGCCGGCCGGCGACCGCCTGTCGGCCCGCTCCGGCAAACTCGCCCTGCTGGACGAACTGCTGGACACCCTGCTCGCCGAGGACGGCTCGGCGCTGGTGTTCACCCAGTACGTCGGCATGGCCCGCCTGATCACCTCCCACCTCGGCGCCCGCGCGGTCCCCGTCGACCTCCTCCACGGCGGTACGCCGGTCCCGGAGCGCGAGCGCATGGTGGACCGCTTCCAGAGCGGCGCCACCCCGGTCCTCGTCCTCTCCCTGAAGGCGGCCGGTACCGGCCTGAACCTCACCCGCGCGGGCCATGTCGTCCACTTCGACCGCTGGTGGAACCCGGCGGTCGAGGCGCAGGCCACCGACCGCGCCTACCGCATCGGCCAGACCCAGCCGGTCCAGGTCCACCGCCTGATCACCGAGGGCACCGTCGAGGACCGCATCGCCGAGATGCTCGCCACCAAGCGCGCCCTGGCCGACGCGATCCTCGGTACCGGCGAGTCGGCCCTCACCGAACTGACCGACCGCGAGCTCTCCGACCTGGTCTCGCTGCGGAGGGAGACCTGATGGAGCGCCCCGCCGACGCGGCCCGCCAAGCCC
>NZ_POTZ01000138.1 GCF_003236365.1 Streptomyces sp. NTH33
GGGGAGTCGGGGGTGGCCTCAGGCGGCCTTGCTCACGTCGGCGGCCGCCTGCTCCCTGGCCTTCGGCAGCCGCAGCCTCGGCCCGGGGCCGGAGCGGCCGGAGCGGCGGTGCAGGGCGCGGGCGGCGGCGTCGCCGGCGAACTGGATGGCCGAGATGACCACGGCGAGGATCGCCACGGTGATCCACATCAGCTGGGTGTCGAAGCGCTGGTAGCCGTAGCGGATGGCGATGTCGCCGAGGCCGCCGGCGCCGACGGTGCCCGCCATCGCGGTGTAGCCGATCAGGGCGACGACCGTGGTGGTGGTCGAGGAGATCAGCGAGGGCAGGGACTCGGGTACGAGGACCTTGCGTACGACGGTCCAGGTGTTGCCGCCCATGGCCTGGACGGCCTCGACCAGCCCGCCGTCCACTTCGCGGACGGCCGTCTCGACGAGCCGGGCGAAGAAGGGGATGGCGCCGATGGCCAGCGGCACGATGGCGGCCTCGCGGCCGATCGTGGTGCCGGTGACCCAGCGGGTGAAGCCCATCAGGGCGACCATCAGGATGATGAACGGCATCGAGCGGGTGATGTTCACGACCTGCCCGATCACCTTGTTGGCGACCACGTTCTGCAGCAGCCCGCCCCGGTCGGTGAGGACCAGCAGGATGCCGAGGGGAAGGCCGCCGGCGACGGCGATGAGCGTGGACCAGCCGACCATGTAGAGGGTGTCCCAACAGGCCTCGGACAGCAGCGGCTGCATCTCGGACCAGGTCACTTGGCACCTTCCTTCGCCAGCACGGACTGCTGGGCCGCGGCGTGGTCGACGACGTCGATCTGCAGGCCCTGTTCGCGCAGGAAGCCGATGGGCACCACGTTGTCCTCGTAGTGGCCGGGCAGTTCGATGCGCATCCGGCCGACCTGGAGGCCGCCGACGGTGTCGATGGCGGCGCCGAGGATCGATATGTCGATGTTGTAGGTGCGGGCCAGCTGGGAGATGACGGGCTGGGTGGCGCTCTCGCCGTGGAAGGTGACGTCGACGACGGTCCGGTCCTCGCCGGAGGCGTCCCCACCGACCGGGAAGAGCGCGGCGGCCAGCTCCGAGCCCGGGGTGGCGAGCAGTTCGCTCACCGTGCCGGACTCGACGATGCGGCCCTTCTCCATGAGCGCGGCGGAGTCGCAGACGGACTTCACGACGTCCATCTCGTGCGTGATGAGCAGCACGGTCAGACCGAGCTGCCGGTTCAGGTCGCGCAGCAGCTTCAGGATGGAGCGGGTGGTCTCCGGGTCGAGGGCGCTGGTGGCCTCGTCGGACAGCAGGACCTTGGGGTCGCCGGCCAGGGCGCGGGCGATGCCGACGCGCTGCTTCTGGCCGCCGGAGAGCTGGGCGGGGTAGGCCCTGGCCTTGTCGGCGAGACCGACGAGGTCGAGCAGTTCGAGCGCCTTGCTGGAACGTTCCTTCCCGGACTTGCCGAGGATCTCCAGGGGCAGCTCGACGTTGTCCTGCACGGTGCGCGAGGACAGCAGGTTGAAGTGCTGGAAGACCATGCCGATCCGGCTGCGTGCCCGCCGCAGCTCCCTGCCCGCCCGGGGACCGCGCCCGGCGAGGGCGGTGAGGTCCTGACCGGCGACGGTGACCGTGCCGGAGGTGGGGCGCTCCAGCAGGTTGACGCAGCGGATCAGCGAGGACTTGCCGGCGCCGGACTGGCCGATGACGCCGTACACCTCGCCCTCGCGGACGTGCAGGTCGACGCCGTCGAGCGCGGTGATCTCGCGGCCGCGCGAACTGTAGACCTTGGTGAGGCCCGATGTGGTGATCACGTGGGTTTCCGTCACTGTCGAGTGCGCGGCGCGTCCTGGGCGCCGGGCACGGCATTCATGGTCGGGTACAGCCAGAACGCAGCACGGTTCCCGCAAAGGAGCTCGAACCGGGAGAAACGTGTGCGCGGGGGCGTGGCTCAGCCGCGGGCGCCGGGCGGACCGGGCGCGGGCATGAGCGGGCTCTCGCTTCGGGGCGCGAGGCTCAGCTGGTGCAGGGGCCCTCTAGCAGGCACACATTCGACGTACAGCACCCATGCAACGAGCACCGGGCGGCACAGTCGCCTCGGTCGCCGGGATGCGGTCGCTCGTCGTGGTCATGCGATCAGTAAACCAGACCTACGGTGCTGACAGCCCACCCCTGTCCACATGCTGGACGCGCGTGGACACCCGGCTCGCACGGCGCGGACCTCGGGGTTCGCGCCGGTGACCAGTACGGACAAGGCCCGTCACGGCCGTTGGGGAGACCGGGGCCGGGGCACGCGGCGTGCCGGGCTGTGGCCAACGCCACGGCGGCGGGCTCGTGGACGGTCGGCCGGAATCGCAGGGCCGGGCCGGGCGCTGCGGCGTCTTCGCCCCGTAATAAGGTCGCAGCATGCTTGATGCCCTGACGCTGGTGACCGGCGTCGCCGCGCTGCTGCTCGCCGCCTGGTGCGGCTGGGCGGCCTACCGCGACCAGCCGACGAAGGACTGGCACTTCATCGGGATGGCCGTGGTCTCGGTGCTGGCCCTGGTCCAGCTGGTGATCGGGTGCGTGGCGCTGGCGCGGGGCGAGAAGCCGGCCCAGGGGACGACGATCTTCGTGGCGTATCTGCTGGGCGCCTTCGCGTGCGTCCCGGCGGCCGGGTTCATGTCGCTGGCCGAGCGCACGCGCTGGGGTTCGGTGACGGTCGCGGCCGGCGGTGTCGTTCTCGCCGTCCTGGAGGTGCGGCTCTATGACATCTGGGGAGGCTGAGGTGACCGCCGTGGAGGAGAAGCCGGCCAGGGCCCGGCTCATCAGCGGTCCGGGCATGCTGCTGGTCTGGCTGTACGGCGTGATGGTCGTCGGCGCGGTGTCGCGCTCGGTCTACCAGATCGCGACCGAGTTCGACCGGGCGCCGCTCGCCTACTCGCTGTCGGCCGTCGCCGGCGTGGTGTACGGCTTCATCACGTACTCGCTGGTGCGCGGCGGGGAGACGGCTCGCAGGCTGGCCCTGGTGTGCTGCGCGGCGGAGCTCGCGGGTGTGCTGGCGGTCGGGACGTGGACCCTCGTCGACCCGTCCGCGTTCCCCGACGCGACCGTGTGGTCGAAGTACGGCATGGGCTACCTCTTCATCCCGGTACTGCTTCCGCTGTCGGCCGTGTACTGGCTGCGCAAGGCCCAAAAGCAGCAGCCGGAAGCCGCCTGAGTCCGCGACTCGGCCGGGCCCGTCCGGCGGATCATGCCGGAACCGCGGGGCCCGGCACGCCCTCCCCCAAGCTCTTGACGAGCAGGAGACCCCCATCGCCCCCGCGCACCTGGGCCGAGGAGCGCCGCTGCTCGGAGCCGGCCCGATCCGCCGGACAGGCCCTACGCGGTCGCCGCGTAGGTGCCGGCCGGTTTCTCCAGGACGACCATCGGGACGCCGTCGGCGCCCTGGGAGGTACCCACCGGCTGGTAGCCGACGCGCCGGTACAGGCGCAGGCTGCCCTCGCTGCGGTGGCCGGTGTGCAGGCGGAACCTGGTGGCGCCGCGCTCCTCGGCCAGCGCGGACTCGGCCGCGCGCAGCAGCCGGGCGCCGATGCCGTGCCCCTGCAGGCGCGGGTGGACGCAGAGCATGCCGATGGAGGCCGCGCCGTCCTCGGTGATCCGGCCGCGCACCGAGCCGACCACCTCCTCGCCGAGCCGCGCCACGAAGACGCAGTCCCGGGCGACCTCCTGACGGACCGAGTCGAGACTCTCGACGAGCGGGTCGATGCGGTAGTTGCCGTAGAGGGCCGCCTCGCTCTGGAAGCACAGGTACTGCAGCCTGAAGATCTGCTCCGCGTCCTGTTCGGTCGCCGCAGAGATGGTCACGCTCATGCCCATGTGCGCACGCCTCCCGCTCACCTGATCACCTGCCGTCCCTCACTCCTATCCCCGCGCCTGACGGGCCGCAACCTCCGGGGCGAGCAAACATCGCAGACATCCCAGACATCTGGAACGTTCCGGGCCGAGGCTGCCCTGTGAGATACCCAACTGCCCCGCGAACTCCCGGTAGGTGAGGTCCCCCGGCGACAACAGCGCCTCCAGCAGCCGTGGCCGGACCGCCTGTTCGAGGTCGCCGGGCTCCGTTCCGCAGGCGTGTGCCTCCGCAGAGGCCTCGGCGGCGAGCAGCGGGCGCCGGGCGGTGAGCAGGTCGTGCGTCAGGTGCGGCACGACGCGGCCGTCCCGGCAGCGGGTTGCCGGGACGGCCGGGGTTCACCCCAAACGGGTCGGAAGGTCCGGCGATTGACGTGTCGGCAGGTCCAGCCCGGGAAAACGGGAACGGAGCACGGCGTGGGCGGCCGCGATCGGCGCCCCGGACCGCCTCCGAAAAGGTGAGCGACCTCCGTCACAGCGTTCCGTACGGGTTACCGGGGTGCGACAGGCTTTCCGCGCAGGTAAACGTATGTCAATAGTGCGTAAGACGTGGTGAGCCCGATGTGCAATCGGGCCCGGGGCGCGAGTATCGTCCTCACCTGCACAGACTCCCGCACAATCCCTCGACATCTCTGACACCGGAGGGCCCGTTGTCCCGCTTCGTGTTCATCAAGGCAGTGCTCGGACCGATCATGCGCCTGATGTTCCGCCCACGGGTGGAGGGCGCGGAGCGCATCCCGGGCGACGGCCCCGTCATCCTGGCCGGCAACCACCTGACCTTCATCGACTCGATGATCCTGCCCCTCGTCTGCGACCGGCAGGTCTTCTTCATCGGCAAGGACGAGTACGTCACGGGCAAGGGCCTCAAGGGCCGGCTGATGGCCTGGTTCTTCACCGGGGTCGGCATGATCCCGGTCGACCGCGACGGCGGCAAGGGCGGGGTCGCGGCTCTGATGACGGGGCGCCGGATCCTGGAGGAGGGCAACATCTTCGGCATCTACCCCGAGGGCACGCGCTCCCCCGACGGCCGTCTGTACCGGGGGCGCACCGGTATCGCGCGTCTGACGCTGATGACCGGTGCGCCGGTGGTGCCGTTCGCGATGATCGGCACGGACAAGATCCAGCCGGGTGGGTCGGGGATGCCGCGGCCGTGCCGGGTCACGGTCCGCTTCGGCGAGCCGATGGAGTTCTCCCGGTACGAGGGGATGGACCGGGACCGGTACGTGCTGCGGGCGGTGACGGATTCTGTGATGACCGAGGTCATGCGGCTGTCCGGCCAGGAGTACGTCGACATGTACGCCACCAAGGCGAAGGCCGCGTGACCCACGCTCCTCACAGTCTCTGACCCTTCAGCAGGAACCACGCTGCCGCCGCCGTCGCCAGCAGGACCGCCGCTCCCGCTCCCGAGGCCAGGTGGAGGCCGTGGAGGAAGGCGTCCCGGGCCGCGTGGAGCAGGGCCTCGGAGGTGGGGGACGGCAGGGCCGCCGCCGCCTCCACCGCGCCGCCCAGGGACTCGTGGGCCGCCGGTGGTGTGCCCGCCGGGCCGGTGAAGTCGCGGTAGGTGGCCGTGACGACGGAGCCGAGCAGGGCGATGCCGAGGGCCGCGCCGAGTTCGTACGCCGTCTCGGAGACCGCCGAGGCCGCGCCCGCCTGGTCCTTGGGTACGCCGGCCAGGATCACGTCGGCGGTCACCGTGAAGGAGAAGCCGGCGCCGACGCCGACCACCAGCAGGGCGGTGCCCAGCAGCGGGTAGCCGGTGGACTGGGTGAGGGTGGTCAGGACGGCCAGCGCCAGGCCCACGGCGGCCAGCCCGCCGGAGACCACGGCCCGCACGGAGAAGCGCCGGGCCGCCCGGCCAGCCAGCAGGCCGGCCGCCACCGCGCCCACGGCGGCGGGCACTTCGGCCAGGCCTGCCTCCAACGGCCGCCTGCCCTGCACCAGTTGCAGATACTGGGACAGGAAGAACACCAGACCGGACATGCCGAGCACGGTCAGCAGGTCGGCCAGGACGGCGCCGGAGAAGCCCCGGTCGCGGAAGAGCCGTATGTCCAGCAGCGGGGTCGGCAGGGTGAGCTGGCGGCGGACGAAGCCGTACAGCGCGGCCGCGCCCAGCAGGCCCGTGGCCAGGACCGTCCAGGTGACTCCGTGCGCGGCGGCCTCCTTGACGGCGTAGACGACACCGACCGTGCCGACCAGCGACAGGACGACGCCGGCCAGGTCCCAGGGGCCCGGGCTGGGGTTGCGGGACTCGGGCAGCAGCCGGATGCCGACCAGGACGAGCACCGCCATCACGGGCAGGTTGACGAGGAAGACCGAGCCCCACCAGAAGTGCTCCAGCAGGACTCCGCCGGCGATCGGGCCGACCGCCGTGCCGGCCGAGGCGGTCGCGCCCCAGATGCCGACGGCGAGGCTGCGCTCGCGCGGGTCGTGGAAGAGGTTGCGGATCAGGGCGAGCGTGGCGGGCATCAGGGTGGCGCCGGCGACGCCGAGCAGCGCCCGGGCCAGGATCATCAGCTCGGGCGTGGTGGCGTAGGCGTTGAGGACGGATATCGCGCCGAACGCCGTGGCGCCGCCGAGCAGGATGCGCTTGCGGCCGATGCGGTCGCCGAGGCTGCCCATGGAGACCAGCAGACCGGCGATGACGAACGAGTAGATGTCTCCTATCCACAGCAGCTGGGTGCCGGAGGGCCTGAGGTCCTCGCTGATGTAGGGGGTCGCGAGACCGAGGACGGTCGCGTCGACGGCCACCAGCAGCACGGCCAGGACGAGGACGCAGAGCGCGAGCCAGCAGCCCGGGCGCTCCTCCACCCCCTCCTCATGTGCCGGCTGCAGGGTGCTGGTCATGATTCCTCTCTCCGTGGTTCTCCCGCGCCGGCTCTTCTGTGCGCAGCGCACCGCCGAGCATCAGCTCGACGATCATGTGCTGGAAGTCCTTGGGAGCGGCCCTGCCGCTCAGGACGACGTAGGCGCCGGAGGCGATCAGCCCGAACAGCGCCTCGGTGAGCCAGGCCGGGGTGAGGTCGATGCGGAACTCGCCGCTGAGCCGGCCGCGCCGGAACAGCGCGGAGACGCGCTCGTCGATCCGGGCCCAGCCCTCGTTCTGCTCCTCGCCCTCGAACAGCTGGTTCTCGGTGTAGAGGAAGGAGAGCAGCCCGGCGGCCGGCTCGAGCTCGCGGACCAGCCTCCGTACGGCGTCGGCGGCCGGCCCCTCCTCCGGGCGGGCGGCGTCGAGGGCGGCCTCGCACTCCTCGATGCCGAGCGCTTCCAGCGCCCTGACCAGGGCTTCCCGCCCGGCGAAGTGGCGGTGCAGCGTGGCCCGGCTGATTCCGGCCGCTCTGGCGACCTCGTCCAGGGTGGCGGTGGATTTGTGGGCGAGCAGGGCGGCTGCGCTGCGCAGCACGTGGTCACGGTCGACGGCCATGAGACAACAATACCTCACATGAGACACCAATGTCTCACGATAGGCATGCGTGTCTCACCGCCTCGTGTTCGTGGAAGTGTGGTGGGGCTCAGTGCCAGGGCAGCTGTCCGCGTTGCCGCCAGTACGTCTGCGGGTCCTCCGCCAGCGCGTCCAGACGGGCGAGCTGGTCCTCGTCGAGGTCCACGGCCGGGGCGTGCAGGTTGGAGGCGAGCTGGCCGAGGGTGGCGGCGCCGGAGAGGACGACCCCGGCCCACGGACGGCGCAGGATCAGGGCGAGGGCGACCGCGTCGCAGCCGAGGCCCGTCTCCCGGGCCACGGCCTTGAGGGGCTCGGGGGCATGGGGCTCCGCGAGGCGCCCGTTGGCCATGCCCTCCTTGACGATCACCGTGAGCCCGGCGTCGTGTGCCTCGGCGAGGGCGGGTCCGGCGGAGGTCTCCAGGACGTTGTACGTCGACTGGACGGTGCGGAAGAGGCGTTCGCCGTCGACGGTCACGGCGAGGGCGGCCCGGACGGCGTCGGCCTGGGCGGGCCCGCTGGTGGAGAAGCCGATGGTGAGCCCCTGCGCGGCGGCCTCGGCGAGGCGTGCGTGCAGTTCCTTGTCGGTGAGGGCGGGGCTGTCCGGGGTCACCGAGTGGATCTGGTAGAGGTCGAGGCGGTCGCCGAGCAGTGCGGCGGTCTCGGCGCGCTGTCGCTCGTAGGCGGCGAGGCTGTGGTCCTTGACCTCGTGCCGCTCGGCGTCGGTGGTCCAGTCCGCCGTGTAGGTGTAGCCCCACTTGCTGCCGATCACCACGTCGGCGGCGTCGGGGCGGGCCCTGAGCCAGTCGGCCAGGAACTCCTCGGAGCGGCCGTAGGAGCGGGCGGCGTCGAAGTAGCGGACGCCCTGGGCGTAGGCGGCGTCCAGGAGTTCGTGGGTGCGCTCGCGCAGGGCGTCGACGGTGCGGTCGGCCGGGAGGTCGCGGTCCCGGCCGAGGTTGATGTAGCCGGGCCGCCCGACGGCGGCGAGCCCCAGGCCGATGTGGCAGGTGGGAGTCGTGGCGGAGGCCAGTCGGGCGAAGGGCATCGCGGGCTCCGTTCGGTCGGTTCCTTACGGCTTCGGACCAACGTAACCCGCGACGCCCCGCCAGGTGCGTACCGTTACTTCTTCGCGTCCGCCCACTGGTGCTGCGCCGCCACGTCCGCCTTGACCTCGGCGAGCTGGACGGCGACCGCGCTCGGGGCGGTGCCGCCGCGCCCGCTGCGGGAGGCGAGGGCTCCGGGGACGTTGAGGACGGTGCGCACCTCGGGGGTCAGGTGGGCGGAGATCTTCGCGAACTGCTCGTCGGTGAGCTCGTCCAGCTCCTTGCCCTCGGCCTCGGCGGCCTTCACGCACTCACCGGCGACCTCGTGCGCCACCCGGAACGGCACGCCCTGCCTGACCAGCCACTCGGCGATGTCGGTGGCCAGTGAGAAGCCGGCCGGGGCCAGCTCCTCCATGCGCTCGCGGTGGACGGTGAGGGTGGCGATCATCCCGGTGAACGCGGGGAGCAGGACCTCGAGCTGGTCGCAGGAGTCGAAGACGGGCTCCTTGTCCTCCTGCAGGTCGCGGTTGTAGGCGAGGGGCAGGGCCTTCAGCGTCGCCATCAGGCCCGTCAGGTTGCCGATCAGCCGGCCGGACTTGCCGCGGGCCAGCTCCGCGATGTCCGGGTTCTTCTTCTGCGGCATGATCGAGGAGCCGGTGGAGAAGGCGTCGTGCAGGGTCACGAAGGAGAACTCCTTCGTGTTCCAGATGATGATCTCCTCGGCGATGCGGGAGAGGTTCACGCCGATCATCGCGGTGATGAAGGCGAACTCGGCGACGAAGTCCCGGGAGGCCGTGCCGTCGATGGAGTTGCCGGCGCTGCCGTGCTCGAAGCCGAGGTCCCGCGCCACCGCCTCCGGGTCCAGGCCGAGGGAGGAACCCGCCAGCGCGCCCGAGCCGTACGGCGACACCGCCGTCCGCTCGTCCCACTGGCGCAGCCGCTCGGCGTCCCGCGCCAGGGACTGGACGTGCGCGAGGACGTGGTGGGCGAAGAGGACGGGCTGGGCGTGCTGGAGGTGGGTGCGGCCGGGCATGGCCACGTCCGGGTGGGCCTCCGCGAGCCCGATCAGCGCGTCCTGGAGGTCGGCGATCAGGCCGCCGATGATCCGGGCGTGGTCGCGCAGGTACATGCGGAAGAGGGTGGCGACCTGGTCGTTGCGGGACCGGCCGGCGCGCAGCTTGCCGCCGAGGTCGGGGCCGAGGCGCTCGAGCAGGCCGCGCTCCAGGGCGGTGTGCACGTCCTCGTCGGCGATGGTGCCGGTGAAGGAGCCGTCGGCGACGTCCGCCTCGAGCCGGTCGAGCCCGGCCAGCATGCGCTGGAGCTCGTCCTCGGTGAGCAGGCCCGCCGTGTGCAGCACGCGCGCGTGGGCGCGGGAGCCGGCGATGTCGTAGGGCGCGAGCCGCCAGTCGAAGTGGACGGACGCGGACAGCTTCGCCAGGGCCTCGGCGGGGCCGTCGGCGAAACGGCCGCCCCAGAGCCGTACGTCACCGCTGTTGCTGCTCACTGCGTTGCTCCTCGGAAGATGGCGGTGTGCGACCGCCTCCCCACTTTCGGCGAGCGAGGAGGCGGCTGTCAGGCTGGTGCGTGCGAGGTGACCCGCGGGGTCAGGCCAGGTCGCGCTTGGCGGCGATCTTCGACGACAGGCTGTAGATGTCGATGAAGCCCTTCGCGGCGGACTGGTCGAACGTGTCGCCGGTGTCGTAGGTCGCCAGGTTGAAGTCGTACAGCGACTCCTGCGAGCGCCGGCCGGTGACGACCGCGCGACCGCCGTGCAGGGTCATCCGGACGTCGCCGGAGACGTGCTGGTTGGCCTCGTTGATGAAGCCGTCCAGGGCGCGCTTGAGCGGGGAGAACCACAGGCCGTCGTAGACGAGTTCGCCCCAGCGCTGCTCGACCTGCCGCTTGTAGCGGGCGAGTTCGCGCTCGACGGTGACGTTCTCCAGCTCCTGGTGGGCGGTGATCAGGGCGATCGCGCCCGGAGCCTCGTACACCTCGCGCGACTTGATGCCGACGAGGCGGTCCTCGACCATGTCGATCCGGCCGATGCCCTGGGCGCCGGCGCGCTCGTTGAGCTGCTGGATGGCCTGCAGGACGGTGACGGGCTTGCCGTCGATGGCGACCGGGACGCCCTCCTTGAAGGTGACGATCACCTCGTCGGGCTCGCGGGAGAGGGCCGGGTTCTGGGTGTACTCGTAGATGTCCTCGATCGGCGCGTTCCAGATGTCCTCGAGGAAGCCGGTCTCGACGGCGCGGCCGAAGACGTTCTGGTCGATGGAGTACGGGGACTTCTTGGTGGTCGCGATCGGGAGGTTCTTCTCCTCGCAGAACGCGATGGCCTTGTCCCGGGTCATCGCGTAGTCGCGGACCGGGGCGATGCACTTCAGGTCGGGGGCGAGGGCGACGATGCCGGCCTCGAAGCGGACCTGGTCGTTGCCCTTGCCGGTGCAGCCGTGGGCGACGGTGGTGGCGCCGTGCTTCTTGGCGGCGGCGACCAGGTGCTTGACGATCGTGGGCCGGGACAGGGCGGAGACCAGCGGGTAGCGGTCCATGTAGAGGGCGTTGGCCTTGATCGCCGGGAGGCAGTACTCGTCGGCGAACTCGTCCTTGGCGTCGGCGACCTCGGCCTCGACGGCACCGCAGGCGAGCGCGCGCTTGCGGATGACGTCCAGGTCCTCGCCGCCCTGGCCGACGTCGACCGCAACGGCGATGACCTCGGCGCCCGTCTCCTCGGCGATCCAGCCGATGGCGACGGAGGTGTCCAGACCGCCCGAGTAGGCGAGTACGACGCGCTCGGTCACGGGTTTCTCCTCACACTGCATTCGCTGACATGCATGAGTATGCAGAACTCTGCATGGTTCGTCAATCCCGGGCGGGGCGTGGCGTGGCACCACGGGTTCCGAAAGGCGCTGGTGAAACTCCCTCGCCACTCCTTGAACGAGGGCAACCGCTTTCCCGTACCTCTCGCAGAACGCAGGCGCCGCGTTCGCCAGGCCAGACACCCCCGACCCGAGTGAGGCATCCGCATGTCCAGGGCTCTTCCGAAGTACGACAGGCGCCGCGTCGCGTTCATCGGCGGCGCGGCCGCGGTGGTGCTGTCCGGCGCGGTCGTCGCCGGTTCCGCGTTGGCCGGGGAGACGTCCCAGCAGGGCGGCGCCCAAAGCGCCCGGACCCTGGCGAGCCCCGGCACCATCACCTGCCCCGACGTGAAGTCCCAGCTCCCCGCGGTCCCCGCCTCCGCCCAGGCCGAGATCGACCGCAACCTCGCCCTGCTCGACACCCAGGTCCAGGAGGCCAACACCCGTCTGCAGAACACCGTCGGACAGGGCGGCCCCGACTTCGTGCAGAACGCGATCCTCGGCCCGCTCAAGGACAAGCGCGTGGCCGCCATCGACCGCATCGCCATCGCCATCGGCCGTACGTCGGCCAAGCCGCAGGGGCTGGATTCCCTGGCCGCCTGCACGCTCACCCAGTGAGGTGACAGGCAGCCGTGGCCGCCCCGAACAAACGCCGGCCGGGGCGGCCACGGTGGGACGGACCCGCAATTCCTTAGACAGCCAAAAGAAATGCCTGAATAATCGTCAGACATGGGAAAGACCTATGAGCGCATAGACGGCAGGCTGCGCACGTTCATCGAGGAGCAGCCCCTCTTCTTCACCGCGACCGCCCCGCTGTCCGGCGATGGCACGATCAATCTCTCCCCCAAGGGACTGAAGGGCTCCTTCGCGGTGCTCGACGAGCACACCGTGGCCTATCTGGACTTCGCCGGGTCCAACGCGGAGACGATCGCGCACCTGCGCGAGAACGGCCGGATCACCCTCATGTGGTGCGCCTTCCAGGGACCGCCCACCATCGTGCGCGTCCACGGCAGGGGCGAGCCGGTCTTCCGCGACGACCCGCGTTTCGAGGACCTGCTCACCCGTTTCCCCGACATCGACCCGGTCTCCCACGGACTGCGCGCGATCATCGTCGTGCGTGCCGGACTGATCCGGGACACCTGCGGATACGCGGTGCCCTTCATGGCGTACGAGGCGGACCGCGACCTGCACGGCAGGCGCTTCGCCCGCGAGGACGACGCCTCGCTGAACGAGTACTTCACCAGGAAGGAGCACGTGGCCACCAGCCTGGACGGCCTGCCCGGGCTGCCGCTGCCCCTGCCGCCGTCTACGGCCCGACCCCTCCGCCGTCCGCCGGCAGCCGCACCGTGAACGTCGTCGAGCCGGGGCGGCTGTCCAGGCCGACGCTTCCGCCGTGGGCCTGGACCACGGCCGCCACGATCGACAGGCCGAGTCCCGCCCCGGCACCGCCGGAGGGGTCCGTGCGGCGGCGGTCGGCGCGGGTGAAGCGTTCGAAGACGCCCGGCCGGACGTCCTCGGGGACGCCGGGGCCGTCGTCGTGGACCCGGAGGACCACCGTGGTGGCGGCGTTCTCCTGGCCGGTCTCCAGGTCCAGGGACACCGTCACCTCGGTACCCACGGGTGTGTGCAGACGCGCGTTGGCCAGCAGGTTGGCCAGCACCTGCTGGAGCCGGTGGGCGTCGCCGGTCACCGTCACCGGGTCCTCCGGAAGCTCCATGGTCCAGCGGTGCCCGGGGCCCGCAGCCCGGGCGTCCGTCACCGCGTCCAGAACCAGGCGGGTGAGGTCGACCGGCCGTCGCTCCAGGGGGCGGCCGGCGTCCAGGCGGGCCAGCAGCAGCATCTCGTCGACCATCTCGCCCATCCGGGCGGACTCGGCGGCGATCCGTTCCAGCGCACGGGTGACCCCGGGCGGCACCGGTCCCGGGTGCAGCAGCGCGAGCTCGGCGTGCCCGCGCACCGAGGCGACCGGGGTGCGCAGCTCGTGGCTGGCGTCGGCGGCGAAACCGCGCAGCCGCTCCTCGACGGCGTGCCGCTTCGTCAGCGCGTCCTCGACGTGGTGGAGCATGCGGTTGAAGGCGGCGGCGACCTGACCCACCTCGCTGCGCGGGTCGGTCCGCGGCGCCCGCGGCGGCAGCGCCACCTCTCCGCTGGCCAGCGGCAGCTCGCTGACCCGCACGGCGGTCTGAGCGACCCGGCGCAGCGGCCGCAGCGCCCAGCGCACCCACAGGGCCCCGGCGATCCCGGCGGCGGCCAGCGCGAGCCCGAAGACGGTCCCGGCGACCAGTTCGAGCCGGTGGACCGCGGCCCGCACCGGCTCCATCGGCAGCCCGGTGACCAGCACGTCGCCGTCCCGGCCCGGCCAGGCCGCCAGCCGGTAGTCGCCCAGCTCGGACAGGTGCACCGTGTGCCCGCCACGGCCCACCCCGAGCCCGGCCAGCGCCGCGCGGTCGGCGGCGGTGAGGGTGACGCCGCCGCCCGGATGGGACCCGGAGGGGACCACCGCCACCTGGGTCACCGTGCCGTCCAGCAGCCGGGCACCGAAGGTGGCCGCGGCCTGGCGGCGGGTGTCGCCGTGCTCGTCGCCGTCGTGGTCGGAGGGCTTGACGGCCGGGGCGGCGCCGTGCTCCAGGCTCTTCGGGAAGCTCGGCCCGGTCTGCTGCAGCTGCTGGTCGAGCCGGCCGGTGAGGAAGCCGTCCAGCTCCCAGACCGCGGCCACCCCGACGGCCGCGCAGCTCACGGCGAGCAGTACCACCAGGCCGAAGGTGAGCCGGGCGCGCAGCGTGCGCGGCCGGGGCAGCCGCCGTGTCCACCGGGTCCGGGCCCGCGGCGCCGCCCTCACCGCAGGGCCGGCTTCAGCACGTACCCGGCCCCGCGCACCGTGTGGATCATGGGCTCCCGGCCGGCGTCCACCTTCTTGCGCAGGTAGGAGATGTACAGCTCCACCACATGGGCCTGGCCGCCGAAGTCGTACGACCACACGTGGTCCAGGATCTGCGCCTTGCTCAGCACCCGGCGCGGGTTGTGCATCAGGAAGCGCAGCAGTTCGAACTCGGTCGGGGACAGCTCGATCAGCTCTCCCGCCCGGGTGACCTCGCGGGCGTCCTCGTCCATGGCCAGGTCGCCCACGGTCAGCCGCGGGCCCTCCTGGAGCTGCCGGGCCATGCCGGCGCGGCGCAGCAGTCCGCGCAGCCGGGCGACCACCTCCTCCAGGCTGAACGGTTTGGTCACGTAGTCGTCGCCGCCCGCGGTGATCCCCGCGATGCGGTCCTCCACCGCGTCCCGGGCGGTGAGGAAGAGCACACAGACGCCCGGCTGCACGGCGTGCAGCTCGCGCAGCACGGCGAAGCCGTCACCGTCCGGGAGCATCACGTCGAGGACGACGGCGTCGGGCCGCAGCTCGCGGGCCGCGGCGGCGGCCGAGGTCCCGTCGCCGGCGGTGCGGACCTGCCAGCCCTGGTAGCGCAGGGCTCCCGAGAGCACCTCGGCGAGGTCCGGATCGTCGTCGACGACGAGGACCCGCACGGGAGTGCCGTCGGGGCGGGTGAGGG
>NZ_POTZ01000139.1 GCF_003236365.1 Streptomyces sp. NTH33
ACTGTGGTGAGACGGCTCGCGGTGCTGTGGCCGGGCCACCACCACGGCCCCGGCCACAGCACCGCGAGCCGTCTCACCACAGTCCGGTGCCATCGACGACATCGCGGTCGTGGGCCTGTCCTGCCGCTTCCCCGGCGCTGGGTCCCCGAGCGAGTACTGGGACCTGCTGCGACACGGCCGTACGGCGCTGCGTCCGCTCCCCGAGGAGCGCTTCGGCGGGCTGAACGGCCACCACGCCGGGCTGCTGCCGGATGTGCTGCGCTTCGACCCGGAGGCGTTCCTGCTGTCGGAGGCGGACGTCACCGCCATGGACCCGCAGGCGCTGCTGCTCTTGGAGGAAGTCAACCGGGCCGTGCACCACGCCGGTTACCGGCCCGACGAACTCAAGGCGCGCCGCGTCGGGGTGTACGTCGGCGGCCGGGCGACGCGCACACCGGACGACACCCTGGTCGACCGTTCGAAGAACCCGGTGATGGTCACCGGCCAGAACTACCTGTCCGCCAACATCTCCCAGTTCTTCGACTTCCGCGGCCCCAGCGTCGTGATCGACACCGCCTGCTCCTCCGCTCTGGTGGCGATGGACATGGCCGCCCAGGCGCTGCGCGCGGGCACCGTCGAGGCGGCGGTAGTGGCCGGGGTGAGCCTGCTCGCCGACGACCGGGCGCACCGGATGTTCGCCCGACGCGGACTGCTCAACCCCGGTGCCGAGTTCCATCTGTTCGACCGCCGGGCCTCCGGCCTGGTTCTCGGCGAAGGGACCGGCGTGGTCGTCCTCAAGCCCCTGGCGGCGGCACAGGCCGACGGCGACCGGGTGCTGGCGATCCTCAAGAGCATCGCGATCAACAACGACGGCCGCACCCCGGGACCGGCCACCCCCAACCTGGAGGCTCTGAAGGGGGTGATGTCCGAGGCGCTGGCGCGCGGCGGCCACCGCCCCCAGGACGTCGGCTGGGTGGAGGCCAACGGCTCCGGATCCACCGTCACCGACCTGCTGGAGCTCAAGGCCGTCCACGCCGTCTACGGCACCGGCCCGACCCGTCCGGTGGCCCTCGGCTCGGTCAAGCCGAACATCGGCCACCCGCTGTCCGCGGAGGGCATCGCGGCGTTCATCAAGGTCGTCCTGATGCTGCACCACGCCGAACAGGTGCCGTTCGGCTCCGGACAGGAGCCCCTCCAGCACTTCGACCTGGCCGGCTCGCCGCTGTACTTCCCCAGGGAACCCGCGCCGTGGCCGGACACGGCCGCACTCGCGGCGCTCAGCTGCTTCGCCGACGGCGGTACCAACGCGCACGTTTTGCTCGCCCCCGCCCCCGAGCCCGCGCGGCACACCAGGACACCGCTGCCGGAACCCCCGCTGAACCGGAGGATCGTCATCAGAGGAACAGCCGAACCCCGGACCGTGACCAAGCGCCTTTTCTGGGACGACTATCGATGAACGCAACACAGCGCACCGTGTTCCTGTACCCCGGGCAGGGCTCCCAGTACTACGGCATGGGCAAGGAGCTGTACGACACTCACGAGGTGTTCCGTACGACGCTCCAGCGCTATGACGCCGTGGTCGCCGAGGAGCTGGGCGAGTCGGTGCTCGCGCGGATTTACGACCCGGCGAAGCCGAAGAACCATCCCTTCCTCGACACGCGGATCACCCATCCGGGCATCGTCATGATCGAGCTGGCGCTGACGGAGACCTTGCACGCGGAGGGCATCGAGCCGGACCTCGTCCTCGGTTCCAGCCTCGGCGAGTACGCCGCGGCCGTCGTCGCCGGCAGTCTCGACCCGCTCGACTGCCTGCGGGTGCTGGTGCGGCAGGCCGATGCGGTGCGCGGGCTGCCACCCGGCGGCATGCTCGCCGTGCTCACCGGGACCGACGTACTGGACCGCGTACCCGAACTGCGCGCCTGCGAGATCGCCGCCCACAACTACCCGGGCAGCTTCGTGGTCGCGGGCCCGGAGGCGGATCTGGCCCGTGCGGAGGCGGGCCTGCGCGCCGCCGACGTGCTGCACGTACGCCTGCCGATCGAGTACGCCTTCCATTCCCGCCTGCTGGACCAGGCGCTCGACGCGTGCCGGGAGGCCTTCGACGGAGTGGCGTTTGCGGCGCCGCGCATCCCCTGGGTGTCCTGTGTGGACGGCAAGCCGGTGACACGGGCGACCGCCGACCACTTCTGGCAGGTCGCCCGGCGGCCGATCGAATTCGAGCGAGCCCTGGCCGGCCTGCGGGAGACCGGCGACTTCCTCTACCTCGACCTCGGCCCGGCCGGCACCCTGCACAACTTCGTGACCCAGCTCCTCCCGCCCGGGACGCGTGCGCAGTCGTTGCCGCTGCTCAGCCAGTTCGAGAAGGACACCGACCTGCTCGACAGGGCCCGCGAGCGCGCCGCCCGCACGGCCCCGAGGACGGCGCCCGGCACGCCCGCACCCCGCGCCATGAAGGTCTACGGCTTTCCGGGCCAGGGCTCACAACGGCGGGGCATGGGCCAGGGACTGTTCAAACGGTTCCCCGAGGAGACGGCGATCGCCGACGAGGTGCTCGGCTGCTCCATCGAGGAGCTGTGCGTCAGGGATCCCGAACGCCGGCTCAGCCGTACGGAGTTCACCCAACCCGCGCTCTACGTCGTGAGCGCCCTGTCCTACCTCGACCGTGCGGCCCGCGATCCCGAGCCGCCGGACTGGCTCGTCGGACACAGCCTGGGCGAGTACGCGGCGCTGTTCGCAGCCGGGGTCTTCGACTTCGAGACCGGACTGAGACTGGTGCGGCGGCGCGGCGAGCTGATGGCCGCCGCCGACCCCGGTGCCATGGCCGCGGTGGTCGGGATCGACGAGGAGACCGTCCTGAGGGTGCTCGCGGACCCCGCCCTCGCCACCCTCGACCTCGCCAACCACAACGCCCCGGACCAGTTCGTCGTCTCCGGTCCCGGTGCGGACATCGACACGGCGTGCGCGGCCTTCGAAGCGGTTGGCGCCCGCATGGTCCGGCTTCAGGTCAGCGCGCCGCTGCACTCCCGCTACATGCGCCCGGTGGCCGAGCGGTTTGGCCGGTTCCTCGACGGCTTCACACTGCGCCCGCCGACGGTCCCCGTGCTGGCCAACGTCGACGCGCGGCCGTACACACCCGACACGGTGAAGGAACGCCTGACGGCACAGATCGCCGCCCCGGTCCGCTGGACCGAGACTGTCCGCACCCTGATGCGCCACGGCGACTTCGAGTTCGTCGAACTCGGCCCCGGCCAGGTGCTCGGCAAACTCGTCCAGCGCATCAGGACATCCACCGAACCCCTCCCGGCCCCCGCACCGGCGATCCGGACGCCACTGGCCGGCGAGACCCCGGCCGCCCCGGCGCTGTCGGCCGGCGAGACTCCGGCCGCCCCGGTGCCCTCGGTCACCCGGGACCCGGCACAGCACATCGCGCTCACGGCCGAGGACCTCGGTGCCCGGACCTTCCGGGAGCGGTACGGGCTTCGCCGCGCGTACCTGGTGGGGTCGATGTACGGCGGTGTCTCCGGTCCGGAGCTGCTGCGCGCGGCGGCCAAGGCGGGGCTCCTCGGCTTCCTCGGCAGCGGCGGACTTACCCCGGCCGAGGTCGAGGGACACCTGCGCGACTTGGGCCTCGACGGCGGATTCGGCGTCAACTTCCTCCATCGGCACGGCGTTCCGGAGCAGGAGGCGGCCCTGGTGGACGTTCTGCTGCGGCACGGTGTGGACCTGGTGGAGGCGTCCGGCTTCCCGCAGATCACCGAGGACCTGGTGCGCTTCCGGCTCAAGGGAGGCCGGATCATCGCGAAGGTCTCCCGGACCGATGTGGCCGCCGCGTTCCTCGCCCCGCCTCCCGAGCGGCTGGTCGCGCGGCTGCTGGCCACCGGCGCGGTGACCGAAGCCGAGGCCGCCGCGGCGGCGTCCCGCGCGATGGCCGACGACCTGTGCGTGGAGGCGGACGGCGGTTGGCTGTGCGGCACCGCCGATCCGCTCACCCTGCTCCCGGCGGTGCTCCGGCTGCGCGACGAGACGGCCCTGCCCGGCCCCCGGGTGCACGTCGGCTGTGCCGGCGGCATCGGCACCCCGGAGTCGGCCGCCGCGGCCTTCCTGCTCGGCGCCGACTTCGTGATGACCGGGTCGGTCAACCAGTGCTCGGTCGAGGCCGCCACCAGCGACCAGGTCAAGGATCTCCTGCACCAGGCGCACGAGTACGACGTGGCCACCGCGCCCTGGAGCGAGCTCTTCGAACTGGGCGTCCATGCACGCTACTTGAAGCGAGGTCTGCTCTTCCCGGCCCGGGCGTACCGCCTGCACGACCTGTGGCGCCGGCACGCCTCCTTCGGCGGGCTCGACGACGAGAGCAGAAGGCAGATCCTCGACCGCTACCTGGGCGGCGCATACCGCCCGCCCGTGGACGCGGCACCGGGTCCGGACGCGAAGGCGCAGCTGGCGAACTTGTTCCGGGGCTACTTCGCACGCGGCTTCCGCCTCGCGGTGACCGGAGACCAGCAGGCCAGGGCCGACTATCTCGTCCACTGCGGACCGGCGATGGGCGCCTTCAACCAGTCGGTCGCCGGCACGGAGCTGCACCCTTGGCGGGTCCGGACCATCGAAGCCATCTCCCACGTCCTCATGGAAGGCGCGGCGGCGCACATCACCGACCGGCTGCGCAGTTTTTACGAGACGCAGCGGAACCGAAGCCAGTGACACCGGAGAAGGAAACCGTCGCGCAGTGAACACCGTGCCGCAGGACCAGCCCTTGATCTACTACCCGTTCACACCGGAATTCATGGAGGACCCCTATCCGCACTACGCGGAGCTGCGCAGGCATGTGCCGGTGCACGAGCACCCCGGCGGCTTCTGGATGCTCTCCCGCTACGCGGACGTGGACACGCTGCTGCGTTCCGGGCTCTCCGTCGAGCAGCGCCATGTCGCCCCCGGGCCGTTCCGTGACGCGTACAAGAAGGCAGGCGTCACCGACAAGCCCCGCCTGAAGGGGCTCGCCCTGCTGGACCTGGACCCGCCGGCCCACACCCGGCTGCGCAAGCTGGTCACCAAGGCCTTCACCGCGCGGGCGATCAACGCCCTGGAGCCGATGGTCCGCGCCCTCGTCGGCGAGGCACTCGACGGCATCGCGAAGGCCGGCGGCGGCGATCTGGTCGAGTCGCTGGCGTTCCCCCTGCCGTTCACCGTGATGACACGGATGATGGGGATGCCCCCGATCGACACCCAGCACCTGCGCATGCTCACCAGCCTGCTGATGCGCTCTGTCGAGCTGACCACCGACCCCGAGGTGATGAGGGTCATCGAGGCCGCCGACGCGGAGATCTTCGAGCTGATCAGCGACGCCGTCTCCCGCAAGCGGCGCGACCCCGGCGACGACCTGCTCACCGCGCTCATCGCCGCCGAGGAGGACGGGGACAAGCTCACCCACGACGAGCTGGTCGCCCAGGTCACCATGCTCTTCGTCGCGGGTTACGAGACGACCGTGAACCTGATCTCGGGCGGCGCCCTTGCCCTGCTGCGCAACCCGGACCAGCTCGAACTCCTGCGCGCCAGGCCGGAGCTGGAGGAGAACGCGGTCGAGGAGATACTGCGCTACGACCCGCCAACGCACACCAGCAGGCGGGTGACCCGGGAGCCGTACCACGTCGGCGGGTACGAGATCCCCGCCGGGTCGATCATCCTCGCCAACCTGGCGGGGGCCAACCGCGACGAGGCGTTCTGGGGGCCCGACGCGGAGGAGCTGAAGCTGGACCGGGCGAACGCACGCCGGCATCTGTCCTTCGGCGGCGGCATGCACTACTGCCTCGGCGGCATGCTGGCCCGCATCGAAGGCAGGGTCGCGATCAGCGAGCTGGTCCGCCGCTTTCCCGGCCTGAGTCTGGACGGCGAGGTCAGGTGGAACGGGCTGCTCACCCTGCGCGGGGCGGCACGGCTGCCCATCCGGGTGTGAGCGGTGTGGGCGAGAAGAGCGAGGTTGCAGGCGGCCACGGCCGCAGTGAGGAGGACCGCGTCGCCATGACGCAGGAAACGACTGCCCATCGGGTCGCCGTGGTGGGCGGGGGAGTGATGGGCTCGGGCATCGCCGCCCTGGTGCTCGGACACGGCATCCCCGTCGTCGTCGTGGACGTCGACCAGGAGATGCTCGACGACGCGCGGGCCAGAATCACCCATCAGCTGCGGCACGCCCAGCTGATGGGTGTGCTCCCCGTCGGCCGAGCCCCCGGCGAACTCGGCACCACCGTGTCCCTCGCCGACACGGCAGAGGCGACTGCCGTGATCGAGGCGGTGACCGAGTCGCCCGCCGTGAAGGCCAAGGTGCTGGCCGAGGTGTCGGCCGTGGTGAGGCCCGGCACCCCGTTGATCACCAACACCTCCGGCATTCCCGTCAGCGAGCTGGCCGCGTCCACCGCCCGGCCCGAGGACCTCATCGGCACCCACTTCATGAACCCGCCCTACCTGATCAGGATGGTGGAGGTGAGCCGGGGCCCGCGCACCGCCGACACGACCGTCGCATCAGTGGTCGCGTTGCTGACCGCCGTGACCCGGCGCGCGGTGCTCGTCCAGGACGCGCCGGGCTTTGTGACCAGCAGGCTGCTCCACCCGATGATCAACGCCGCCGCGCGGATCGTCGCCGAGGGCACCGCCACGGTCGAGGCGGTCGACGAGCTGATGGAGGGCTGCCTGGGACATCCGACGGGGCCGCTGCGCACCGCCGACCTGATCGGGCTGGACAACCTGGCCGACTCCCTCGCCGAGCTGCACGAACGCACCGGCGACGAGGCGTGCAAACCCTGTGACCTGCTGCTGGCAAAGGTGCGCGGCGGCGAACTCGGCCGCAAGTCCGGCCGCGGTTTCTACGTATACGGAAAGGACATGGCATGACGACCGAACAGAACACCGGCAACCTGACCGCCGAATCGATCGAGCAGGCGCTGCTGAGCTTCCTTGAGACGAGGACGAAGGCCTCGGTGTCGCCGACACAGGAACTCTTCGCCTCCGGACTGGTGTCCTCGATGTTCGCGATGGAACTCGTCGTCCACCTGGAGCAGAACTACGGGATCGCCATCGTCGGCTCCGATCTCAAGACGGACAACTTCCGCACAGTACGGATGATGACGGAACTGGTGCTCCGGCTGCGCGGCGCGTCCTCGGCGGTCGGTGATGCCTGAGCTGCCGGCCGACGGGTTCAAGGTCATCGACGAACTCGTCGGCGACCAGGCCGAGGCGTGGGACCTCGCCGGGCAAATTCCCCGGGAACTGCTCCGCGAACTGGGCGCCGCCGGACTGCTGTGCGCCCAGGTCGGCACCGCGCACGGCGGGCGCGGTCTCGGCAGCCACGCCAACGGGCTGCTCACCGCGCACACGGGCAGCCTGTGCAGTTCGCTGCGCAGCGTGATGACCTCGCAGGGCATGGCGGCCTGGACCATCCAGCGGCTGGCCGACTCGGACCAGTCCGCCGCCCTGCTGCCCCAGCTCGTCAGCGGCCGCCTGGCGGCGGTGGGGTTCAGCGAGTCGGAAGCGGGCTCCGACCTGTCCACGATGAGCACCGAGATCCGGTTCTACGGCGACTCGGTGGTCCTCGACGGGCACAAGGTGTGGATCACCGGTGCGCACTACGCGGACCTGCTGATCGTCTTCGCCAAGTGCGACGGCGGCGCTGCCGCCGTCGTGGTGCCCGCCTCGGCACCCGGCGTGCGCGTGGAGCGGGTCGCCGACCCGCTGGGATGCCGCGCCGCGGGGCATGCGCATCTCCGCTTCGACTCGGTGCGGCTGCCGGCCTCCAGCGTTCTCGGCGGCCCCGGCATGCCCCTGCCGCTCCTGGTCACCACCGCGCTCGCCTACGGCCGGATCTCGGTCGCCTGGGGCTGCGTCGGCATCCTGCGCGCATGCCGCAACGCCGCCGCGCGGCACGCCAGGACCCGGACCCAGTTCGGCAAACCGCTCACCGAGCACCAGCTCGTGGCGCGGCACCTCGCCGACCTGTTCATCGCCGAACAGACCGCGACCCAGGCCTGTACGCACGCCAGCGCCTGCTGGGACGCCGGCTCGCCCGACCTCGTCGTCGCCACCGTGCTCGCCAAACACGTCGGCGCCCGCCACGCGGCGCAGGGCGCCGCCACGGCCGTACAGGTGCTGGCCTCGGCGGGAACGCGGGACGGCCATGTCGTGGCACGCGCGTACCGGGACGCGAAGCTGATGGAAATCATCGAAGGCAGCAATGAAATCTGTGAGCTGATTCTGGCCCAGCACGCCGTCGCGACGGCGGACTGACAACCTGTGGAGTGATGCATGCCTGAAACGCCGACCACGGTGAAATGCCTGGTCTGGGATTTGGACAATACCCTGTGGCAGGGCACCTTGCTGGAGAACGACGAGGTGCGCCTGCCCGACGAGATACGCGAGTTGATCGTGACGCTCGACTCCCGGGGAATTCTGCAGTCGATAGCGAGCAAGAACGACTACGACCTCGCCTGGTCGAAGCTGGAAGAACTGGGTGTCGCCGAATACTTCATAGTGCCCCGGATCGGCTGGGGTCCGAAGTCGGAGGCGGTCCGCGCGATCGCCGAACGACTGAATTTCGCGCACCGCACCATCGCGTTCATCGACGACCAGCCCGCCGAACGGGCCGAGGTCGCGTTCCGTCTGCCCGAGGTCAGGTGCTACGCCGCCGAACAACTGGCGGAACTGCGGGACTTGCCCGAGTTCAGTCCGAAGGCCGTCACCGTCGACTCCCGGCGCCGCCGCCAGATGTACCAGGCCGGTATCCAGCGCGAGGCCGAACAGGTCGCCTTCAGCGGCCCGGACGGGGAATTCCTCCGATCGCTCGACCTGGTCATGCAGATCGACAGGGCCAGCAATGAGCAGCTGTCCCGGGTCGAAGAACTCACCTTGCGCACCAGTCAGATGAACGCGACCGGAGTGCACTACTCCGACGCGGCGCTGCGCGGCCTGCTGACGGACCCGGACCACGAGGTGTTGGTGACGACCATGAGCGACCGTTTCGGCCCGCACGGCGCGGTCGGCGTGCTGTTGCTGGCGATGCACCCGGGCACCTGGCATCTGAAGCTGCTGGCCACCTCCTGCCGGGTGGTCTCCTTCGGGGCCGGCGCCGCGATCCTCAACTGGCTGATCGACCAGGCCGCTCGGGCGGGCGCGCATCTGGTGGCCGACTTCCGGCCCACGGACCGCAACCGCATGATGGAGATCGCCTATCGGTTCGCCGGGCTCACGGAAGAGCGCTGCGCGTGCCGGGACGCGCTGCCCGAGGCGGGCACCAAGGACCTCCAACGGCTGCATCTCGTCCCGGGTCCGCGCGAGGCGCACGCCGCCATCCGGATCACCGCGCCGGATCTGGCCGCAGGCCGTCGAGTCACCACGGCCGGGCCGGTGCGCTGATCCTCACCGTGTCTTCACGGGTCTTCGGACTTGAGCGGGGTCTGCCTGCAGTCGGCCTGCCTCGTCGTCACGGACGGTGAGGCCGGGGCGAGTCGACCCCGGACGCAGGATGCCCGTGGTCGTGGGTGATCATGGCTGTCCTCTACGCAGCTCGATCACCTGGACACACGGGCTTGGACAACGATACGACGTTGCTGCTCGACCTGGACGGCCTGGCCGTGGCGAAGGTCGAGCGGCTTGCTGATGGCACCCGGTGGGCGCGCCTGACCACCGCGGACGAGGCCGCTCGGGTCTGTCCCTCCCGCGGGTGTTCGCCGTACGCGTCAAGGGCTTCGTGCAGACCCGCCCACGGGATCTGCCCTTCGGCGAGCGGGGGCTGGAGCTGGTATGGCCTGCATGCGCCGCTTCGACCAGGAATGCTTCCACCGGTTCGTCAAGGGCCGCCTCGGCCTGGGCGCCGCCCGCCTGGATTCGGCCGAAGCCGTCGACCGGTGGACAGCCCTCGTCCTGGCCGCCTACGCGCAGCTGCGTCTCGCCCGAGACCTCGCCGACGATCTCCGCCGCCCCTGGCAGGCCCGCCTGACCCACGGCACCACCCTGAGCCCCTACCGGGTCCGGTTGGGGTTTCGCCGCCTCCGCGCGAAACTCCCCGCGATCACCAAGCCGCCGAAACCCCGGCCCGCCGGACCGGGCCGCCCCAAGGGCTCACGGAGCAGGCCGAAACCTCCCCGCCCCACCTGCAGACCCCCGGCTGGCTCTTGTCACCCGGCGTGACCGGGAACTCAAAACGCAAGGCTTCCGCAGCCCCGCCAACCAACTCCTACGCACAGGCTTCGTCACCACCCGTCGAGCTCGCGGACACCTCCACCCCGCCTAAATTCGAAGACCCGTCTTCTTGCGCGCCAAGGTGATGCCGTCGGCCATCGGGAGAAGCGAGATCTCCACCCGGTCGTCGTCGCGCAGCAGCAGATTCAGTTCACGGATGGCAAGGGTGTCGCGATCCTGGGCGGACGCGTCGACCACCCGGCCGAAGAAAAGAGTGTTGTCCACGGCGATGAGCCCGCCGGGGCGCACCAGTTCCAAGGCCAGCTCGTAGTAGCGACGGTAGTTGACTTTGTCGGCGTCGATGAAGACGAGATCGAGAGTGTCCGCCCCGGACTCGGCGACCAGCTTGGCAAGCGTCTCGGTGGCCTCGCCGATCTGGACATCGATACGGTCGGCCACGCCTGCCCGGGTCCAGTATTCCCGCGCGATCGCGGGCCATTTGTCACTGATGTCGCAGGTGATCAGCCGTCCGTCCGGCGGTATCGCGCGTGCCATGCACAGGGTGCTGTATCCGGTGAATGTCCCGATCTCCACGACATTCCGCGCTCCGATCAATCCGGTCAGAAAACCCAGGAACTGTCCCTCCTCGGCCATGACCTGCATCGCGCGCCCCATGGGCAGCGCCGCGGTGAACTCGCGCAGATCGCGCAGAATCTCGTCGTCTCGCAACGACACGTCGCGCACATAGGACAACAGGCGCTCTGAGGAACCGAGTTGATCTGCCATGTCTTCAACGTACGGCCGGGCCGCAATGCCGCGCAAGGGAGCGCGGATTAGGGGTACCGCGGATTGGCGGCATCGGCTATCTCGGTGCCATCCGCAGAGCGCCGTCGAGCCGGATCGTCTCCCCGTTGAGCATCGGGTTCTCCACGACATGCGTCACGAGTGAGGCGAACTCCGCCGGATCGCCCAGCCGGGCCGGATGCGGCACCTGCCGGCCGAGCGCCTCGAGCGCGGACTCCGGGAGGGGGGCGAACATGGGGGTGTGGAAGAGCCCCGGCGCGATCGTGACCACCCGGATCTTCCACTCGGCGAGGTCACGGGCGATCGGCAGGGTCATGGACACGATGCCCCCCTTGGACGCCGCGTAGGCGGCCTGCCCGATCTGCCCCTCGAACGCGGCCGCCGAGGCGGTGTTGATGATGACACCGCGTTCCCCGTCCTCGTCCTCGGCCTGAGCGATCTGTG
The DNA here is from genome assembly GCF_003236365.1 of Streptomyces sp. NTH33. Taxonomy (GTDB): domain Bacteria; phylum Actinomycetota; class Actinomycetes; order Streptomycetales; family Streptomycetaceae; genus Streptomyces. The sequence continues at coordinate 11,389 of NZ_POTZ01000139.1, forward strand.
CCGCGGCGAGGCGGACGACGTTGAAGGTGCCGATCAGATTGACCTGGACGACCTTGCTGAAGGCCCCCAGGGGGAAAGGCCCGTTGCGGCCGACGGTCTTCGAAGCACTGCCGACGCCAGCGCAGTTCACCACGGTACGCAGGGGACCGAGGCTCTGCGCGCGGTCGATCGCGGCGGCGACATCGTCCTCGTCGGTCACGTCTCCGGGCGAGAACACCACCCGCTCGCCCAGCTCCGCCTCGATCTGCTTGCCCGGCGAGGAGGACCGGCCGACGACGACCACGGACGCGCCCCGCTTGTACAGTTCGCGCACTGTTGCCAGGCCCAGACCGGATGTTCCGCCGGTAACCAGTGCAACGCTTCCTTCGATCCGCACGTGTTCCCCCGTTGCATACTGTGATGTGACGAGTCTGCTGTGATGGATGGACAATCACATACCCACAAGGGACCGGGCGCTGCAGATTGCCATATGGTCCGATGACTATCATAGTTCCCGGCGATCATGTTGGGCGACCAATGGGGCGGTTGCCATCGAGGTCGTGCAGTCGCATGACCACCTCCTTCTCCTCGGAGACTAACCTCGGCATTTCATGACGGCTCGTCAGTGTGACTGGCGGGCCGTTTCGCTTGTCGGGCTGGTGATGGGCAGGCTGAGGGCCCGGCTGTCGCGTCGGGTGGGCGCCGGGTTCCACGGCTCCGGCGGGATGGTGCTGCTCGCAGGGGCGGAAACGTGCTGGTCAGCCGGGGTCTGGGAGGGTGTTGAGCCGGGCCAGGGCTTCCGTGATCAGGTGGGTCCAGGGCCAGTGGTGGGCGAGGCGGAGGTAGCGGCGTCGGCCGGTGGTGACGAGCTGGGCGGCGGCGGAGAACAGCCGCAGGCGGAGTCGGCGGGGCTCCCAGAGCCGGGCAGGACCGGTCAGGGCGAGCATCGGCATCCAGGCCAGTAGCTCGAGGGCGATCTGGACGATCTCCAGCCAGATCCGGTTCTGTGCCATGTCGTGGAGCGGGAGGTTGCGCAGGCCGGTGGCGCGGGCGGCGCGGATGCGGTCCTCGGCGCGGGCGCGCTGGCGGTGGCGCAGTTCGAGGGCGGCGATCGGCACCTCCTTGGTGTTGGTGGCGAGGCAGGTCAGCCGCATCCCGTCGGCGTCGGTGAAGCGCAACTGGGCGCCTGGATGCGGGCGTTCCTTGCGCACGATCAGCCGCATCCCCGTCGGCCAGCCTTTGAGGCAGTCGCCGTCGAGTTCGGCCACCCAGGCTCCGTCGCGGATCTCGCCGCCCGGTTCGACGGCGGCCGTCCAGGCGGTGGCCGGGATGCGGAGCACCGCGGCGTGGATGGAATCGGTGATGGTCATGCCGACTGAGTACGACAGCCACCGGCCACGCCGGGCCAGCCAGGCAACGAACTCGTGGGTGCCGCCGCCGGAGTCGGTACGGATCAGCGTCTGTCGTCCGCGCCGGTACTTCTTGGGCAGCTGAGCCAGGGCCAGCCTCGCGGCGTCGATGTGGTCGGCGGCGGTGTTGCTGCCCGCGTTGCCCGGCCGCAGCAGACCGGCCACCGGCTCCCCGCTGCCGCCCCGGCCGTGATCGACGAAGCCCATCAGCGGATGGTGCCCGAAGGTCTTCTTCCAGGTCGCGGCCGCATCTTGCTTGTCGGAATGTGCGATGACGAGCACTCCGTCGAGGTCCACGATCAGCTGTCCGCCCGCGTCCGGAGCCGACGGGCCGGCCAACTTCCACACCCGCTCGCGGACTTCAGCCCGTGCCGTCCTGATGGCCTCAAGGGCCATCGGCCCGGCCGAGGCGAGGGCGTCGACGAGGCGGGAGACGGTCGGGTCGGAGGCCACCGGCCCGAACACGCCCGGCTCGGCCCGCAGCATGCCCACGTCTGCGAGGCAGTCCCCGCCCAGCGCGACCGCCAGGGCCACGTCCAGCAGGATCTTGCCCGGATCGTGCACTGTCCGCGGCTTGCGCCAGGGCGCCAGCGCGGTCGATATCGCCTGATCCAGCCCGCTCTTGCGGGCAGTCTCCACCAGCAGCACGCCGCCCGCATGGCCGACCACTCCACGGCCACCGCCCTCGACGCGGACACGCGGGTAGGACCCGATACGCTTCTTCACCTGGGAAGTGCCTCCGGCGGTGGCGGGAACAGGGACCTCAGCAATCCTCATTCTCGCTGGTCAGAGGCACTTTCCGCTTTCGTGATCACCAGTCGGACAGCCCGCCTCGTGAAAGCGCGAGGCTAAGGGCTTGCCGATCATCAAGGTGTCGTCTTGATCTTGCCGTTGGGGCTGTCGCTTTGGACAGTGACTCTGGCGTGAAGGAGCAATAGTCAAGACCTGTGGATCGGTTGACTCGCGGCTCTCAGCGCGAGCGCTGCTGCTCGAGGGTGATCCTCGCGGGATTGCGGATCCGCTTGGTGCGCCCGCGCTCAGCGAGGATTTCGAGGGGTGTCGGCGTACGGGCTGTAGTGCAGAGGTATGTACGGGCTGATGTGCAGAGCTTGAGTCCGGGTCAGCTGACGGCGGTGATGCCGCCTTCGATGGCGGTGAGGCGGTTCTTCAGCCGGTAGCTGGCGCCGTTGATGGCGAGGATTTCGCAGTGGTGGAGGAGGCGGTCGATGATGGCGGTGGCCAGGACGTCGTCGCCGAAGACCTGGCCCCACTCGCTGAAACTTTTGTTCGAGGTCAGCAAGGTGGAGCCCTTTTCGTAGCGCTTGGAGAGCATCTGGAAGACGAGGTTCGCCTCGTCACGTTCCAGCGGGAGGTAGCCGACCTCGTCGACCACGAGGACGTTGGGCCGCAGGTAGGTGCGGAGTTTGCTGGCCAGGCGGCCGATGGAGTCGGCGGCTTTGAGCTGGCGGACCATGTCGTCCAGGGTCGTGAAGTAGATCGTGTAGCCGGCCCGGCAGGCGGCGACCGCCAGGGCGACCGCGAGGTGTGTTTTTCCTACTCCCGGCGGCCCCAGCAGAGCAACGTTGGCCCTGGCCTCGACGAACGCGAGGGTGGCCAGGTCCTTGACCTTCCGGGGGTCGAGTTCGGGCTGGTAGGAGAAGTCGTACTCCTCGATCGTCTTGTAGTGCGGCAGGCGAGAGAGCCGCAGGGCATGGCGGAAGCGGCGCTCTTCACGGACGGCGAGTTCTTCTTCCAGGACCAGGTCGAGGAAGTCGAGGTAGGCCATCTGACCGGCGTCGGCCCGGCCGACGTACTCAGCCAGCGACTGAGTCAGGTGGGGCAGGCCGAGCTTGGTGGCGGTGGCGCGGATCCGGGCGGTGACCAGCTCGCTCAACGCGTGTCCTTGGGGTTGATGGGGGCGGGGGTGAAGG
>NZ_POTZ01000013.1 GCF_003236365.1 Streptomyces sp. NTH33
GCGGCGACGCCCGCGGACTGCAGGCCGGCCACGTAGGCGGCGGTGTGCCGGGCGACCAGCCCGGGATCGGCGCCGAAGGAGCGGACCCCGATGACCGGGTTGCGAGGATTGGAGTTGACGTCGGCGGACGGCGCCCAGTTGAGGTTGACGCCGCACTCCGCGAGCCGCCGGCCGAGCTCCAGGGCCGCGCTCCGGGTCAGCTCCACGTCGTCCACCGCGCCGAGCGCGTGGTTGCCGGGGAAGCTGGAGCCGGTGCGCACCTCCAGGCGGGTGACGTCGCCGCCCTCCTCGTCGATGGCGACCAGGACGTCGTCCCGTTCCTCGCGCAACCGCGCGGTCAGTGCGGCCAGTTGCCCGGGTGAGGCGATGTTGCGGCCGAACAGGCCGACCGAGGCCAGGCCCTCGCCGAGGCGGCGCAGCAGCCAGTCGGGGGGCGTGGTCCCGGTGAAGCCGGGCTGGAGGACGGTCAGCGCGTCGCGGGTGAGCGTGTCGGTTCCGCTGGCGATTGTCGTCATCGGGTGGCGTTATCCCTTCACGGCGCCCGCGGTCAGACCCGCGGCCATCTTGCGCTGGACGAGCAGGAACAGGACGACGATCGGTACGGCCATCATCGTGGCGCCGGCCATCATCGGGGCGTATTCGGTGCCGTGCTTGGTGGTGAAGTTGGCGAGCCAGACGGTCGCGGTCTGACGCTCCTGGCTGAGCAGCATCAGGGCGTACAGGTACTCGTTCCAGGCCTGGATGAAACCGTAGACCGAGGTGGCGACCAGGCCGGGGGCCAGCAGTGGGAAGACGACCCGGACGAACGCCCCGGTGCGGGAGCAGCCGTCGACCATGGCGGCCTCCTCCAGCTCCCGGGGGATGTTGACGATGAAACCGCGCAGCATCCACACGGTGAAGGGGAGGATGAAGGTTAGGTAGGTGATGATCAGACCGGTGAGCTTGTCGTACTGCTTCAGGTCGTTCAGCAGCAGGAAGACCGGGATGATCATGGCCACCAGCGGCACCATCTGGACCGCCAGGATGCCCACGATCACGACCTTGCGGCCGCGGAAGGCGAAGCGGGAGATGGCGAGCGCGGCCAACATGCCGACGACCATGCCGATCGCCACCACCGACAGCGACACGACCAGGCTGCGGCCGACCGAACCCCAGAAGTCGGCGATGTCCAGCGCCCGGCGGAAGTTCGACAGGGTGAGCCCCGTGGGCAGCAGGCTCGGATCGGGGTCGATGGCGTCCTTGGCCGGCTTGAACGCCGTGTTGAGCATCCAGTAAAGGGGGAAGCCGGCGGTGACGAGGACGAGCAGGCCGAGCATGTCCCAGCCGAGCCTCGCCCTCCGGCGGCGGGGAGCTGCGAGGGTACTCGTCCCGCTCATTCGACTTCTCCTATCTTCAGCATCTGGCGCATGTAGACGGCGACCACGCCGAGCAGCAGCCCCACCGTGACCAGGGCGATCGCCGAGCCCTGCGCGTAGTCGTTGACCACGAAGGCGCGGTCGTAGGAGTAGGTGTTGAGGACCTGGAACTCCGCCTCGGGGTGGCCGCCCCGCATCACGAACACCTGCGGGAAGACGCCCATGTCCCAGATCACCGACAGGGTGGTGAGCATCACGATGATCGGCTTGAGGATCGGCAGGGTGACATGGCGGAAGACGCCCCAGGCGCCCGCGCCGTCCAGCCGCGCGGCCTCCTCCAGCTCCTTGGGCACCTGGGTCAGGCCCGCGCCGAGCGTGATGGCCACGAAGGGCACGGCGCCCCACACCACAAGGAGCATGATCACGGCCAGGCCCTCGGGCCCGCTCGCAAACCAGTTGTGGCCGACCATCTCGACCCCGGGCAGCCGGCTGAGCAGCGCGTTGAAGACGCCGTAGTCGGAGTCGAAGAGCCACTTGAAGACGGTGGTGGCCACGATGACGGGCATGCCCCAGCTGGCCACCAGCACGATGTTGATCAGGACCTTGAGCCAGGCCGAGACCCGCTGCAGCAGCAGTGCGATCGCCATGCCGGCGACCATGGTGAAGGCCACGCAGCCGACGGCGAAGACGATCGTGCGCAGAACGACCGCCCAGAACTCGCCGTCGTCCAGCACACCGGTGAAGTTGGCGAACCCGACCCACTCGGCCGACTGGAAGCCCCACAGCTGCGACTGACCGAACTTCTGGAAGGACAGGGTGACCAGGCGCGCCAGCGGATACGCCATGACCAGGGTCAGCACCAGCAGGCAGGGCGCGAGCAGCAGCCAGGGGGTCGCGGCCCCGCCGGAGGTGCGCTGTCCGCGCGGCCGGTCGGGGACGGCTGGTGGCGGTGCCTGCCGCGGTGGCGGCACCTTGGCAGGGGTGGTCGTGTCTGCGGCACTCATCGCGCGCTCCTCAGCGGTCCCTCAGGTCGTACGAAGGCGAAGCCCCGCACGACCGTGCGCGGACGGGCCGGCGCACGGTCGTACGAGAAGCAGGGCCCCGCGGCGGTGGCAGGGCCCTGCGCTCCGGTCACTTGGTGTTGATCACCTTGTCGATCGCGGCGTCCGCCTCCTTGGCTGCCGCCTCGACCGACTTCTTGCCGGTGCCGATGTTCTGCAACATGGTCTGCAGCACCTGGGCCTTCTCGACCTGGCCCCAGCCGGGGGCCATCGGGACGAACCAGTTGGACTCGGCCGCGGTGGCCGGGACGGCCGTCGCGGGGTCGTTCTTCAGTGTCGCGAGGTCGGTCTTGTTGTTGGGCAGGTTGCCCTTGCCCATCAGCCCCTTCTGGCCCGAGGGGCCGGTGAAGGCGTCGATCCACTCGGCGGCGAGCGCCTGTGCCTTGGACTTCACCGGGATGGCGAGGTCGGAGCCGCCCAGGAAGACCGGCATGTTCTTGCCGGACGGTCCGGGCATCACGAAGTTCTCGTTGTTGTCCTTGAGCTTGCCGGTCTTGTCGTTCTCCGGGGCGGCCGAGGCCGCGCCCTCCCAGGCAGCGCCGAAGATCATGCCGGACTTGCCCTGGCCGTAGACGATGTGACGGTCCGACTCATCCTTGGTCCTGTCGCCGTGCATGTACTTGCCGACGACGTTCCTGAACTCGTTGAGCCCCTTGAGGGACTCGGGCGAGGAGAGATCGGCCTTCCACTGGCCGCCCTCCTCCTTGGCAATGGAGCCGCCGGCGTCGTAGACGAAGGACATGGCCGCGTACCAGTCGCGCGTGGGCTGGTACCAGGCGCTGAACTTGTCCCCCTGCTTCTTCTGGACCTTGTCCAGGCCGGCCGTGAGTTCCTGGTAGGTCTTCGGCGCGGACTTCACGCCGGCCGCGGCGAACACGTCCTTGCGCCAGTTGGCGACCCGGCCGCCCGCGTAGTACGGGACGCCGTAGGTCTTGCCGTCGTAGGTCACCGAGGCCTTCAGACCGTCCAGCCAGGCCTCGGAGCCGCTGAACTTCGCCGGGTCGACGGGGGCGAAGGCGCCCTTGACCATGTAGCCGAGCATCTCGGTGTTGCCCATCTCGACCACGTCGGGGGCCTTGTCGGTGGCGAGAACGGCGTCCAGCTTGGTGTTCTTGTCCGGCCAGCCGTAGTACTCGTGCTTGATCTTCAGGCCCGGGTGCTTCTTCGTCACCGCGTCGTCGGCGGCCTTGACCAGTTCCGGCCAGTTGTTCTGCGCGTCCACGGTGAGCCAGACGGTCAGCTCCTTGGCGTCGGCGCCGCCCTTGCCGGAGCCTCCGTCCTTGTTGTCACTCCCGCACGCCGCGATGGAGACCATCATGCCCGCGATACCGATCGCGGCAACCAGCTTGCGCTTCACGCCACCCTCCTCAGGGATGCCACAAACCCCCCTGCCTCCCCGCGGCTGAGCGACATACGAGCGTCGGCGCATCACCGCCCGTGGGGCCGGGACTGGACCAATGGTGTAGACCAGTAGCTGGAGCTTGGCCCAGACCAATAGGGCTGTCAAGAGCGTGCAAGCAGGCTCAAGAAGGCCGTTACGGGACCGCGATATGCAGGGACCTTTCATTGCTCACCCGGCCAAACGGACGCGCCCGCCCCCTGCTGGACCACCGGCGGCCGCTCCCCGTCCGCGGCGTGTCCGCCGACGTGGACCACCGGGCCCGCACCGAGAGATGGACTAGACCAAGCGCGGTCACGACGGTATACAGAGGAGATCACGGAGCGTGCGGGTGACCACCGCGCACCAAGCCGTGCCACGATGTGAGCCGTGGCCGATGGATGTCGGTCGCTTCGGCACAGGAGCCGGAAAGGCAGAGCATGAGCACCGACGTCAGCAGTGCGGAGAACGAGGGTGGGACGAGTGTCCGTACCGCGCGCGTGCCCAAGTACTACCGCCTGAAGAAGCACCTGCTCGACATGACCGAGACCCAGGCGCCGGGTACGCCGGTGCCGCCCGAGCGGACGCTGGCGGCCGAGTTCGACACCTCCCGCACGACCGTACGGCAGGCCCTGCAGGAACTCGTCGTCGAGGGCCGGCTGGAGCGCATCCAGGGCAAGGGTACCTTCGTCGCCAAGCCGAAGGTCTCCCAGGCGCTGCACCTCACCTCCTACACCGAGGACATGCGCGCCCAGGGTCTGGAGCCGACCTCGCAGCTCCTCGACATCGGCTACATCACCGCCGACGACCGGCTCGCGGACCTGCTCGACATCACCGCCGGCGGACGCGTGTTGCGCATCGAGCGGCTGCGCATGGCCAACGGCGAGCCCATGGCCATCGAGACCACGCACCTGTCGGCCAAGCGCTTCCCGGCGCTGCGCCGCAGCCTGGTGAAGTACACCTCCCTCTACACCGCCCTCGCCGAGGTCTACGACGTCCGTCTCGCCGAGGCCGAGGAGACCATCGAGACCTCGCTGGCCACTCCGCGCGAGGCGGGCCTGCTCGGCACCGACGTGGGCCTGCCGATGCTGCTGCTCTCCCGGCACTCGGTGGACCGGGAGGGCCGGCCGGTGGAGTGGGTACGGTCGGTGTACCGCGGGGACCGCTACAAGTTCGTGGCCCGCCTCAAGCGTCCGCAGGAGTAAGGGCCTCGTGACGGGGCGAACACCTTGTGGCCCACGTGCTCGGCGGTGATCCGCGAGGGGACGGAGTCGCCGCACGTCGAACGCCCCGGACATCCCGGAGCAGCGTGATACCCGCGCAGATGACCCTTTCCGCGCCCTGGGGCGTGATGCGGCAACGGGCCGCCGGAGGAAAACCGGCGGCCCGTTGTCGTACCCGTGCGGCACACTCACCCCCGTGGACATCGCGATCCGGCCGGTCGAGCCCGGCGAATACGACACCCTCGGGGAGATCACCGCCCAGGCCTATCTCCAGGACGGGCTCCTCGACTTCGGGGAGAGCGACGCGTACCTCGGCGAGCTGCGCGACGTGGCCAAGCGGGCGGCCGCCGCCGAGGTGCTGGTGGCCGTGGCGGACGGGAAGGTGCTCGGCGGCGTGACCTTCGTGCCCACCCAGGGCCTCATGGCCGACATCTCCGGTCCGGGCGAGGCCGAGATACGGATGCTCGCGGTCGCGCACGCGGCACGCGGCCGGGGCGCCGGCGAGGCACTCGTACGCGCCTGCCTGGACCGGGCACGGGCCACGGACGGCTGTGTGCGCGTGGTGCTGTCGACCCAGAGCTCCATGCACGCGGCCCACCGGATCTACGAACGCCTGGGCTTCGTCCGCGCGCCCGAGCGGGACTGGAACCCGCTGCCGCACCTCGACGACATCTCCCTGCTCGCCTACGAACTGACCCTGAGCTGACGCCCAGCTGACGCCGAGTCGCCCGGCCGAGCCGTCCGGCCGAGCCGTCTGTCTGACGCCGACTCGGCACAACATCTGGGGGTGTCTCCCCCGCCCGGCACAACATGTATGCTCATGCTCGCTGTCGTCGCAGGGGAATCCGGTGCGAATCCGGAACTGTCCCGCAACGGTGTACTCGTACACGTATGCCCGCATGGCCGTGTACGTGCGTCAGTCCGAGGACCTGCCGACAGTGCGCCCGGCCGTCCGGTCCGGGTGCCCTGACGTCCGGGCCTCGCGGAATGGGCCGGTGGACGCGACGCCGCGTGCGCTCGTGTGCTGCCCCTGCCCTCGGTGAGGCCCCGTGCCGAGCGAGGGAGACCCCACGTGACCATCGCGCCAGCCGACCCCGCCTCAGCAGCGGCCCCGGAGCCCGACAGTCCCGGCGCCGCACTGCTGCGGATCCTGACCGAGCTGACCGCCGACCTTCCCGACGCCGATCCCGGCCGGGTCGCCGCCGCCGCGCTGCGCGGCCGGTCGGCGCGGGCCGACGAGGCCGAACTGCACGAGCTGGCCACGGAGGCGGCCGCCGGGCTCATCTCCGAGGACCCCGCCTACTCGCGGCTGGCCGCCCGGCTGCTGACCCTCGGCATCCGCGCCGAGGCCGCCTCCCAGGGCGTCACGTCGTTCACCGGGTCCATCGCCGTCGGCCACCGCGAGGGCCTGATCGCCGACCGGACCGCCGCGTTCGCGGGCGTGCACGGCGAGCGCCTGGACGCACTGGTCGACCCGGCCGCCGACGACCGCTTCGGCTACTTCGGCCTGCGCACCCTGCACAGCCGCTACCTGCTGCGGCACCCGATCACCCGCAAGGTGATCGAGACGCCCCAGCACTTCATGCTGCGGGTGGCGAGCGGCCTCGCCGAGGACGACAGCGTGCGCTCCCTCGACGAAGTCGCGGCGCTGTACGGGCTGATGAGCCGCCTCGACTACCTGCCCTCCTCCCCCACGCTGTTCAACTCCGGCACCCGGCACCCCCAGATGTCGTCCTGCTACCTTCTGGACTCCCCCAAGGACGAGCTGGACTCGATCTACGAGCGCTACCACCAGGTCGCCCGCCTGTCCAAGCACGCCGGCGGCATCGGCATCGCCTACTCCCGCATCCGCTCGCGCGGTTCGCTGATCCGCGGCACCAACGGGCACTCCAACGGCATCGTGCCGTTCCTGAAGACCCTGGACGCCTCGGTGGCCGCCGTGAACCAGGGCGGCCGGCGCAAGGGCGCGGCGGCGGTCTACCTGGAGACCTGGCACTCGGACATCGAGGAGTTTTTGGAACTGCGGGACAACACCGGTGAGGACGCCCGCCGGACGCACAACCTGAACCTCGCGCACTGGGTCCCGGACGAGTTCATGCGCCGGGTGAACGCCGACGAGCGGTGGTCGCTGTTCTCCCCCTCGGACGTGCCGGAGCTGACCGACCTGTGGGGCGAGGAGTTCGACGCCGCCTACCGCGCGGCGGAGGCGAAGGGCCTGGCGAGGAAGACCATGCCGGCCCGCGACCTGTACGGCCGCATGATGCGCACCCTCGCACAGACCGGCAACGGCTGGATGACCTTCAAGGACGCCGCCAACCGGACGGCGAACCAGACGGCGACCGCGGGCCATGTCGTGCACTCCTCCAACCTGTGCACGGAGATCCTGGAGGTCACCGACGACGGCGAGACGGCGGTCTGCAACCTGGGCTCGGTGAACCTCGGCGCGTTCGTCGGCGACGGGGACATCGACTGGGAGCGGCTGGACGAGGCGGTCCGCACCGCCGTCACCTTCCTGGACCGCGTGGTCGACATCAACTTCTACCCGACCGGGCAGGCGGCCCGGTCCAACGCCCGGTGGCGCCCGGTGGGCCTGGGTGCCATGGGCCTGCAGGACGTGTTCTTCAAGCTGCGGCTGCCCTTCGACTCCCCGGAGGCGAAGGCCCTGTCCACCCGTGTCGCCGAGCGGATCATGCTCGCCGCGTACGAGGCCTCCGCCGACCTCGCCGAACGCAGTGGCCCGCTCCCTGCCTGGGAGAAGACCCGTACGGCCCGGGGTGTGCTGCACCCCGACCACTACGGCGTCGAGTTCACCTGGCCCGAGCGCTGGGCGGCCCTGCGCGAGCGCGTCGCGGCGGTCGGCATGCGCAACGCGCTGCTGCTCGCCATCGCCCCGACCGCCACCATCGCCTCGATCGCGGGCGCGTACGAGTGCATCGAGCCGCAGGTCTCCAACCTGTTCAAGCGCGAGACGCTGTCCGGGGAGTTCCTGCAGGTCAACTCCTATCTGGTGGCGGACCTGAAGGAGCTCGGCGTCTGGGACGCCCGGACCCGGGAGGCGCTGCGCGAGGCCAACGGCTCGGTACAGGACTTCACCTGGATCCCCGAGGACGTGCGGAAGCTGTACCGCACGGCGTGGGAGATCCCGCAGCGCGGCCTGATCGACATGGCGGCGGCCCGCACCGCGTTCCTGGACCAGTCGCAGTCCCTGAACCTGTTCCTGGAGACGCCGACCATCGGCAAGCTCTCCTCGATGTACGCGTACGCGTGGAAGCAGGGTCTGAAGACGACGTACTACCTGCGCTCCCGCCCGGCCACCCGGATCGCCCGCGCGGCCCGGGCGCAGAACCGCGCCACCGCCCCCGTACCGCAGGCGACCGAACCGGACGCCGTCGCCTGCTCCCTGGAAAACCCCGAGTCCTGCGAGGCCTGCCAGTGATGACCAGCACCACCCGCCCCCGGAACCTCCTCGACCCCGGCTTCGAGCTGACCCTGCGCCCCATGCGCTACCCGGACTTCTACGAGCGCTACCGGGACGCCATCAAGAACACCTGGACCGTGGAGGAGGTCGACCTCCACTCGGACGTGGCCGACCTCGCGAAGCTGACGCCGGGCGAGCAGCACCTCATCGGCCGGCTGGTCGCGTTCTTCGCCACCGGCGACTCGATCGTCGCCAACAACCTGGTGCTGACCCTCTACAAGCACATCAACTCCCCCGAGGCGCGGCTGTACCTGAGCCGGCAGCTGTTCGAGGAGGCGGTGCACGTCCAGTTCTACCTGACGCTGCTGGACACCTACCTCCCCGACCCCGACGACCGCGCCGCAGCCTTCGCCGCGGTGGAGAACATCCCCTCCATCCGGGAGAAGGCCGAGTTCTGCTTCACGTGGATGGACTCGGTGGAGAAGCTGGACCGGCTGGAGACGAAGGCGGACCGCCGGCGCTTCCTGCTCAACCTGATCTGCTTCGCCGCGTGCATCGAGGGCCTGTTCTTCTACGGCGCCTTCGCCTACGTGTACTGGTTCCGCAGCCGGGGCCTGCTGCACGGGCTGGCCACCGGCACCAACTGGGTGTTCCGGGACGAGACGATGCACATGTCGTTCGCCTTCGACGTGGTGGACACCGTCCGCAAGGAGGAGCCGGACCTCTTCGACGACGAGCTGCGGCGGCAGGTCACCGACATGCTGGGGGAGGCCGTCGAGGCCGAGCTGCAGTTCGCGCGCGACCTGTGCGGTGACGGCCTCCCGGGGATGAACACCGACTCCATGCGGCAGTACCTGGAGTGCGTCGCCGACCAGCGCCTGACGCGCCTCGGCTTCGCTCCGGTGTACGGCTCGGAGAACCCCTTCTCCTTCATGGAGCTCCAGGGCGTTCAGGAGCTGACCAACTTCTTCGAGCGGCGCCCGTCGGCGTACCAGGTGGCGGTGGAGGGCACCGTCGACCTGGACGAGGACTTCTGAGCCTCGCGGGCTTCGTGGGGCTCCCGGTCCTCCTGGGCCTGCGCGGACCGGACGGGGTTCGGGACGGCGGCGGCGCTGCGGCACCAGTTCGTCCGCGCGCTGGGCACCACCCCGAACTCCTACCGGCGCGCGTTCAGGGGCCCGCGGGCCGCCTGAACGCGCGGTGCGTTCCCGCTCGCCTCACCTCGGCACCGGCCGCACCAGCAGCCTGCGCGGGCGCAGGGTGATGCCGATCCGGGGCGAGTCGTCCGACCCGGCGACCTGCTCCAGGCGGAACCTCGTCGCCACCGCCGCCGTGAAGAGGCTCAGCAGCGCCATGGAGAAGTGGTCGGCGGGGCACTTGCGGTTGCCCACGCCGAACGGGCTCATGGCGTGTTTCGGTACGTCCTCGGCCCGCTGCGGAAGCCAGCGGTCGGGATCGAACTCCAGGTGGTCCGGGTACGATCGCGGATCGCGCTGGACGGCGTACGGACTGTAGATGATGTCCGCCCCGGCGGGAATATGCCGGCCACCGAGTTCGGTGTCGGTGACCGCCCGCCGCGTCAATATCCATACGGAGGGCCGCAAACGCATCGTTTCCACAATGACATTGTTGGTGTGCGTGAGCCTGCGGATGTCGCCGAATGCGACCGGCCTGCCACCGGTCACGGATTCGGTCTCGGCGCGGATCCGGTCCGCGTGTTCCGGGTGATTCGCGAGTGTCTGCAGCAGCCACATGATCGTGGTGGCCACCGTTTCACCGCCGGCGGTGAGTATCGCGACCACCTGATCGTGGATCTCCTGCTCCCCGATGGGCTCGCCATTGTCGTCCTCGGCCGTCAGCAATGCCGTCAGCAAATCGTCCGGATTTTGCCCGGACGCCCGGCGTTCGGCGATGATCTCGTCGACGAGGCGATGCAGATCGGCCAGCGCGCGGTCGAATGCGCGGTTGGCCGGCAGCGGCAGCCGGTACAGCGGCCCGAGCGGCAGGACCATCCGCCGGTACATGCCGCGGAAGACGGTGGAGAGCGCGCCGCCCAGGCGCTCGGCGCGCTCGTCCATGTACGGGCCGCGCAGCAGGCAGCGGGCCGAGACGCGCACGGCGATCCGGAATGCCTCCGAGGTGCAGTCGACCGGCCGGCCGGAGCTCCAGCGCTCGGTCAGCGCGTGCGCCTCCTCCTCCATGACCGGACCGTAGGCGGGGATGGCGTCGCGCCGGAAGGCGGGCTGAATGGTGCGGCGCTGGCGGCGGTGCAGGGGGCCGTTGGCGGTGGCCACGCCCTCCTTGCCGAGCAGGCTCTCCAGGGTCTCCCACAGCGGGCCGGAGATGATGTAGTCGGGGTTCAGGGCCACCGCTCCGGTGAGGGCGGGGGTGGTGACGGCGTACACCGTCTTGGGGCCGAGCCGGAGGCGGACGACGTCGCCGTGGTCGCGCAGCCGGCACATGAAGGCCAGGGGATCGCGGGCCAGTTTCAGACTGTGGCCGAGAAGCGGCACCGCCCCTCCGGCCACCGGCGGCTCGTGCGGTTCCTCCGTTTTCTGCCGGGCCTCGGGATTCACCGACTCGACGGTCATTTCTCACCTGCCGCTTCGTTGTCGACATACGGGGGCGTGGACCGGTCGTCCCAGCTGTCGACCATGTAACGGCCGGACTCGTGGTGGAACCAGTAGACGGCACTGAACCAGTTCCGCATATTGCCGAGGCAGTCCCTTACGGCGGTGCTCAGTTCCTTTCCCCGCACCGTGCCGTCCGCGAGGCCGTCGGCGAAACGTAATCCCTCCTGTTCGGCGACGAGGAATTCGGAAACGCACTCCTCGATGCGCCGGCGCATTTCCCTCACCGCCTCCTCCAGGGTCAGTCCGCCATGTTTGACGAGACTGATCCCCAGATTGTGCACCTCGTCGCCCGCCAGTTCCTTGGGCAGCGAGCACAGGTCGTTGTACCAGGCGGCGAATTCCTGGCTGAGCAGTGCCGGGCGCCGGTAGGCGGGGTTCTTCCGGACGGCGTCCGGGAGTTCGCGGCCGGCGCTCGGCTCCAGCAGGTCGGTCCAGATCCAGTGCGCGAAGGTGAGCCGGCGCAGCGCGAGGTACTCCTCGACCGTGGGCACCACGCCCTCGGTGCGGTTGTGGAACTCCCGGTCGTACGCCTCGATCACCGCGTGGAAGTGCCGGGCGAAGCGGGCGTTCCACGTCGGCGACAGGAACGAGTAGAACCGCAGCACGCTGTCCGCCAACCCCGCGACCAGGGCGTCCCGGTGGTGCAGATGCTCCCGGGGGGAGTCCAGAGCCGTGTGCAGCGCACTGCGCAGCCTCCGCCAGGCGGCGGGCCGGCCGTGGACGACGCAGCGGTCATGACGGTCGTCCCAGACGAAGAACCACGCGCTGTAGTCCGCTATCGCCTGGAGCACCTCGTCCGGGGCGCCGATGTAGTACCCCGCCATGAGGTCGGTGTAGCACAGGCCGTCCGCGTGTTCCTCGACCTTGTCGGCCGGCATGAGCCGCTTATCCAGCAGCCAGCCGCGGGTCTTCTCCTGGAGTTGGGGCCAATAGGCGTGCAACTGCCTGGGAAACACGGCCTCGATCACCGGGAGAGCGAGCTGCGGCGGGACTGCGATCGCCGTCGGTGTGGATGTCGTTGTGGTGCTGTGCGGGAAAGCTGGCACGAACAAACCCCTCTCAGCCGCCAGTGACGTGCGCCCCTTCTGTTGTGCCGGGCGCACGCCGTCGCGTATCCCCGTACTCCCATTCAGCACCACAACTGACCGCTCTGGGAACGGATTTGACTCACTCACCATCCCGGGATGCCGAGAATCTCCCCTTGTGTAACTGAATATGAATCAGTGGAAGCGCACAAAGGATCGAATATGCGCGGCATTCACAACGCCTGTGCGAGGCCGGCGCGAGGACACTACGAGGCCGGTACAGGGCCAGTACGAGGCCAGGACGAGAACAGTGCGACGGCACACGAACGGCGCCCGGTCGGTTTCCTGCCGACCGGGCGCCGTACGGGCGGGTCACTCCCGCCCCGACTGCCGTGATGCGTGTCAGTCGTTGGCGACGACGGGGTAGCGCGGCTCGTTCTCGGCCATCTGCCGCAGCGCGTCCTTGCGCTCACGCTTGGAGAGCCGGTCGATGTAGAGGTAGCCGTAGAGGTGATCGGTCTCGTGCTGCAGACACCGCGCGAAGTAACCGGTGCCGCGCACCTTGATCGGGTTGCCCCGCTCGTCCTGTCCGGTCACCTCGGCGTAGTCGGGGCGGGCGAGCGGCGCGTAGGCGGTGGGCACGGACAGGCAGCCCTCGTTGCTGTCGTCCAGGCGGCGGCGGTCGGCGGGCAGCTCGACCAGCTCGGGGTTGCAGACGACGCCGACGTGCCGGGCACCGTCGTCGTCCGGGCAGTCGTAGACGAAGACCTTCAGGTCCACACCGATCTGGTTGGCGGCCAGGCCCACGCCCTCGGCGGTGCGCTGGCTGGCGAACATGTCCGCGACCAGCTGCTGGAGCTCCTCGCCGAAGTCGGTGACGTCCTTGCACTCCTTGTGCAGCACCGGGTTGCCGACGACCGTGATGGGCCGGGAGGTGCCGCGCTCGCGCCAGGCCGTCTCGCGCTCCTCGCAGTCCTCCGTGTCGACGACGTACCCCTCGTCGTCGACGGGGAGTACGCCCGCGTGCTGCTGATCGGTGTCCTGCTGCGCCATGACCGCCCTGTGCCTGCCTTCCTGGAACGACTGATGCTGTTAAAGAGTACGGCGAGTGCTCAGCAGACCTCTTCCAGGTCCCGCCAGTCCCGGGAGTCCGGGCTGTCGGCGACCCAGCCGTCCAGCAGTCCCCTCACCAGCGAGGCGGGCGCGGCCACCCCGCACTCCCGCTCCGGCACCCACAGCTGTCCGTCGGTGCGGTGGCCGAGGGGCCCGGGGTGTCCCGGCTCGCTGTGGTCGTGCGGGTCGAGGTGCTCGCCGTCGCCCTCGTCGGACGGCATCCGCGACTCCGAGCACATCCGGCACAGCAGCCGTACGGACGACGACCAGTCCTCGGCGGCGAAGCCGGCGTCGGCGGCCAGTTGCTCCAGGGCGTCCCGGTCGGCCTCGGTGGCGGCCTCCAGCAGGACCACCCAGGTGGGCACGGGCGAGGGCGCCCACAGCTCGATCTCGTCGAAGACGGGGTAGGTGTCACCGGCCGCGATGGTCCGCTCGCCGTGGGGCACGCCGTCGTGCAGCACGACCTCGCCCCAGCGCCGCCCCGAGGAGGGCAGCGGGATGGACAGCACCTCGATCCGGGCCGGGTCCAGGCGGCGGCCCCAGACCACCTCGGCCTCGCCCTCCGGCGACAGCCGCACGGCCGCGCTGCCCAGCTCCATGCCCACCGGCTCCCCGGCGGCGGCCGCGCCTCCGGGCACCTTCAGGCCGTACGCCTGCCAGGCCCGCCGGGCCAGCGGCCAGTCCTGCAGGGCGGTGGCGGCGATGCCGACGTTCCACCAGTCGGGTGCCCCGGTCTCCTTCTCCAGCAGGGCCACGGCCCTCAGCCCCGCCGTCCTGGCCTGCTCCCAGTCGTGCCGGAACTTGTGCAGCAGGGCGAGGTTGAACCAGGACTCGGACAGCCAGGGCTCCAGGTCGGCGGCGCGCGTCAGCAGCGCGCCCGCGTCCTCGTACCGGCCGTCGCCGATCAGGGTGAACGCGCGGTCGGTGGCCTGCCGCCAGGAGGCGGAGGGCCGGTGCCGTACCTTGCCGAAGATCCTCACGATTCCCGCCTGCCAGTTCCGTTCGGTGGGCTGGCTTCTGCCCCCCGGACACCCTCTCCTTCGCATCCAACCACGTACGGCTGGAAAGGCGCTCATTACCCATGGGTTACCCCACGGCGGGCGACGCCAGACCGTCGCGTGAGAGTACACGGGCCAGCGACTCCACCACATCGGAGGCGTAATCGGCCGCCAGCCGCAGCTCCTCCAGGGCCTGGAGCGACCCGCCGGGTCCGGCGTCGCGCGCCTTCTCCTCGTAGGCGTTGACGGCCCGCACGATCCGCGCGGGCAGCGGCTGCTCCCGGCAGGGGTCGGCCTGGCGTTCCACCACGACCGCGACCCGCGCGTCGACCCCGGTCTGCCGTACGACGGCCCCGCCGAGCAGCGCGATGCGCCGCTGCTGCTCGGCGGGCAGGCCGGCGGTGGCGCCCGCGGGGACCGGGTCGACCAGGCTGAGCTGCCCGATGTCGTGCATGAGGGCCGCGTGCTCCAGCACGGTCAGCTCCGGCTCCGTCAGGCCCAGGTCCCGGCCCACGGCCCGGCTGAGCGCGGCCACGCGCCGGGCGTGCCCGGGCGGGGTGTACCCGGCGACCTCGGTGGCGCGGGCCAGGGAGGCGATGGTCTGCCGGTAGGTGCTCCGCACGGCCGCGTACCGTCTCAGGGAGAGCTGGGTGAGCAGCAGCGGCACCGAGAACACGGGCAGCGCCCACAGCCCGGCCACCGCGACCGCGAGGGCCATGACCGCGCCGGTCGCGCACACCGCCGAGCCGATCCCGAGCAGCCCGCGCAGCTCCTCGCGCAGCAGCGGGCCGAACGGCCACCGGGTACGGCAGTGCGCCGACGCGGCGGCCAGCACGGCGCCGCACAGCGCGGTGAGCACCAGCAGCGCGAGCAGCAGCAGGGCGTACGCCGGGCCGGTCCAGCCCCGGAACGCCCCTTCGCCGTACAGCGGCTGGAAGCAGACGGCCGCGAAGGCGACGGTGAGGATCCGCCGCGCGAGGTGGTCGAGGGCCTGGCCCTCCCCGCGCGCGAGATGCGGCACGCTGCCGAGCAGACACGCCCCGAGCACCACGGCGACGACCTGGAAGGCCCCGTGGTGACTGGCCCGCCCGGCGTCCTCGCCCAGCAGGGCGTACGACAGCCCTCCCGCGGCACCCAGCGGCGCGGCCTCCCGGACACCGGCCCCGCTCCACCGCGCGAGCTCGCCGACGAGCACGAGCACCCCGAAGGCGAGGGCGGCCCCGCGCTCCTCCACGCCGGTCCACAGGGTGACGCCGAGGGACAGCAGGGCGACGAGGAGAGCCGAGCCACGGATGAGGACCAGCAGCAGGGAGCGGCTCATCGGCGCGCTTCCTCGCGGTCGGCCGCGGGCGGCACCGGTGGGGAGACGGGCGCCCCGTCCTCGGCCGTGACCGCCGGGTGCCAGCCGTGCCGGTCCAGGGCCCGTACCAGTGCCGTGACCATCCGCGGGTCGAACTGCGCGCCGGCGCAGCGTTCCAGTTCCTCCAGGGCGGCGCCGACCGGACGGGCCCGCCGGTAGGAGCGGGTGGAGGTCATCGCGTCGAAGGCGTCCGCGACGGCCACCACCCGTGCGGACTCGGGGATCTGGCTGCCCGTCAGCCCGTACGGGTAGCCGCTGCCGTCCAGGCGTTCGTGGTGGTGCAGGATCGCCGAGCGGGCCTCGCCGAGGAAGGAGATCCCGCGCACCATCTCGTGCCCGTACTCGGGGTGCAGCTCGATCACCCGCCGCTCCTCGGGGGTCAGCGGCCCGTCCTTGCGCAGCAGCCGGGTGGGAACGCCCAGCTTTCCCACGTCGTGCAGGATGCCGGCGAACCGCAGCACCTCGACGCGCTCGTCGTCCATGCCGAGCTCGCGCGCGATCATCATGGAGGCCTGACCGACCCGCTCGCTGTGCCCGCGCGTGTACCCGTCCTTGATGTCGACGGCCTGCACCAGCGCGCGGATGGTGGCCCGGTGGGCGGCCCGTTCCCGGTGGTACTGGGCGTACACCCACCACGACACGCACATCGGCAGCAGCACCAGCAGTGCGGCGACCGGGCCGTAGGGGCTGCGCCACAGCACGGCCATCATCAGTCCCGCGAGCCCGTGCACCCCGATCGGCGCCAGTGACCGGGTGAACAGCCCCGGCCACGCCCGCCGGACCGGCACTCTCTCGGCAAGTGCGTGGATCCCGCCGTCCAGCGCCGTCAGCACCAGGCAGAAGGCGAGCACGGCGGCCCCGGCGGGGGCGAGGGCGTAGGGGAAGTCGGAGGCGGCGACGGCGTCCCGGCCGCCCAGTGCCCCGTGCACCCGGGCAGCCGCCCAGACCGCGAGGGCGAGCTGGGCCGCCCGCCAGATCCGGCGCAGCCCCTCGGGCCGCTGCCCTGCGCGGGCGAGCAGGACGCCCGGCAGCGGGACCAGCGCGGCGGCGGCCGGCGGCAGCAGGAAGGCCGCTGCCAGCAGGACCGGGTAGAAGGGGCCGGCGAGATTGCGCCGGACGAGGTGCCTGCAGCCGGCGTACACCGCGGCGAGCAGGGCGACCGCCCACCAGGGGGTGCGGGTCACCGGCAGCGGCAGCAGGCAGGTCAGGGCACCGAGGACCACGCAGGCGACGTACGCACGGGCCCGTGGTGGAACCGCCTCCATGCCGCTCCTCCCCGGTCACGCCTGTCCACGGTGGGAGCGTAGGGCGGACAACGGGGAGTACACGGGGCAAAGCCCCATGGATTAGCACGTTCGGGTGAACAGTGCCCGAGTGGGCGCATCCGCGCGGACGGCGGGTCAGGACTCCTGCGGAGTCACCGGCGCCGCGGTCACGTCGCTCTCGGGGACGGTCTGGCCGGAGCGGATCAGCTCGATCCGCCCCATGACCTTGGCGCGCAGGTCGGCGGGTACGTCGTCATGCCCGCAGCACCGCTTGACCAGCTTCTTCACGGCCTGCTCCAGGCCGTACTTCTCGAGACACGGCGAGCACTCCTCGAAGTGGTGCTCGAACTTGGTGCGATCGACTTCCGGCATCTCACTGTCGAGGAACTCGTAGAGGTGGTCGAGCACCTCACCGCAGTCCGTCTCGTGCGGCTCTCCGCAGCTCATGAGCCCGAGCCTTTCGCTTCGTTCGACTCTCCGGTACCGGCCGGGACCAGTCCGCGCTCGCGGGCGTAGTCCTCGAGCATTCCGCGCAGCTGACGGCGGCCCCGGTGCAGCCGGGACATCACCGTACCGATGGGTGTCCCCATGATGTCCGCGATCTCCTTGTAGGCAAAGCCCTCCACGTCCGCGAGGTAGACGGCTATGCGGAACTCCTCGGGGATCGCCTGCAGCGCTTCCTTTACGTCCGAGTCGGGCAGGTGGTCGAGCGCCTGCGACTCGGCGGAGCGCAGCCCCGTCGACATGTGCGACTCGGCCCGCGCGAGCTGCCAGTCCTCGATGTCCTCGGCCGCGCTGCGCTGGGGTTCGCGCTGCTTCTTGCGGTAGGAGTTGATGAACGTGTTGGTGAGGATCCGGTACAGCCACGCCTTGAGGTTGGTGCCCTCGCGGAACTGGTGGAACGAGGCGTACGCCTTGGCGTAGGTCTCCTGCACCAGGTCCTCGGCGTCGGCCGGGTTGCGCGTCATGCGCAGCGCGGCCGAATACATCTGGTCGAGGAATTCGAGCGCGTCCCGCTCGAAGCGCGCACTGCGCTCGGCGCTCGACTCCGCGGACGCTTCCACACGCGCGCCCCGGCCCTCGGGCTGCTCCGCCTGGCCGTTGTCGGCCCCTGCGTCGGTACCGGGAACCGGACCCACCTCCTCAAACGATGTCGGAGGACCGGAAGCGGTCCCACCCGAATCGGAGGATAGACGACGATCCGGCCCGCCCGCCGCTCGAATCGGAGCGGTCCTGGCCGCGTGCAGCACCGTCCAGTCCAGGGCAGTACGGCTGCTGCGGCTCGGGCATACGGTCGAACCCATGCGGCGGACTTCCTCTCCTGTGACGTAGGTGCCGGTGACCGGCACCCCTGTCCGCCTCAACAGCGCCCGGGGGCCGGACATTCCCGGGCGTCACCCGAGTGACGCGGCCCACTGGGCGACGCCCTCGGTGATGATCCCCAGCGCCTGCTCCTGCGTGATGTCCGCCCGCTTCGGCACGGCGAAACCGTGATCGGCGTACGGCACCTCGATCAGGTCGTAGTCCCCCTCGGGGAACTCCACCGGCCTGCCGAACGGGTCGTTGCCGCCCTGGACCACGAGGGTGGGCACCCCGGGTGCGAGCAGTTCCTCCGCGCGGGACTTCTCCGGCCTGCCCGGCGGGTGCAGCGGGAAGCCGAGCGCCAGCACGGCGTGCGCGCCCAGCTCGGCCGCGGTGCGGCAGGCGACGCGCGCGCCCGCGCTGCGGCCGCCGGAGACCACCGGCGGTCCGGGCGCGGTGAGCGCCGGCCAGAGCCCGCGCCAGCCGGTGTCCAGGGTCTTCGGCGCGGGGGCGACCTTCTTGCCGGCCACCCGCCAGGGCTGCTCGACGAGCGCGACGGTCACACCGTGCCCGGGGAGGGTCCGCGCCAGCGCCTGCAGGTCGCGGGCCTCGATGCCGCCGCCGGCGCCGTGGCTCACGGCGAGGACGAGCCGCGCGCTGTCCGCCCGGTGCCAGGTGATGCGGGCCGGGCCCGCATCGGTCTCGACGGTCTCGGCCATCTCGGCCGTCTCGGCCATCTCGGCGGTCTCGGCGGTCTCGGCGGTCTCGGCGGTCTCGGCGGTCTCGCTCATGTCAGAAGAGTGTGCCCTCCTCGGGCGCCGGAAGCTCACTCAGCAGCTCCGGGCCGTTGTTGCGGACGTTGCTCACGGCCGTCGGGACGGGGTAGGCGCGCATCAGGCCGGGCGGCGGGGGCGCCAGCAGGGCGCGCAGGTCGTCCACGTCCGTGCGGGCCGGGTCCAGCCAGGCGTCCCACCGGTCGGGGGTCAGCATCAGCGGCATCCGGGGGTGGATGTCGTGCAGCGAGCGCGGGCCCTCGGCCGGGGCGGCGGCCAGCGGGGTCTGCTCGGCCTCCGTGGTGATCACCGAGCAGGTCGCCCACCAGGCCCGCGGGTGGTCGTCGGGCAGCGTACGGTCCCGCCAGAACTCGTAGAGTCCCGCCATGGCGAACACCGAGCCGTCCGCCGGGGTGACGAAGTACGGCTGCTTGCGGGGCCGCTTGCGCTTGCCCTGGACCTCCAGCTCGCGCTCCTGGGTGCCGGTGACCCACTCGTAGTAGCCGTCGGCGGGCACGATGCAGCGCCGGGCGGCGAAGGCACGGCGGTACGACGGCTTCTCGTGCACGGTCTCCGCGCGCGCGTTGATCATCCGGGCGGCGCCCTCGGGGGACTTCGCCCAGGAGGGGACGAGCCCCCACTTCAGCTTCCGCAGCTGCCGAACCGGACGCTTGTCGTCGGCGTCCTTCAGGGGGCGGTCGAGGACGACGGGGACCTCCTTGGTCGGGGCCACGTTGTAGTCGGGCACCAGGGTCTCCGCCGGTTCCCTCACCTCGGCCTCGAAGATCCCTGCGAGCTCCTCGGGCCCCCGGCTCACTGCATACCGTCCGCACATACGTGCAACACTGCCAGGCCCACCCGTCACCCGACCACCGCCCCTCGACGACGGCGCCGCGCGCCGGCCCCTCCTGACTCGACCACAGGGAGCCACTCGGAAACATGGACAGCCTCGCCTCGACCGCGCTGCCCGACCTCTGGGACCGGCTGATCGGCACCCAGCCCGACCCCGATCTGTGGGTGGTGGCCGCCACCGCGGTCGCCGCGCTCGCCGTGGTCGTCCCGCACGGCCTGTGGCGCCTCTCCCGCAACGCGATCACCATCGCGCACGAGGGCGGCCACGGACTGGTAGCCCTGCTCACCGGCCGCACGCTGACCGGGATACGCCTGCACTCCGACACCAGCGGCCTGACCGTCAGCCGCGGCAAGCCGTACGGCATCGGCATGATCCTCACCGCGGCCTCCGGCTACACCGCTCCCCCGCTGCTGGGCCTGGGCGGCGCGGCCCTGCTCGCCGCCGGGCGCATCACGCTGCTGCTGTGGGCGGCCACGGCGCTGCTGGTGGCGATGCTGGTGATGATCCGCAACGCGTACGGGGCGCTCACCGTGGTCCTCACCGGCGGCACGTTCCTGCTGGTGTCCTGGCTGGCCGGCTCCCAGGTGCAGGCGGCGTTCGCGTACGCGGTGGTGTGGTTCCTGCTGCTCGGCGGGGTGCGCCCGGCCTTCGAGCTGCAGGCCAAGCGGTCCCGAGGGGGCGCCGGGGACTCGGACGCGGACCAGCTGTCGCGGCTGACGCACGTACCGGCGGGGCTGTGGCTGTTCCTGTTCCACGCGGTGTCGCTGTGCTCGCTGATCGGCGGGGGCCGCTGGCTGCTGGGGCTGTGATCACCCACCTGGAAGGACGGCGACCGGTCAGACCGCCTCCTTATAGAGTGGGACCATGGCTCCGAACCCCGCGCACACCGCCCTCTGGCCCGCCCCGCACGCGAGCGGAGCCGTCGATGCGACGGTCCACGTGCCCGGGTCCAAATCAGTCACCAACCGCGCCCTGGTGCTCGCCGCCCTCGCCTCCGAGCCGGGCTGGCTGCGGCGCCCGCTGCGCTCCCGCGACACACTGCTGATGGCGGCCGGCCTGCGGGCGATGGGCGTGGGCATCGACGAGGGCGTCGGCCCGGACGGCACCGGGGAGGCCTGGCGCGTGATCCCCTCGGGCCTGCACGGCCCGGCCACGGTCGACGTCGGCAACGCGGGCACCGTGATGCGCTTCCTGCCGCCGGTCGCCGCGCTGGCCGACGGCCCCATCCGCTTCGACGGCGACCCGCGGTCGTACGAGCGTCCGCTGCACGGAGTCATCGACGCGCTGCGCGCCCTGGGCGCCCGCATCGACGACGACGGCCGGGGCGCGCTGCCGTTGACCGTGCACGGCGGCGGCGCGCTGGACGGCGGCCCGGTGGAGATCGACGCCTCCTCCTCGTCCCAGTTCGTCAGCGCCCTGCTGCTGTCCGGGCCGCGCTTCAACCAGGGCGTGGAGGTCCGGCACACCGGTCCGACGCTGCCGTCGATGCCGCACATCCGGATGACGGTGGACATGCTGCGCGCGGTCGGCGCCCAGGTGGACACCCCCGAGTCGGGCGGCGAGCCGAACGTGTGGCGGATCACGCCGGGTGCCCTGCTGGGCCGGGACCTGACCGTGGAGCCGGACCTGTCCAACGCCCAGCCCTTCCTCGCGGCGGCGCTGGTGACCGGCGGCAAGATCGTCATCCCCGACTGGCCGGCCCGGACGACCCAGCCGGGCGACCGGCTGCGGGAGATCTTCACCGAGATGGGTGGTTCCTGCGAACTCACCGATTACGGCCTGGTGTTCACCGGTTCGGGTGCCATCCACGGCATCGACGTGGACCTGGGCGAGGTCGGCGAGCTGACTCCGGGCATCGCGGCCGTCGCCGCCCTCGCCGACTCGCCCTCGACCCTGCGCGGCGTGGCCCATCTGCGGCTGCACGAGACCGACCGGCTGGCCGCGCTGACCAAGGAGATCAACGAGCTCGGCGGTGATGTGACCGAGACGGCCGACGGCCTGCACATCCGCCCGCGCCCGCTGCACGGCGGGGTCTTCCACACCTACGAGGACCACCGTATGGCGACCGCCGGTGCGATCATCGGCCTGGCGGTGGAGGGCGTGCGGATCGAGGACGTGGCGACCACGGCGAAGACCATGCCGGACTTCCCCGAACTGTGGACCGGGATGCTCGGGGCGTAGGGGCGCGGGGAACACGTCATGCGGCGCTACGGCAAGCACACCGACGAGGACGACATCCGCACCCGCCCCAATCGCCGGGGCAACCGGCCGCGTACGAACATCCGCCCGAAGCACGAGGACGCCGCCGAGGGCGTGGTGCTCACCGTCGACCGGGGCCGGCTGACGTGTCTCGTCGAGGGCCGCACGATCGTCGCGATGAAGGCACGCGAACTGGGCCGCAAGGCCGCCGTCGTGGGCGACCGGGTCGCCCTGGTCGGTGACCTGTCCGGGACGAAGGACACCCTCGCGCGCATCGTCCGCATCGAGAAGCGCACCTCCGTCCTGCGCCGCACGGCGGACGACGACGACCCGTACGAGCGCGTGGTGGTGGCCAACGCCGACCAGCTGGCCATCGTCACCGCGCTCGCCGACCCCGAGCCGCGCCCGCGCCTGATCGACCGGTGCCTGGTGGCGGCGTACGACGGCGGCCTGAGCCCGCTCCTGGTCATGACCAAGTCGGACCTGGCCCCGCCGGACGAGCTCCTGGAGCTGTACGGCGCGCTGGACATCCCCTACGTCGTCACCAGCCGCGAGGAGCTGGAGAACGGGGACGCTGCGGACCGGGTGCGCGAACATCTGGACGGGAAGGTCACGGCGTTCGTCGGCCACTCCGGCGTCGGCAAGACCACGCTCGTCAACGCGCTGGTGTCCGAGGAGCTGCGGCGGGAGACGGGCCGGGTGAACGCGGTGACCGGCCGGGGCCGGCACACCACCACCTCGGCGCTCGCGCTGCCGCTGACGGGCGCGGCCGGCTGGGTCGTCGACACCCCGGGCGTACGGTCGTTCGGCCTCGCGCACATCGACCCGTCCCGGGTCATCCACGCCTTCCCCGACCTGGAGCCGGGTACGGAGGGCTGCCCGCGCGCGTGCAGTCACGACGAGCCGGACTGCGCTCTGGACGAGTGGGTCGCCGAGGGCCACGCCGACCCGGCGCGTCTGTACTCGCTGCGCCGGCTGCTGGCCACGCGGGAGCGCAAGGAGGGCGACTGACCTGCCCTGACCTCAGCGTTGTTTGGGTGTGGTGCGGTCTGGCAAGTGCATAACCGCACGGAACCGGACGGGGACCTGCCCAGGCACGACCAAGCGGTCACGGCATGCGGACGCACAGGAGGACAGCACATGGCGTGGCTGCTGGTCATCGTGGCCGGGTTGCTCGAGACGGGCTTCGCCGTGTGTCTGAAACTGTCGCACGGTTTCACCAGACTCTGGCCGACCATCGCCTTCTGCTGCTTCGCCCTGGGCAGCTTCGGACTGCTCACCCTGTCGTTGAAGAAGCTCGACGTGGGCCCGGCCTATGCGGTGTGGACCGGCATCGGCGCGGCGGGCACCGCGGTCTACGGCATGGTCTTCCTCGGCGACCTGGTCTCCACGCTGAAGATCGTCTCGATCAGCCTGGTCATCATCGGCGTGATCGGGCTGCAGCTGTCCGGTTCCGCGCACTGAGTCGCACCACCGGGCCGGATCAGACCGGTTGGCGGTGCAGGACGCCGCGGACGAGCTCGGCGACCCCGCCCTCGCCCGGCGGCGCCGCCACGCACGACAGGGCGAGGCGGACCACCAGTTCGCAGGTGCGGGCCAGAGCGGCGGTCTCCGCCTTGGGCGTGCCGGGGGCGGACAGCAGGGCCACGGCACGGTCGCGGACGATCGCCACGAAGTCGCCGGGCGACGGCAGCGGGCCGTCCGCCCTGCGCTGCGCCGGCACGGCGGAGGAGGACGGCACCGCCGAGAGCGTGGGCGCGGGCAGCCGCTCGCTCCAGCAGCCGGTGAGCATCGCCTTCACCAGCGCGTTGTCCCGGGCGACCGACGCGGTCCACTCGGCGGCGGCGGTGAGCCGTTCGCGCGGGTCGCCGTGGGCGGCGAGGGCGCGCTCAGCGCCGGCGAGATAGCCGTCCGCCTCTCTTCTGACGAGGGCGCGGGCGAGTCCTTCCTTGCTGCCGAACTCGTTGTAGAGCGTCTGCCGGGAGACTCCGGCCGCCGCGGCCACGTCCACCATCCGCACGGCGGACCACGGCCGGCGTGCCAGCGCCGCGCGGGCGGCGTCCAGCAGGGATTCCCTCGCTGCGGGCATCATCGCCTCCCTGGGGCGGAGCGACTCTGCGCCCAGATTTGACGCCCGGGAACGCACTGTCAAGGGTTCGTGACGGAGTGTGGGGGAAACTCGGCCGTGCCCGCCCGCGGGCGCGGCGAGCCGACCCGCCTCCGTCCGCCCACGCGCACCGCCGCGCCCCCGGTAGCCTCGTACCCGCGGGGCGGATACCGTGCCTTACATGCCCGACTACCTCGACGATCTGCGTCTGGCCCACGTCCTCGCGGACGCGGCCGACGCCGCGACCATGGACCGCTTCAAGGCCCTCGACCTCAAGGTCGAGACGAAGCCGGACATGACCCCGGTCAGCGAAGCGGACAAGGCGGCGGAAGAACTCATCCGCGGCCAGCTGCACCGCGCCCGCCCCCGCGACGCGATCCTCGGCGAGGAGTACGGCATCGAGGGCACCGGCCCCCGCCGCTGGGTCGTCGACCCGATCGACGGCACCAAGAACTACGTCCGCGGCGTCCCCGTCTGGGCGACGCTCATCTCCCTGATGGAGGCCTCCGAGGGCGGCTACCAGCCCGTCGTCGGTGTCGTCTCCGCGCCCGCGCTCGGCCGCCGCTGGTGGGCCGCGCAGGGCTACGGCGCCTTCGCCGGCCGCAGCCTGACGAAGGCGAGCAGACTGCAGGTCTCGCGCGTGGCGAAGCTCACGGACGCCTCCTTCGCGTACTCCTCGCTCAGCGGCTGGGAGGAGCAGGGCCGCCTGGACGGCTTCCTGGACCTGACCCGTCAGGTGTGGCGCACGCGCGCGTACGGCGACTTCTGGCCGTACATGATGGTCGCCGAGGGCTCGGTCGACCTCTGCGCCGAACCCGAGCTGTCCCTGTGGGACATGGCCGCGAACGCGATCATCGTCACCGAGGCCGGCGGCACCTTCACCGGCCTGGACGGCCGTCCAGGCCCGCACGGCGGCAACGCGGCCGCGTCCAACGGACTGCTGCACGACGAGATGCTGGAGTACCTCAACCGGCGCCGCTGAAAAACCGCCGTATGCCGCGCACGCCCCCAACCGGTCGTGCGCGCCCCCTTGTTGGCCCCCGTTTTGGCTGCGACTCTGAGAGTCCCCCACTTGTGCGTTTGTGAATCCGCGAACTATCCGGATTCCCCCAAGGAGGTGGCTCCATCCCATGCTCGTCCGCGACGCCATGAGCACGGTGGTCCTCACCATCGGCCCCGCACACACCCTCCGCCAGGCGGCGGCCCTGATGTCCGCGCGCCGCGTCGGCGCCGCCGTGGTCCACGACCCCGACGCCGGCGGCATCGGCATCCTCACCGAACGCGACATCCTCGACTCCGTCGGCCGGGGCCAGAGCCCGGACACCGAGCGCGCCCATGCCCACACCACCACCGACGTGGTATTCGCCGCCCCGACGTGGACCCTGGAGGAGGCGGCCCGGACCATGACGCACGGCGGCTTCCGGCATCTGATCGTCCTGGACGGCGGCGAACCGGCGGGAATCGTCTCCGTCCGCGACATCATCCGCTGCTGGGCGCCGGCCCGGCAGCGGGCGGCGCGGGTACCGGCCTGACGGTCCCGGCGGACACGGCAGCGGGCCGGGTCCCCGAAGGAACCCGGCCCGTCGGCCACGGCAAGCGGTCCAGTGCTGGAAATCAGCCGCGCAGGGCCTGGACCGCGGCCTCCAGCCGCTTGCCGAAGTCGTCGTCCGCCTGACGGAAGTTGTTGATCGCGCGCTCGGCGATGTCGTCGCGCGAGACCTGGGAGATGGAGCCCGCCAGGTTGTTGACCAGGCGCTCCTTCTCCTCCTCCGTCATCAGGCGGTAGAGGTTGCCGGCCTGGACGAAGTCGTTGTCCTCGGCGTGGACCGGCGCCTCGTGGTCGCCGGTGACGCCGGTGACCGGGACGGGCTGCCACAGCGGCTGGTTCGTCTGGAACGGTCCGCCGAAGCTGTTGGGCTCGTAGTTCTTCGCGCCCTTGTGGCGGCCGTCGTACAGGTAGCCGTCACGGGAGTGGGTGCGCGCCTCGGTGGCGTGCGGGCGGTTCACCGGCAGGTGGTCGGCGTTGATGCCGACGCGGTAGCGGTGGGCGTCGCCGTAGGCGAAGAGGCGACCCTGGAGCATCTTGTCCGGGGACGGGCCGATGCCGGGCACGAAGTGCGCCGGGGAGAAGATCGACTGTTCGACCTCGGCGAAGACGTTCTCCGGGTTGCGGTTGAGCTCCAGCTTGCCGATCTCGATGCGCGGGTAGTCGGCGTGCGGCCAGACCTTGGTCAGGTCGAACGGGTTGAAGCGGTAGGTCGCCGCCTCGGCCACCGGCATCACCTGGACGTAGACGGTCCAGGACGGGAACTCGCCGCGCTCGATCGCCTCGCGCAGGTCGCGCTGGTGGGAGTCGGGGTCCTTGCCCGCGAGGACCCCGGCCTCCTCGGCGGTCAGGCACTTGATGCCCTGGTCGGTCTTGAAGTGGTACTTGACCCAGAAGGCCTCGCCGGCCTCGTTGCTCCACTGGAAGGTGTGCGAGCCGAAGCCGTCCATGTGGCGGTACGACGCCGGGATGCCGCGGTCACCGAACAGCCAGGTCACCTGGTGCGTGGACTCCGGCGACAGGCCCCAGAAGTCCCAGACGTTGTCCGCCTCCTGGCTGCCCGTGTACGGGTCGCGCTTCTGGGTGTGGATGAAGTCGGGGAACTTGATCGCGTCCTTGATGAAGAACACGGGGGTGTTGTTGCCGACGAGGTCGTAGTTGCCCTCTTCGGTGTAGAACTTCAGCGCGAAGCCGCGGGGATCGCGGACGGCGTCCGCGGCGCCCAGGTTGCCGGCCACGGTCGAGAAGCGGAGGAAGACCTCGGTCTGCTTGCCGACCTCGGAGAGGAACTTCGCACGCGTGTACTTCGTGAGGTCGGCGGTGACCGTGAAGGTGCCGTAGGCACCGGCGCCACGGGCGTGCACCACGCGCTCCGGGATGCGCTCACGGTTGAAGTGGGCGAGCTTCTCCAGGAGGAGCTGGTCCTGGACGAGCACCGGGCCGCCGACTCCCGCGGTCTCGCTGTTCTGGTTGTCGGCCACCGGAGCACCGGCTTCCGTCGTGAGCGGCGCCTGCGTCACGTCGCCTCCTGGGTCGCATTCGTCTGGTCACATCTCTTGGTCAAAGCCGAGATCGATCCTACATTGGACAATTTCTAAGTCAAGCAAGACTCCAAAGTCACACCCGTTCGGAAACTGTCCCTCTGCTGTTAGGCTGGTCTGTATGAGTGACCTACTGGAACGGCTGCGCGGACGCGGATGGCGCATGACCGCGCAGCGACGCGTCGTGGCCGAGGTGCTCGACGGCGAACACGTCCATCTGACCGCCGACGAGGTCCACGCACGGGCCGTCGCGAAGCTGCCCGAGATCTCCCGGGCGACCGTCTACAACACGCTGGGCGAGCTGGTCTCCCTCGGTGAGGTCCTCGAGGTGGCCACCGACAAGCGCGCCAAGCGGTACGACCCCAACGCGCACCGGCCGCACCACCACCTGGTCTGCGCCGGCTGCGGCACGATCCGTGACGTCCACCCGAGCGGCGACCCGCTGACCGACCTGCCCGACTCGGAGCGCTTCGGCTTCAAGGTCTCGGACGTCGAGGTGACGTACCGCGGTCTGTGTCCGAACTGCGCGGCGGCCTGACCGCGCCGACCTTCCAGGAGACCCCGGCGCCGACGAGGTGCCGGGGTCTTTTCGCAGGTGTTGTGCGCGACTGCGCCGGAAACACCGAGGGCCGGAATCCTTGATCGGATTCCGGCCCTCGGCTTCAGTAGCGGGGACAGGATTTGAACCTGCGACCTCTGGGTTATGAGCCCAGCGAGCTACCGAGCTGCTCCACCCCGCGTCGTTGAGTGCAACAGTACGTGAACGACGAGGAGAGAAGCAAATCGCTTCCGGTGGCGTGTGCCGAGGCGTGCGTCACACTCCGCACGTCACACCCCGCACGTCACATCCCGTGCGCCACCTCCCGCGCGCCGCATTCCGTACGCCATGCCCCGCACGTCACGCCGACAGCTCCTCGCGCAGTGCGTCCCGCAGCCGCGCCGCCCGCTCGGCGACCGGTGTCGGCCCCAGCTCCACGGCCCGGTCGGCCCACCGCTGGCCCTCGGACAGCTCGCCCCGGCGCGCGTAGACCAGGGCGAGCCGGAGCGCCGCCCGTCCGTGCCCGGCGTCGGCGGCCCGTGTCCACCACAGGGCGGCCTCCGGCTCGCTGCCCTCCCGAGCGAGCAGCAGCCCCAGGTTGAACGCGCCGTTGCGGGAACCGGCCTCCGCCGCCGCCCGGTACCAGCGCGCCGCCTCGACCACGTCCCCGCGGGCCGCGGCCAGCATCCCGACCCGCACCTGTGCGCGCCGGTGCCCCTGCGAGGCCGCCCGCTCGTACCACTCCTCGCACTCGGTCTTCTCGTGGACCGCCGGCTCGCCGAGCTCGTGCGCGGGCGCCGGCGGCCGCCGGGCGTCGAGCAGGGTGGCCAGCCGGTACGCGGCCTCCGCGCTGCCGCCGCCGGCCGCCCACCGCAGGTGCCGCTCGGCCTCCCGCTCGTCCCCCGCGCGCAGCCGGGCGATGCCCACCTGCAGCGCCGCCTCCGTGTGCCCGGCCGCCGCCGCCCGCTCGTACCAGCGCAGGGCCTCGGGCTCCAGCTCCCGCCCGGCGTAGAGGATCCCCAGGTTGAACGCGGCGTCGACGCTGCCGGCCTCGGCCGCCTTGGAGAACCACGGCTCGGCGCCCCCGGTGTCCCCGACCTGCAGCAGCAGCACGGCCAGCGCGTTCGCCGCCTCCCGGTGTCCGGCGTAGGCCGCGCGCCGGTACCACTGCTCGGCCTGCGCGGTCCGGCCCTGCTCGGCGCAGAGCAGCCCGAGGTTGTAGGCGCCGTTGATGTCGCCCGCGTCCATCGCGGCCCGGTACCACCGCTCGGCGGTCTGCGTCTCGCCGCGCTCGGCGTGCAGCGCGCCCAGCGCGTTCGCCGCGTTGCCGTCGCCGTCCTGCGCGGCCCGCAGCCACCACACGGCGGCGCTCTCGGTGTCGCCGGCGTCCCGCAGCAGGAACCCGAGCGCGCAGGCGGCCCGCGTCTCGCCGTCCTTGGCGGAGGTCAGGTACCAGCGGCCGGCCTCCTTGAGCTCGCCGCGCCTCTCCAGGATCGCGCCGAGGTGCAGCGCGGCCCGGCGGTGCCCGCGCGCGGCGGACTGCCGGTACCACTGCTCGGCCTCCGCCATGAGGTCGGCACCGTCGCCGCCGGCGGACTCCCGCGCGGCCCGCCGGTCCAGCGCCCGTGCCAGCCGGTACTCGGCCTCCCGGTGGCCCCGCTCGGCGGCGGCCCGCATCCAGCGCTCGGCCCCGGCCTCCCCGCGGTGCTCCAGCAGGTCGGCGAGCGCGTAGGCGCCCAGGACGTGCCCCTGCTCGGCGGACTGGCGCAGCCAGTACTCGGCGGCGGGCTCGTCGCCGCGCTCGCGGTGGTGGCGCCCGAGCGCGTGCGCGGCCGCCGCGGATCCGGCGACGGCGGCGATCCGCCACCATCCGGCGGCCTCGTCGGCGTATCCGCGCTGGTAGAGGAGGACTCCCAGGTTGTTGGCGGCGGCGCGGTCACCGGCCGCGGTGGCGGCCCGCAGATGGGGTTCGGCTCCGTCGAGATCGCCGCGGCGCAGCAGCATGGCCCCGAGGACGCTCATGGCCTCGACGTCCCCCGACTCCGCGGCGAGACGGCGGCGCGCCAGCTCCGCGAGCTCGTCGGCGGCCGCCCCGGTCTCGTCCCGGGTCTCGTCCCGGTCGTCGCTTCCGGTCCCCTCAGGTCCGGTCCCCTCGGATCCGGTCTCCTCAAGGTCGGAAGCCCGTACAAATCGCCCCGTCTCGAACAGAGTTGCCTTGTCCCCCATAACGTCCATCGTCGCACCACCTGCAACCTGGGTACACCTGGTATACCGCAGCCAGTGAGGTCACTTCAGCGTTTTGTCGACATGCCCACAGAGAGACAAGTCAAACACAGATCGCCCAACTCCCCACGGTGGCACGGCCGCAGGGCACGTCGGCACATGCGTTCGTACACCGCGAAGGGCCCGGGTCCGTGGCACGGACCCGGGCCCTTCGGCTCGGTCGGAGCGATCAGCCGCTGGTGGGACTGCCGCTGGGACTGGCACTCGGACTCCGGTCCGGCGTCGGCTTGTTGTCGCCGCTGTCGGCGTTCTTGCCGCTACCGCCGGCCTTCTCCGCCTGCGCCTGCGCGTCCTCAGCCCGCTGCAGCGCGTCCTGAAGGTCCTTCTGGGACTGGCCGTACGCCTGCCAGTCGCCCTTCTTCAGGGCGGCCTGACCGTCGTCGAAGGCCTTCTGGGCGTCCTTCAGCGCCTGCTGGACCGTCGGGTTGCCACTCGACGGCGGCGGGGTCTCGCCGGTCCCGGTGTCCGAGGGCGGCGGGGGCGCCGAGCCCGACGCACCGAAGACCTTGTCGAGGGCTTCGCCGAGGGTGTTCTCGAACGCGGTGACGCCGTCGTAGGTCACCAGCACCTTCCGCATCAGCGGGTACTTGAGCTCACCACCGCGCACGTAGACCGGCTCCACGTAGAGCAGTCCGCCGTCCAGCGGGACGGTCAGCAGGTTGCCGTACTCGAGCTCCGAGTCACCGCCCCTGATGAGCCGGACGAACTCGGCGATGTTCTGCTGCGAGTTCGAGTTGAACTGGCTCTGCACCTGCTTGGGACCGCCGACCGTGGTGCTCGTCGGCAGCTTCAGGAGCCTGATCTGGCCGTAGCCGGGCGTGCCCGCCTCGGCGTCGACCGCCATGAAGGCGCTCAGGTTGTCCCGGCCCGTCGGCGTGAACGTCGTCGTCAGCGAGAACGCCTGGGAGGCCTGGTCGGGCATCTTCATGGTCAGGTAGTACGGCGGCACCGCGTTGCCCGACTTGTTGGTCGGGTCGTCCGGCACCTGCCACACCTCGCTGCCGCTGAGGAAGGTCTGCGCGTCCTGCACGTGGTAGCGGGTGAGCAGTTCGCGCTGGACCTTGAACAGGTCCTGCGGGTACCGCAGGTGGTCCATCAGCGCCGGCGAGATGTCCTTCTTGGACTCGACCGTGCCGGGGAACGCCTTCATCCAGGTCTTCAGGACCGGGTCCTCGGTGTCCCACTGGTACAGCTTGACCTCGCCGCTGTAGGCGTCGACGGTCGCCTTCACCGAGTTGCGGATGTAGTTGACCTGGTTCTGCTGGGCCACCACCGCGCGCTGGTTGTTGTTGTACGTCAGCGAGTCGGCTGTGGTGTCGCCCAGGGTCGTACGGGAGGCGTACGGGTAGCCGTTCGTCGTCGTGTAGGCGTCGACGATCCACTGGATGCGGCCCTCGACCACCGCCGGGTAGGCGTCGCCGTCGATGGTCAGCCAGGGCGCCACCGCCTCGACGCGCTCCTTGGGCGTGCGGTTGTACAGGATCCGCGAGCCGTCGCCGATCGCGCCGGAGTAGAGGATCTGCGGCTCGCCGAACGCCACCGCGTACGCGGCCCGGTTGACCGGGTTGGAGAGGCTGACGCCGCTGTCGCCCCGGTAGCTGGTGGTCTTCTCACCGCTGTCGTCGGAGTAGTCGACCTCCTTCTGGGGGCCGCCGACGATCGAGTACGTGGTGGTCTTCTCGCCGTAGTAGACCCGCTGTTCGTACTCCCCCAGATGGCCGGTGGAGGGCAGGTCGGACTCGGTGAAGGACGGCTGGCCGTTGCCGTCGGCCTCGGTGCCCTTGGCCGCGACGACGCCGTAGCCGTGGGTGTAGCGGAAGTGGTTGTTGATCCAGTTCTTCTTCGGGATGCCGTCGAGGTTCAGCTCGCGCAGACCGATGACCGTGTCCTGGACCTTGCCGTCCTTGTCCTTGTAGCGGTCGACGTCCAGGTTGGTCGGGAATCCGTAGAAGTTACGGATCTGCTGGAGCTGCTGGAAGGTCGGCGAGACGACGTTCGGGTCCAGTATGCGGATGCTCGCCGCCTTCTCGACCTCGTCACGCAGCTTCGTCTTGTCCGCGGTCTGGCTCTTGCCCGCGTACTCGGACACCTTGGTGTCGTCGATGCCGTACGCCTCACGCGTCGCCTTGATGTTCTTCGCGACGTACGGCGCTTCCTTGGCCTGCTCGTTGGGCTGGACCTGGAACTTCTGCACGATCGCCGGGTACAGGCCGCCGATGAGGACGGCCGAGAACACCATCAGGCCGAAGCCGATGACCGGCAGCTGCCAGGTGCGCCGCCACAGGGTGGCGAAGAACAGCAGCGCGCAGATGACCGCGATGCAGAACAGGATCGTCTTGGCCGGCAGATAGGCGTGGGCGTCGACGTACCTCAGGCCCGTCCAGTCGCTGGTCGCCTTGAAGTCGCTGGACTTCACCGCCAGTCCGTACCGGTCCAGCCAGTACGCCACCGCCTTCAGCGCCACGAAGACGCCGAGGAGCACCGACAGGTGCCCGGTCGCCGCGGCCGTGGCACGCGCGCCGGGGCTGGTGACGCGCAGCCCGCCGTACAGGTAGTGGGTGAGCGCCGCGGCGATCAGGGACAGGATCGTGGCGGCGAAGCCGAAGCCCAGCAGGAACCGGTACCAGGGCAGGTCGAAGGCGTAGAAGGCGACGTCCAGGTTGAACTGCGGGTCCCGCGTGCCGAACGGCACGCCGTTGACCCACATCAGCCAGGTCCGCCACTGGCTCGCGGCGGAGGCGCCGGCGATCAGCCCGACCAGCGCCGTGATGCCGAGCAGCAGCCACTTCTTGTACGGCGCGATGCCCATCCGGTAGCGGTCCAGGCTCTGCTGCTCCATCGACATGGCGCTCAGTGGCGGCCGCAGCCGGTGCGCGAGCCAGATGTTGACTCCGACCGCGCCCGCCATCAGCAGGCCGAAGACGAAGAACAGGCCGATCTTGGTCCACAGGGTGGTGGTGAACACGGACGAGTAGTGCACCGACCGGTACCACAGCCAGTCCGTCCAGAAGCCCGCGAACATGGCGAACGCCATGCCGAGGGCGGCGAGGACGCCCAGTGTCATGAGCAGGGTCCTGGCGCGCCGGGACGGGCGGCCCACTCTGATCCGCGGCCCTGTCGGGCCTCCGCCGCGGTCCGGCATCTGGAAAGCCAAGGGTGTGCACCTCGAAGTTCGCTGTTGGTTGGGTCTCGTTGTCAGTCGGGTCTCGTTGCGTCAGGTCCCGTGTCCATGGACCGTACGGTGCGCCCCCGTCTCCGTGGGCCCACACTTATGCAACTTACTCACCGTTTACTCAGTTCCCGATTCCGGCCGGGAACGAGGCAGGATTGTGACCATGTCCAACACTCCCATGGCAGCGAGCCCGCTCACCCGGGCCGTACTCGAGATCGACGAGTACGCCTCCGGCCTCGGCTGGGACCAGCCCGCTCGCCTCTTCGCCCTCGTAGACACCGCACGGCTGCGGGCCCAGGAACCCGCCCTCGCGGCCCAGCTCGGACTGGAGGACGAGCAGGAGACCTCCGGTCTCACCCCGATCGAGCAGGACGAGATTCCGGCGAACCGGCCGCTCGACGAGTTCCTGGGCACGATCGCCTGGCCCGACGCGGTGACCGGCTGCGCGCTGACCGTGGAGCGTCTGATGCTGCCGCCGTCCGCCGAGGCGCAGGTCCCCGAGGGGCTGGACCAGGCGAAGCTGGCGAAGTGGGTGGCGGGCCACCCCGAGCGCCAGGAGGTCCGCATGACGGTGGCGGTTCTGCGCGACGGCACCCGGGAGTCGGCCCTGCGGCTGCGCGAGAAGGACTCCGCGACGGAGGTCCTCACGGGCGCGGACCTGGTGCCGGGGCTGGCGGAGGCGCTGGCGGCGACGTTCGAGGACTGACGACGCTCGAGGGCTGACGGTGCTCGAGGGGCTGGGGTCGTCC
The DNA here is from genome assembly GCF_003236365.1 of Streptomyces sp. NTH33. Classification (GTDB taxonomy): domain Bacteria; phylum Actinomycetota; class Actinomycetes; order Streptomycetales; family Streptomycetaceae; genus Streptomyces. The sequence goes on from NZ_POTZ01000013.1 coordinate 33,893, forward strand.
GCCGCCTCGAAGAGCGCCGCCCGTCAGCCCCCGACCGTGCATTTCGGCAGGTCGGCGGTGCTGCCGGCGCGGATGTCCTTCAGGGCGGCGAGGGCGTCGCCCATGGTGTTCACCTTCACGAGGGTGAGCCCCGAGGGAGTGTCCTTGGCGGCGGACGCGCAGTTGTCGGCGGGGGTCAGGAAGAACTGGGCGCCCTTGTCGCGCGCGCCGACGGTCTTCATCTCGATGCCGCCGATCGGGCCGACCTTGCCGTTGTCGTCGATCGTCCCGGTGCCGGCCACGAACTTGCCGCCGGTCAGGCTGCCCGGGGTGAGCTTGTCGTAGATGCCGAGGGCGAACATCAGTCCGGCGCTCGGTCCGCCGACGTCGGCGAGCTTGATGTCGATCGTGAACGGGAAGGTGTGGTCGGTCCCGGCGGAGATCCCGACGATGGCACGCTTGGCGCCGGCGTCGGCGGACTGCGCCGTGGTGATGGTCACGTCCTCGGTGACGGTCGCCGTCCTGTGCTGCTTCTCGGCGGCGGCCTGCTCCTTGGCGGGCACGATCGTGAAGACGACCTTCTGCCCGGGCTTGTGCCTGGTGACCAGCTTGGCGACGTCGGAGGGCTGCTTGACCGCCGTGCCGTCGACGGCCTTGATGACGTCGCCCGCGTGCAGCTTGCCCTGGGCGGGGGTGCCCTTGACGACCGTGGAGACGATCACCCAGGACTGCACCGGGACACCGAGCTGCTTCAGGGCGGCGACCTTGGCGCTCTCCTGGGACTGGGTGAACTCCTCGGCGTTCTCCTGCGTCGACTGCTCCTCCGTCTTGCCGTTGGGGTAGAGCGTGTCGTGCGGGACGATCTTGTTGTCGTGTGCCAGCCAGCCGTAGACGGCCTCGACGAGGTTCATCCGGTAGTCGGCGCTGGTGACCCGGACGGTGGTCATGTTGAGGTGGCCGTCCGTCGGGTAGGTCTTGCGGCCCGAGATCTGCAGCACCGGCTCACCGTTGTGCTCACCGAGAGTGTTGACCGTCGGCCCCGGGGACATCTCCGAGTACGGCACGGGAAGGAAGACTCCCGCGCACAGGAGCGCGATCAGCATCAGAGTGGAGGCGAGCATCGTAGCGGTGCGGCGTGGCATGACTCGACAGTACGGGACATGCCTGTCGGCGCACCGTCAGGGCGGTCCGTCTCACGTACTGGAGTGCGACCTCTCCATGGCCTCGCGGAACCGGGCATATCCGTCCAGCTCGGGACCGTCGCTGCGCGCCTTGCGGGTCCGGTTCGCCCAGCTACCCCAGAGTCCCGCGCCTATCGCAGCCACAAACGGAATCAGCAACCAGGCGAGAGCCGCCATGCCGACCTCCCAACCCCAATTGAGCGAGGGCAACTGACCGATCAGCAGATTAACCATCCGCAGTGACAACGCTCACGCCAGGGGTGCGGTTACGCAACCGGAGCTACGGCGAAGGGGTTGAGGAGGACCAGGTTCAGCAGGCGCGCGTGGGTCAGCAGGCCCCCACCCACTCCTCGGTTCCGTCGGAGAACTTCTGGTGCTTCCAGATCGGCACCTCGTGCTTGAGGTCGTCGATCAGCTTGCGGCAGGCCTCGAACGCCTCGCCCCGGTGCGGACACGACACCCCGACCACGACGGCGAGGTCCCCGACCTTCAGCTCCCCCACGCGGTGCACGGCCGCCAGCGCCCGCACCGGGTACTCGGCGACGACCTTCTCGGCGATCCGCCGCATCTCCGCCTCCGCGCTGGGATGACAGGAGTACGCGAGCTCATCGACATCGGCGCCCCCGTCGTGGTTCCGCACGGTCCCCACGAACAGCGCGGTCCCCCCGGCGGCATCGTCCCCCACGGCCCGGAACACCTCGTCCACGGAGAGCGGGGTCTCCCTGACCCCGATCAGCTTGACGGGCTCGTCGGCGGCGTACTCGCCGGGGTGATCGCAGGTGGCT